>JABJOX010000010.1 GCA_018664115.1 Candidatus Woesearchaeota archaeon
ACAATTTCTGGCTATATCCTGGTTCGGAAATTTCTGCAGAAAATAATTTTAACGTTTCTTTTTCAATAAAAGGAACTTCTCCTGTTTGTTCAAGTAAATGATAAACACTCGCTCCACATACTAACGCTAATTGTTTATAATCTTTATATTCATTAGTAGTTTTTTTAATATGAATGTAGGCACGAGGATTTTCATTTTTTATTCTTTCCAATGTTTCAAATGGTAATTGGGCATTATTAATATAATCATTCATAAAACTTACAAAAATTTCATCTCTTATTACTGGTAATAAAGTGTCATTTATCATCTTTTTCTAAGTAAATGTGGGTTTTATAAAGTTTATTGTCTTTTTTGTAAAAAATAGTTTTTGTCAATTTCATTCAAATAATGTTTGATGATTTTGGATAATTCAACACCTCTGCCAATATTAAGATTTTGATAACTAAGAAGACAACTTGAACCTAAATCACCTTTTGGTAAATCTGTAATAACTTTTATATCATGTAAATTTAGAACTTCTTTATACTCATTAGGATTAGAAGAATAAATTAGTCCCAAACATAAACTTAATTCATTATTTAAACTGGTTTCAATGGTGCTTCCAGTTGTTTTTCTAATTCTTTGCATCTCTTTTTCAAAGTTTTCTATTTTATTCCATGAACCAATTAAAAGGCAGGTTCTTTTTCTTCCATCGTACAAAATTAAGTCAATAGTATCACTACAATAATTTCTGTTTCTTTTAAGGTCATAAAATGATGTTTGTTCAACTGATAGAGTATTTAGACTTTCAGAATTTTCATAAATTATTGTGTGTTTTTTTGTTTTTGGTCTAGTAAATGGTTGTCGAGAAAATTCTTTATTGGTTGTATTCTCTAGTGAACTTTGATTGGGGTCATTATTTGCTCTTGAAAGATGTTCGTATTTATTTCTATGTTTTTTTTTCCCTTTCTCTTTTTTTCTTTTGTTTCCTCCTTTTCTTCCCATGATTTTGTAATTGTTGATTAATCATATAAAAAGAATTGTTTCTTTGAGAACATATTTGTCGAAATGATGGCTATTTAATCAATAAAATATATAAACGCATTCTCTTTTCTACTTGATATGAAAGCTGACGAATTAAGACAAAAGTATTTAGATTATTTTCAAAGTATGGGCCACGTTGCTATTGCATCTGCACCATTAATTCCTGAACATGATCCTACTGTTCTATTTACAACTGCAGGAATGCAACCATTAGTAGCATTCTTTTTAGATAACAAACATCCTCTTGGAGAACGAATCACCAATTTTCAAAAATGTATTCGTACTGGTGATATTGATGAAGTTGGTGATACGACGCATCACACTTTTTTTGAGATGATGGGGTATTGGTCATTAGGGGATTATTTCAAAAAAGAAGCAATTGAAATGACTTTTGAATTTCTTACTGCAGTTTTAAAGTTGCCATTATCGCATTTAGCTTTTACTTGTTTTTCTGGGGATGAAAATGCACCGAAAGATGAAGATGCTGCTCAAGCGTGGCTTGATTTAGGTGTTCCTGAAGAAAGAATTGCTTTTCTCGGAAAAGATGATAATTGGTGGGGTCCTGCTGGTGAAAGTGGTCCTTGTGGTCCAAGTACTGAAATTTATTATTGGTCTTCTGTTGAGGAACCTCCTCAACAATTTGATCCGGAAGATGGGCGTTGGGTAGAGATTGGAAATGACGTTCTTATTGAATATGAAAAAACCAAAGAGGGGAAATTCAAACCATTGAAAAAGAAAAGTATTGATTTTGGTGGCGGATTTGAACGAACTCTTGCTGTTATGAACGGCTTAAATGATAATTACATGACAGAATTGTTTTTACCGTTGATAAAGAAGATTGAGAAAATTACTAAACAAAAATATGTTGGAAATGAAAAGTCTTTTAGGGTTATCGCAGATCACGTCAAAGCTAGTGTTTTTATTCTTGGTGATGAACGAGGAGCAGTTCCAAGTAATGTTGATCAGGGATATATTTTAAGACGATTTATTCGTCGAGCAATCAGACATTTACGTTCGTTAGGGGTTGCTATTGAGAAGATTGATTTAACTCCGTTTGTAAAAATTGTTGTTGACATTTATGGAGAAGATTATACTCTTTTATTGGAGAAAAAAGAGTTTATTGTTGAAGAGTTAAAGAAAGAACAGGAACAGTTCAAACGAACTTTAGAGAAAGGTCTGAATCAATTCAAGAAAATGTCTTCTGGTAAAAAAATTGACGGTAAAGATGCATTTTTATTATTTCAGTCTTACGGGTTTCCTATTGAGATGACAGAAGAATTGGCTGCTGAGAAAAAAATTACTGTTGATAAAGTTGGGTTTAATGTTGAGTATGAAAAACATCAGGAATTGTCTCGAGTAGGGGCAGAGAAAAAGTTCAAAGGCGGTTTATCTGATGCGTCTGAAGAAACTACTAAGTTACATACTGCTACACATTTATTGAACGAAGCTTTACGTCGGGTATTGAAAGAAAATATTGCTCAACGGGGTTCGAACATTACTGCTGAGAGACTGCGGTTTGATTTTAATTTTGAGCGGAAATTAACTGCGGAAGAATTAGCTGCTATTGAGAAAGAAGTTAATGATGTTATTGCTGCAGGGATGGAAGTTATCAAAGAAGAGATGGAATTGAAGAAAGCTTTGAAATCTGGGGCACATGGCGAGTTTGGTACTAAGTATCCAGAGAAGGTTTCTGTTTATTCTGTTGGAGATTATTCGAAAGAGATTTGTATGGGTCCGCATGTAGGGAATACTTCTGTGCTAGGGGCGTTTAAAATTAAGAAAGAAAGTTCTTCAAGTGCTGGTGTCAGGAGAATAAAAGCAATATTAGAATGAATGGGCTTGACCGAGCTAAGCGAGGGAAACCCATGACCTTTGATCAAACTTTGTAAAAGTTTGTACGGATTAAAGCTGTGTTGGAATAGATTAGTTAATTATATAAACCTCAAATTTTTTCTTATTATTTATGTTTCATGCTCATCATCATTTACACAAACGTAAAAGAAAATCTTTGAGGAAATATCCTCATCCAAATAAATGGATTAGATTTTTGGATCATTCTATTTTAGTAATTGCTGTTATTGGACCTTTGATGAATTTGCCACAAATTTTGAAAATTTATCTTAATCATAGTGCGGCAGGAGTATCAGCATTAACTTTTTCGTTATTATTTGTGATTAGTATTGTTTGGTTAATTTATGGTGTTGTACATCAAGAGAAACCAATTATAGCTTCTTCTAGTTTATGGTTAGTTAGTCATGCCTTTGTTATTGCCGGGGCAATTATGTATGGTTAAAAATGAAAGATAGAAAAATTTATGATTTAGCAGAAGATATTCGTAAATGTACCTCTTGTCCTCTTTGTGAAATAAAAAAACCACTTATTATTTTGAGATGATGTGGAAGATGGCAAAAGCTTAACGAAACATTTATATATTAAATTATACACCTGTATGAAAAAGTAGACAATTGTATAAAATGGGAGACAAAAAAGCGAAAGTATTGGAAGTTGTTTTTTCTAGGCCGGAGTATAAATTTCATATTAGGGAATTGGCCAGAATTACCAAATTTCATCCTAATACTATTATAACAATTACAGACCGATTAGCAAAAGATAAAATTGTTCAGAAAAGAAAACATAAGAATTTAGTCGAAGTTTATTGTGATTATGAATCGGAAATTTATAAAAGAAAGAAACAATTATTTAATATTTCTCAAATTCATGATTCTGGTTTATTGGATAATTTGATAGAATTTTATGATCATCCCCAGGCAATAATTTTATTTGGTAGTTATTCTCGTGGAGAAGATTGGTCTACTGGTGATATTGATATTGCTATTGTTAGCAGTAAGAAAGAAAAACTGGATCTTGTTAAATTTGAAAAAAAGTTAAAAAGAAGTATTCACTTATTAGCTTTTGATTACAAAGAAATTTCTAAAGAATTTTACAATAATTTAATAAATGGCTTTGTTCTTTATGGCTTTGTTAAAAGTGAAAAGCTTTAATTATTTTATAAACGAGAAAAAAGTAAAGAAAATTCATCCAGATATAGAATTGGCTAGGTCTCTTTTAAAAAATATTCAAGAAAGAGAGGAAACTACTTTGAAATTAGAACCAAAAGAGTTTCATTTAATTGTTTTTGAAAATCTTTACGATTGTTTAAGAGAACTATTAGATGCAATCTTGGCTTTAGATGGGTATAAATCATATTCACATGAGGCAGTAATAATTTATTTAAAAAATTTTAATTTTCCTGAGAATAAGATTTTTGATTTAAATCGGTTTAGAATTAAAAGAAATAATTCTAAGTATTATGGCAACTCTCCAAAAGTTGAAGATGTTTTAGAAATTAAAAAGTTTTATTTAGAGAATAAAGATTTTTTGTTGAAAATAATTAATGAGAGATTGAAATGAAAGATAGAAAACTTTATGATCTTGCAGAAGATATTCGTAAGTGTACTTCTTGTCCTCTTTCACGTGGAAGAACATTAGCTGTTCCTGGTGAGGGGAAGATTGATTCTGGAATTCTAATTGTTGGCGAAGCTCCGGGTGCTGAAGAAGATCGTCTAGGTCAGCCGTTTGTAGGTCGAGCAGGAAAATTGTTGAATGAATTATTAGAAACTGCGGGGATTGATCGTTCGGATGTGTTTATTACTAATTGTGTGAAGTGTCGTCCGCCAAAGAATCGTAATCCAAATACTTTAGAGTTGAAAACTTGTAAGAAATGGTTAGATTCGCAAATTGCTTTGCTTAAACCAAAGTTGATAATTATTTTGGGTCGAGTGGCATTGAAGAATCTTACAGGAAAAGAGAAAATAAAAGATTTACATGGAAAAGTTTCTGAGTTTGATGGCCAGAAATATTTTGTTACTTACCATCCTTCTGCTGGTCTTCGTTTTAAATGGATTAAAGAAGTATTGTTTGAAGATGCTAAAAATTTAAAGAAAATTTTGGCACATCTCAAAAATAAATGATTTTTGATTTGTTTTAAGAAGTTGAAAAAAATTATTTAGAATTCTTTGAAGATTCTTTCTCCGTTTTTATTTTTGCCTGTGACCAATAGAATTTTCTTGTTTTTGTTATGATGGGCAGCGACAACTTCACCGATAACCAAATTACAACTTCCAGTATTAATTGTTTTAACTAACTTGCATTCATAACAGATAGTTGCTTCTTTTATTAATGGTGTTCTGAGATATTTACTTGGAATAGTTTTTAATTTTGATTCTTTGAATTTATCAATTTCTGTTCCGTGATGGTAACCGAAGATTTCAATTGCTGCTTTTAAATCTTTATTTGGGACCGCGATAACAAATTCTTTACTTTTTTTAATAAGTTTGTAAGTGTTACTAGATTTTCCTAAGGCTAGAGCATATAATGGCGGTGTTCCAGAGATTCTAGTTTTCCAGGCAACAACCATGCCGCTAGGTTTATTGTTTTGATCTATTGATACTACAAAAACAAAGTTTTCTGGTTTAAATGCGCTTAAGGTTCTTTGGATATCTGTTTGTTTTAACATGAATTATCTGTTTTCTTGATTTTATTTAAGATTTTCTATAGTTTTTCTGACCCACTACCCACTGGACAAGTCTGGGCAAAATATATAAATGAGTGATACTGATAAAAATAACGAAAAAGAGCTGACGCAAAACTCTCATTAATCTAATTTTTGGTTAAGAACACAAAAATCAGTTAAAGATTTTTGCTAGGCTTGCTCTTTTTTTTGAAACTTTTTGTTTTTATTAAAATGTAAAACAAAGAGGTGATTAAAATGGTATATGTTACTCCTGAAATTGCAGAATTGCTTGGTGCACACTCTGGTGATGGAACACTATATTGGACAACGTGGTCTATTGTTTGGGAATTGAGAGGCGAATTAACAGAAAAAGGATACTACTTCAATAATATTTGTCCTTTAATCAAAAGTATTTTTGATATTGAGATAAAATCAAAATTTAGAAGTGGAGGAGCTAATGGGGTTTGGGGAGTACAAACGAGTAAAAAAGAAATCACTAATTTTTTCTTACAATATGGCTTTACCCCTGGTACAAAAACTTATACTGTAACTGTTCCAGATTATATTTTTAGTTCTAGTATTGAAATCAAACGTGCTTTTGTTCGCGGTTTATTTGATACGGATGGTTGTTTACGTTTTGGGAAAATTAACAAAGACACATTACACACTTATCCTAGAATCGAATTTGGATTTGCTTCTGTTGATCTAAGAGATTCTTTAAATTTATTACTTCGAGAACTCGGTTTTAGATTATTTATTTGGGATGATAGAACTTATTCTAAATTATGTGTTTCAGGAGAAAAAATGTTGGTTAAATGGATTGATGAAATTAAACCAAAGAATCCGAAACATTTAAAAAAGTATGAATTCTGGAAAGAGAATGGCTTTTATAAGCCAAAAAATAAGCATACTGCCACGGTCGCATAGTCTGGTATTGCGCAGATTCATTGAGTTTGTTTATTTCTTGATGGAGCGTAAGATTGCTAACGGCGGGATCAGTCGTTATGATCTCCTGGAATACCAAACATCCTGTCCCTTTGGGATCGCCGGTTCAAATCCGGCCCGTGGCGCTCTTTTCTTTTCTTGTTATTTTTCTTTCTCTTCCTCTTATTTTCTTCTTGGGAAATCGATACATATATAAATGAGAAAATATTACTTATCTACAATATATTAGTGATTCGTACATAAAAAATAGGTGATACTAAGATGGTAGTTATAGATGGTAAGGGAAATTCTAATAAAGCTAAATCTGCAAATAAATCTGCAGGTAATAATGCTGGTGTTGACAAGCATAAAGCTTGGTTAATTGGTGGTATATCTGTTGCTATCCTAGTTGTTGCTATGTTAGTCTTATTTCCTGCATTGAAAGGCCCAGTTGCTGGTCAGGCGATATTGACTGGTGAGGGTTTGGTATTGGATAAGATAGATGACTCAGAGATATATAGAAATGTGTTTTTACATAATGATAAGGAATATGAAATTTATATTAATAAAGATTCTAATGGTCAATTAACTAATCCTGTTATAACTAAATCAGGTGATGAAATAACTTTTCAGGTATTGATTTAACAGTTGACGGCATATATTCTATTTTCGCAACTGATAATACTTGTTTCGAAGTTACAATCTTGGATGGTGGTCCAAAGGTTGAGATAGATTCTTCTTGTATTTTGTGTGATAACATTATTCAAAAAGTAAATTATGTGGGTAGCGTTTGTGAAGATCGAGTTGGAGAATTGGATTTATTATCTGATACGGGGTTGTCCATTTTTGATTGTTTAGGTGTTTACAAGGGGATGCCTTTACTTGCCGACAGTAATGGTGTTCTTTTATTAAAATCGACTGATAAAGTAGCAAATATTTACCCTTGGAATAATGTTGATTGTCCAAATTCTAAACCCGGTGGCTCGACTGTTCCTTTCAATTTGGAAACTGCTAAGGAATGTATTGATGAATCAAATGGGAACTTTATTGTGGATGGCATCAGTGAATTCTATTTGGGTCATTGTGTTGCAAATACTATTTTCTCTTGTCCTGTTTGTCCTTATGTGGGAGACCCTAATGATCCTGATTATATCGGTCTTTTTTCTGATGAATGTTGTGAGAGCGTTTCTGGTTGTGAATGGGAAGTTTTTGAGAACGGGGGCAAATGTGTCTCCACTATTACATCTGAGGAATTGGGTCCTGCTTTAGATTGTGCTAATACTCAAGATGATGAACTTCAACCATTTTTGGCTAATGATCTTGCTAATAAAGTTAGGGCACTTGCTTGTGTGGCTCCATGTGTTTTTACTGATGGTGGCGGTACAAAAGCAGAAGGAGATACTTGTGAAGAGTGTTCGGCAGAAAATTTAAACATTTGTGATACTAAAACGAAGTGTTTAAGTTTTGGTGGATTTTGGAAAGATAATCAATGTTTAGAGGAGATTGATACTACTTTTTCTTGTCCTGTTTGTGAGGTCAAGGATTCTGATGACCCTGATTATATTGGTGAATTTACTGATGAATGTTGTGAGAGTGTTCCAGGTTGTGTTTGGGAAAGTATTAGTTCTATGTGTACATCTGTTTATGATGAAAAAGAATCAGGTCCTGCAGATGGTTGTGCAGATACTCAATATGCTGGTTTGACTCCGGATGTACCTAATCCAACTACAAATAAAGCAAGAAAAATTGCCTGTGCAGGACCTTGTGTGTTTATCGATGGTGGTAGTCCAAATGTTGATGAGAATACAGCGGATGATGATGTTTGTGCTATTGGTATAATTTTTGGAGATAATAATAATGATGGTTGTTTGGCAACAGAAGAATTCAATCCACTATTAGATTTATATTTGGATGAAGATGATGATAATACTGTGGCTTGTCTTAATGGAGATACAGATGAATGTTTGACAACAGATGAATTTCTTCCATTACAACATTATTATTTGGATGAAGATGATGTTAATACAATTGCTTGTGAATGAGGTGTAAAATGAATAATAAAATATATCTGTTTTTAACAATTTTGATATAATTTAAGAAATTACTTTCATTGTGATCATTTTTTTCTTTTCTCTCCTCTATTCTTTTGTTTAAAAAAATCGATACATATATAAAGGAAAAAATATTACTTATTTATAATATATTAGTGGTTCGTACATAAAAAACAGGTGATACTAAGATGGTAATTATAGGAGGTAAGAGAAATTCTAATAAAAATAAGTCTGCGAATAAATCTGCAGCTAATAATACTGGTGTTGACAAGCATAAAGCTTGGTTAATTGGTGGTATCTCTGTTGCTATCTTAGTTGTTGCTATGTTAGTCTTATTCCCTGCTTTGAAAGGCCCTCTTGCTGGTCAGGCGATATTGACTGGTGAAGGGGGGTTGGTTTTGAAAGAATCTGGAGATGACCCCAATATTTATTTCGGAGAATTTACTACTTTGGGAACCGATGTTTATTTTATTTATCTTGAAATGTCAAATGGTATAACCTTTAATAATCTTATTATTAATGAAGAAAATTATGGTGGTGATTCTTTTGATGAATTTATTTCTGGTAATTATCTAGATGGGGGAAGATATTCTACGATTTCTACTGACGATATTTGTTTTGAAGTTAAAATAATAAGTAATGATGACAAAAAAGTTGAGATTTCAGATGAGTGTAATTATTGTTATAATATGTTAGTTGAACCTATTACTTACGTGGATAGTATTTGTAGAACGAGAATTACTGAATCAAATTATATTTCTAGTACTAGTTTAAAAGATTATTCTTGTTTGGGTGTTTACAGAGGAGTGCCTTTGATTAAAGCAGCTAGTAGTACTTCTATTGCTTATATTAATTTGGTTGGTATTAACGCCATTGTAAGTGGTTGGGCTAACGTTTGCCCTATTATTATTGATGATGGTTCTCCTCAATGGACGCCTTCAACTTTAGATGAGGCTAAATCTTGTATTGATGAATACAGTAGTAGTGCCAGTACTTTTGTTGAATTATATGACAATACTTGTGGTTGTAATTTAAATGACCTTCCATTATGTCAAGATGGGTCTTCGTGTGCTGATGCTGAAGGGTATTGGTATGTGGATGATGAAGGAACTGAATCTTGTAATCTTGTGTGTCCTGATGAAACGTCTGATGATGGAAATAATGTTTGTGTTGATGATCCCGTTTGTGATGCAAACAATCTTGGTTTGTGTTTAAGTGATGGGTCTTGTATTGAAGCTAGCGGTAAGTGGTATGGAGAAGCTTCTACTAAAATAAAATGTTTTGAAACGTGTCCACCTAATACTAATGATAAGGATGAGGATGATATTTGTGCTGCGGATATAATTATTTTTGGAGATAAAGATAATAATGAATGTTTGGCAACAGATGAATTTCTTCCATTACAACATTATTATTTAGATGTAGATGATGTTGATACAATTGCTTGTCCTAGTGATGAAAATGACGATGAAGATTGTTTGACAAATGATGAATTCACTTCATTACAAAATAATTATTTGAATGAAGATGATGTTAATACAAATGTTTGTAAATGAGGTAGATTAAAATGAATAATAAAATATATATGTTTTTAACAATTTTGATAGTTTTGTCTTTTATGGCATTGGCTGAAACTACTGTATCTAGAACTGTTGCTGATGATGGAACAGTAATTGCAACTTTTACTGAATTGTATTCATTTGGAAATCAATTAGATGAATCTTTAACTGAAGGGGCTACTTTTGTTGCTGATTCTTGGGGTGATACTCTTTGTCATCTTAATGATGATGATAAAAAAATAAAATGTAGTTTAGAAGAAAAGACTGGTTCCATAACTTACAAAGTTCAAGGAACAGGTACAATTAGTGGAAAGATAAGTAGTTATAATCCTGATAACAATCCTCCTGAAGGTACGACTGAGGTTTTTGCACTTAGTGATGAGACTTTTGATATTCCTGTACCTTGTAAAGATGAAGAATATAATGAGGAAGTTACTGAATGTAGTGCTACTTGCGGTCCTGGAAAAACAACAACGACTTATATAAAGATACAAGATCTTACTTGTGTGGCTGATAAACTTTCAATAACAGAAACTTGTAATCTTGGTCCTTGTGATGGTGATTTAGAAGCTAAAATAAATCTACTAAAAGAGAGAATTTCTGTCATATTGGACCTAGAATATGCACCGGAAAATCCTAATGATCCTCAGCTTGAGGGATATGATTATGCAGATGGAGATAAATTTGCAATAGTAGGTCAAATCGCTAAAGCATTGAAAGATTACTTTACTCCGAAATAGGTAGGTGTGATAAATGAAAAAGAAAACCCACAAAACAAAGAAACATTATAAGAAGCTTCCACCACATACGTGGGAAGGACATACTACTGCTAGTCATGGAGAAGTTAACAAACAATTGATAATTGGAATCGTCACCATTTTTGCAGTAGTTGTTTTAGCATCATTATTATTCTTTACAGACGTTTTTGTGGGTCAAGCGATAACTTATGTTTCTGATTCTAGTATTCAGGAAGGTGTAGCAGGTATTTTTTTAGAAGCGGAAAGTTCTATAAATCCTGAAGGTATAATGACCATTCCGGTTCATGCACATTTACCAGCAGGGAAAGAATCTACTGTAGTAAAATTTACTTTAACTTATCCTTCAGAAAAAATGAAAGTTACTAATTGTGCTGGCTTGTATGCTTCTTTAGACGAAATATTTATTGTTGGTAATAATGATTTTTCTGTTGTTAAGAATCCAGACCCTTGTTCATCTCCTGGAATGATAGTTTTTGAATTTGCTGCTTTAACTGATGGTGATGATGATCATGTTATTAAAGGTTTACAAAAAATTACTGATATCGCCTTTGAAATCAGAAAAGATGCTCTTCTTGGCCCAACAACATTAACTTTTAGTAAATTAGAAGTCTATGATTTGGATACTAATGAAAATATTTTTGGTCCTAATAAAATAAAACATGCTGATATTGTTATTAATGAAGTTAAACCAGAAGTTTGTACAAATGCTATTGATGATAATGATAATGGATTAATTGATTGTGAAGATTTAAGTTGTAACTATCAATTTTGTGCTAATGACAAAGTTTGTGTATCTACTGTATGTACACCGAGTTGTACTGAGGATAGTACTTGTCCTGAAGAACAATATTGTAATTTAGGTACTAATCATAAGATTGGTGGAGAAGAACCAGGTGCTCTTGGTTTTTGTGCAGATTTAATCGATTGTTCACCTCTTGATGTTGGGGCTTGTGAAGATGAACCAACTTGTGAGTTCAATGGTGGTTTCTGGGATGGTGTTAATTGTAGAACTGCACCAGGAATTAAAGTTGAACTGGTTGATGCCATTACTAAAGTTGTTATTGAGGAGAGTCTTGATGCAGATGTAATATCAGAGGTTGAAGCAAATAAAGAATATGATGTTATAGTTACTATTGATCCTGAAACAGATTTACCTGATAACCATTTAGTATTTATTACAATAAAATCTGGAACGAAATCTGCCGAAAAGGAAACTACAATGTTTTATGATACAAGACCATCGTTATTATTAGCTTCTGGTGAAGTGGAAGTGGTTAAGTTTAATTACAAACCAAGTAAAGCGGGAATATTTACTGTTTCAGCTTTAGTTTGGGGTAACTGGCCTTCTTCAGGTACTGGAAATTATTTGCTTGATAAGAAAGAGGTAAACTATGAAGCAAAGTAAACTTTTTATTTTTTTACTTTTGTTTTTGTTAAGTTTTTCTTTAGCTTTAGCCACTACCATTAATATTAATGAAGCTCATGTTCTTGGTGAAATAGTTGTGGTTCAAGGAACTTGTGATACTGCAGATGTTTGGGTAGGTTTAGAGTACGGTTTTGGAACTCCTAGCAAAACTATTTCTGTTGATCAAGTAACTGCGGGCGCAACCAAAAAATATTCTGCAACTTATCTTCCTCCACAAGTTGGAACATATACTGTTTGGGCTTCCTGTCAGGGTGAAGCAAATGTTCATACTTCATTCTGTGTTGGTGATGGTTGTACTATTGGTCCTGGTGACGATGATGGCGATGATGATCCTGAAACTCCTGATCCTGAAACTCCTGGTAATACTGGTAGTGGCAGTGGGGTTACCAAATGGGAATGTAGTAATTATTGGTCAGTTTGTAATGTTAATTTAACTCAATCCAGAACTTGTTTTGATAAAAAATATAATCAAAAAACTAAAGTTGAATCTAGGGAATGTACTTCTTGTGTAGAATCGTGGACTTGTTCGTTATGGAGTGATTGTGAGAATGCTTTCCAAACCAGAACTTGTATCGATGAACATTATTGTGGTACTAATGCAAAAATACCGATTGAACAGAGGTCTTGTGAAGAAGATTTTTTTCCTGGGCCCGTAAACACTCCCACAGATACGTATACTCCTCCAACTGTACAATTACCAGCATCTATTGAACCTTCATTTTGGGATCAATACAAATGGTATTTCTTTTGGTCAATATTAATCATTCTTATTATTGCGTTATCAATATTTATCTATTTACACTTTTTCCGAAAGAAAAAAGCGTATAATATTGAAGAATTGAAAGCTTGGGTAAAGCAAGAGAAAGTTGCTGGAACTACAAATGATAATATTCGACATATTCTGAAAGAAAATACTGGTTGGATGGATGAAGAGATTGATACAGCTTTTGCTAGTTTGAAAAAGCCTCCTAGTTGATTTCAATTAATAATTTAATGAACTTAAAAAGGAAATGATGATATATTATGGATGAGACAAATAAAAGTGATTCTGATGGATCTAAGAATATTGATAAACATAAAGCCTGGCTAATTGCCGGTATTTCTATTGCCATTTTAGCGATTGCTATTTTAATTCTTTTCCCAATGTTTACTGGAGAAACTGGTTTGGCGGGAAAAGCAACAACACAACCGGATAATTTAATTTTACATTATACTTTTGATGAATCACCTGTTAATGATTTGACTAAAGATTCTGGAAAGAAAGGTATTGATGGAACTGTTGATGGTGCAACTTGGGTCCCTAAAGAAAAGGGGGATAATCTTTTGGTAGATGGTGATATGGAGATAGAAAATGTGGATGGTTGGGATGCCTATAATAGTGCAATATTAACAAAGGAAACAGATCAAAATAATAAATTAATAAAGATTAAACATACTGGAACTCATTATCCTACTGCAAGACAACTAGGAATTTTAGAGATAGATAAAAGTTATAAAGTTACGGGCAAAGCAAGGAGTAATGGAAATGTTGCACCTTATGTGTTAATAAGTGGTTCTGTTAAGTGGACTGGAACTCTTTCAACAGATTGGCAAGACTTTGAATTTGAAGGAATAGCGGGTATTAATTACTTGCAGTTAACAATGGCAGGATCTGGTGTTTCTGAAGATTATGTTGAATATGATGATGTTAAAGTTACAGAAATAGAAAGTGGGCATTTTAAGTTTGATGGGGTAGATGATAATATTGGTTTAGGACTTATTGATTATACTGGTTTTTCTAAGATGACTGTTTCAGCCTGGTTTAATAAAGAGAATACTAATACTGAAATAATTTTTGCTAATCATAAAGGTGGGAGTTATAGTTTTCAGTTGGGTACTGTAGGAGATAAAGTGTGGTTTAATTTTAGAAATGCTGTTCCTGGAGATTATTTTCAAGTAGTTTCAGATGATACTTATAATGCAAATGAATTAAATCATGTTGTTGGAGTATATGATGGTAGTAATGTTAAAGTATATTTAAATGGGGCTGAGAAAATTGGTTCTGAAGCAACTGGAAATATAAACAATTATCCTGATAAATCAACATTAATTGGAATGGGTATTAAAATTGTTGAAGGAGACGAGTTTCCTCAATCTCCTCTTAATGGTTTGATTGATGATGTTAAGATGTGGGATGTTGCTTTAACATCAGATGAGATTTGTAAAGAAGCAGAAAAGTGGGATTTTGTTAAGAACACTTGTACAATTGAATGTGTTCCTGATTGTGCTGGTAAATCATGTGGTGATGATGGTTGTGGTGGTAGTTGTGGAACTTGTGAACCAGAATTATTAACACATTATACTTTTGATGATGGAACGGCAACCGATTTGAGTGGAAATGAAAATAATGGGGTTGTTGATGGTGCAACTTGGAGCTTTAAAAAAGAAAGTGATAATATTCTTGTAGATGGTGATATGGAATATGAAAATACTGATGTCTGGGATTCAATAAATAGTGCAATAGTAACTAAAAAAACAGGTGATCCAAAAGAAGGAAGTAGATATTTAAGAGTTCAAAAAGACGATGTGGAGAATCCTTATGTTAGACAATCTACTGCGGAAATGGGGAAAACTTATAGAATGACTGGTTACACTAGGAGCGATGGAACTGCAACATGTAGGGTATTTTTAGGAGATTTAAATAAACCAATAACTGTAACAAAATCAACTCTATGGAGTTATTTTGATGTGATTAGAACTGCAAAGCAAAAACATTTAATTGGACTTCTAGCACTTACTTCTAATGGTGGAGAATATTGTGAATTTGATGAGGTGCAAATAACAGAAGTTGAAGGTGCATTTGAGTTTGATGGTGATGATGATGAAATAAGACCAGGAGAGAATATAGATTTTAATTTTGGAGAGGATGACTTCTCATTTGAAGTTTCGATAAAAGCTGATCCAGAACAAGGTAATTATGCTGGAATTTTATACAAACAAGTTCATTCTTCTGGTTTAGGCTATAGATTAACAATTCTTAATGGTAAATTACTTTTAAATGTCGGAGAAGGATTAGATGAAAATCAGTTAGCAAAACATCATACTTTTATTTCTAAAACAACTGTTAATGATAATCTTTGGCATGATGTTGTTGTTACTGTAGACAGAGACGATAAATTACAGTTTTATATAGATGGTATTCTTAATCATGAATATGATATTTCCACTAAGATATTCTTTCCAGACTCTGATGCCCAGTTTTTGATTGGAGGAAAACATGAATGGTTTAATGGTTTGATTGACGATGTTAAAATCTGGAACGGTGTTTTATCAGAAGAAGATATTTGTACGGAAGCAGGAAATAAATGGGAAAATGGTGCTTGTATTCCTGATTTAGTTTGCGATTCATTCAACCTTAATTTATGTGGTACTCAAGATTCTTGTACTGTTGTGGGAGGGCATTGGTATGAAGTAGATGAAAGTACTGGAACTGGAATTTGTGATTATGATTGTCCAGAAGGTACTATTGATAAGAGTGGTGATAATGTTTGTGAATTGATTGTTATTTTTGGAGATGATGATAATAATGGTTGTTTGGCAACAGAAGAATTCAATCCACTATTAGATTTATATTTGAATGAAGATGATGGTAATACTATTGCTTGTCTTAATGGAGATACAGATGAATGTTTGACAACAGATGAATTTCTTCCATTACAACATTATTATTTGGCTGTAGATGATGATGATACAATTGCTTGTGATGAAAATTAGTTTTTTTTTTTAATATATAATCAAAATATTTATTTCACTTCTTAACAATTTCATTAGCAATAATCTCCTTCTTGTTATTATATTCTTCAACAGTTCCTGAGATTTCTATATAATCTCCTTCTTGCAAGAACACATCATAATTAGAAAATAAAATTACGTCTGTTTTAATTACTTGTGAACCTTCCAATTCAATGAAAGCAACTTTATCATTAATAGTTAATCTTGTAATAACGCCTTTCATCTTAACTTGATCTTCAGGTAGGGCTTGATCTAAGTTATTAATTGTTTTCAAATCAATTTCTCCAGCGTAAAAGAATAAGAAAAGTAATCCAATAACAATAATAACCACAGACGTTTTCAAGATAGTTTTTTCTTGCATTTGTTGATTTCAGTTTAGGAGTTAATTAAAGATTTATCTGCTATAACATATATTTTACAGAACTTTTATAAATCATCATTATTTTAAGATAAAAGTAAGAGGAATTCTGGTTTTTATAGGTAGGTGTTTTGGAGAAATTAAAAATGACTACAAAAAATAATGATACTGCTTCCATTAATGGAGATAAACCAGTTTTAGAAGAAGTTGTAAAGCAATCACCTATTTATATTGTTGGAGAAGGAGTTTTCAGAAACCAAGAAGAATTAGATGCATCTAGGGTTGCTCGTGAAGATAAACCTTATATTATTCCATTAAAAAAGATGGGTTATACACCCGAGATAATGAATTATTTTGTAAATCGTAGAGAAAAAATAAAAGATGCGCTTAAAAAAGAAAAAGAAGATGGTGATGAAAATTCACAAATTGCAGATGAAATTAAAGCTGAAGCATCTATGTGGCCTTGTGCTTTTTATTAATTTTTTTCTTTACTTTTTACTTCTACAACTCTACCATACATAAAAATTATTTTAATTTTTAGTCGCTCCATAACTCCATCATTTCTTCTTCAACAAAATGCATTTTTCCGGGAATGATTAAACAATGTAAAGGTCCGCCAAAATCAAACGCCCGAATTTCAGATAGTTTTCCTGCTTTAACAATAAAATTATCACACCCTAACCGAGCACAACCAACAACTAACAAATCATCGTTAATTAAGCCCTCTTTCTTCTTAGATTCAATCTTTCCAAGAATCTCTAATGCAACATTAACTGTCATAAACTTATCTTCAGCGGGCTTTAAATCAAGTAAAAACAAGGTATGTAAATCGCCATTGTCTTTTAAAACATTATACGGAGTTTCTAAATTAGGATGATCTTCGATAAAAGGAATTGAAGTAACTTTACCAAATTTATATAATTCTAAACCTGTAACACCAACCGCAGTTAATACAGAAGCATTATTGATAACTTTTACTGAAACATTCTTTTCTTTAGCTAATTTAAATAATTGGACGTGAGTTGTAGCAGAAAAAACATCACCAATAATCAAGAAAGCGATATCTTTTTCCTGAGCTTCTGCAATAATCTTTTCGTCACCCTGTTCAGTAATTTCACGATTAGCAATAACAATTTCTTTATCATAAAATGTTTCTAAATCTGAAACAGAACATTGTAATAATGAAGTATAACTTTCTAAGTAAACTTTATCACATTTTTTAACAATTTCCAGTCCTTTAACTGTAATATCTTTTTCTGTACTTAGTCCGATGCCGATTAAATATAAAGTCATGTTTTCTATGATTTTGTTGTTTTTATATAAAATTTGCTCTTTTTCACCGGAGAATAGTAGTAAGAAAATATTATATAGGTTGTTAATATTCAAAGTCATGCTAGATAGAATGTGAAAACTTCGGGAGTTTAGCTTAGAAAATCCAATTGGTTTGTCCTTCGGGGACAGTCAAACTTCCATTTGTTCGCAAGATTCTATCTAGTGAATTTTTTTCTTGTTAAAATTTATGATTTAAAATAAAAAAATAGAAAGAATTAATCTTCTTTTAAGTATCCTTTATACGGGTTCTTTTGAGTTTGCATTTCAAAGAATTTCTTCATGAGGGCTTGCAAATTAAGAACACGATAATGTAAAGTATCTACTAATTCTCCCGTTTCTGGATCATAAATTTTACCATATACTTTCCCCATCCATTCTTTCATCTTAGTGCCTTTAAAACGTTCTTCTGTATCGGAAAAGAATGTTGCATCAATCCAAATATAAATTCTACCTTTAGTTAAAGTCTTTTTTTTGTTGTCATATTCTACTACAACTTCTTGCAAGTCCCAGGAGTGTAAAGTGAAAAGAATTTCGTATCTATGGGATTTACTGATTCTTTTTATTAGTGACCATTTCCATTCTTGTTCTGCACCTGCAGGAGAGGGAACTTTATGTTTATAATCTACTTCGTGCCACATATATCCATAATTTTTAGCCCAGTCAATTATTGCCGCATATAAACCGTCAAAATCAAACAGTCCACTATAACGTATGGTGGATCTTGGCGTAGATACTTTTCCCATAATTATAATTAAAATTTAAGGTTATATAAAGATTTCTCTTAAACCAACCAAATCCCTTCCAGAGTTTTCTCTATAATTCCTTTACAATTCTCTAACTTAGTAATCAGTTCATGATCTGTAGAAGCTTTTCTAATTTGGCCAATTCTGTCAAGTATTTGGGCATAGAATCTAATCACATCTCCTTCCAAGAGATTAGTTAACATTACCACCTCAAAGAAAGTTTTTCCATGATAGAGTGGGTCAATGAAAACTGTGATTTTACTTAAATTTTGAAACTTAGTTACTTTACGCAAATATTCTTGGTTAGAAATTAATTCCCATAATTGTTGATATTTTTCCGTTTTAAATTCACGTTTAAATTCAGTTGTTGGACGATGTTCATAAACTAATGCTGCTAAAGCTAATAAAATTTGATAATCATCTAATTTAGATACAAAGTCAGTAGCAAAGATTTCTCCCATTGCAATTTCATCAGCATAAATTTTGGCAGAGAAGTAACCTTTATCAGTTAGTTTTTCTGTAATGTTATCATCTATTTCTATTTTTTCTTCTTCAGTATTTTCTACAACATAAGAATACTTTTTTAAGTTTCTAACAATACTATTATATCTTGATAATAAAACTTTTGTAGGGACTTTATAATAATCTTTACCAAATTTTTGGTATGAATAAAAACTTAACCGCAATATTTTTTCAATCTCTTTTGGAGTATGTCTTTGAATAAGATTTAAAACTGAATTAATAGATAACTTAAATTGTGATTGGATTGGTTCCATATCTTTATCAGTAACAGATTTAATTTCATTATAATTAAATCCATTTCTGTTAACCATTGTAACAACATAACCTATTTTATCAATTCCTCTTCTTCCTGCTCTACCAGCAATCTGAAAGAATTCTTTCGTGTTTAAACTTCTAAAAGATCTTCCATCGTATTTTCGTAAAGAATAAAAGCAAACAGTTTTAGCAGGCATGTTAATTCCAACAGCAAAAGTTTCCGTAACATAAAGTACATTAATTTTTCCAGCAGTAAACAATTCTTCAACAATTTCTTTCAAAATTGGAAGCAAACCAGCATGATGAAAACCAATGCCTTGTTGCAAAGTTTGTTTCAGTATTTGAGTTGATTTTAATTTATTAATGTCAATGGGAGCAGTTCTTAATTTTTCATGAACAAATTCAATAATTTCTGGATTTCTTGGAAATAAGTTTTTTTTTGTTAATTCTAATGCATTTTCTTGACATAGGTTTCGTGAGAAATGAAAAAATAAACAAGGTGTTTTATCTTTACCTAATTCTTTAATTAAATCAACATGACTTGGTTTTGGTTCACGTTTTCTTTTCCATTTCTTTTTTTTACCTCTATGTTTTTCAAAACTGGGAATACTTTTAGCTTGTCGAATTTTTTCAAGAGTAGTAAGGCCTAACTCATAATCATAAAATGATTTTTCTAGCGGAACATTTCTTACTGTAGCTTTAACAGTTTTAACTTCATGGTGTTTAATAGCTTGAATCCAATCACTAAATTCTTTGGCGTTAGGAATTGTTGCACTTAAACAGAGAAAACGAATTTTTTCTAAACTATAAATAATTGATTCTTCCCAGACATAACCTCGTTCTGGATCATTAATGTAATGGATTTCATCAAAAATAACATAAGCCACATTTTTTAATTCTTCATCTTGGCTTACAGCCATATTCCGATAAACTTCAGTAGTCATGATTAATATTTTTGCGTGCGGATTAATAACAATATCACCAGTCATTAAACCAACTTTTTCTTCACCATACTCTTTTGAAAAATCTCTGTATTTTTGATTAGAAAGGGCTTTAATTGGAGCAGTATAAATTATTCGTTTACCATCATCTTTATGTTTATCAATGATATATTCAGCAATAAGTGTCTTGCCAGAACCAGTAGGTGCAGAAACAACTACAGAATAATTGTTTTCAATTGCGTTAATTGAATCTTCCTGAAATTGATCCAGTGTAAATGTTTTATATCTCATCTTTCTGTTTTTTTATTTCTTGCTGGGTTCAATACCCCAATGCTTGCATCGGTGTTTGAATTAAAGCAAGATTAAAAATACCCCGGAGCTTGCTCCGTTGGGTTTTTTATTTTTTAAATCTCTTTTTCTTCTTATTGTTTCTCTTCTTTATTTATCTATCCCTTTATTTATCTGTTTATCCTCTCCAAATTAAAGATGCAACATATAACGCATAAATCAGTACCAAAATGATTCCTTCTTTACGAATAATCTTTTTCCCATAAGTTGAGAACACTAAAAATAATCCCATCACAAATAACATAATCATTGCATCAATTTGTAATAACAACGGATTGACTGTAATCGGTTTGATTAGACTTATTGTTCCAAGAACAAATAGGATGTTGAAAATATTACTACCAACGATATTACCAATGGCAATGTCGCCCTGTTTTTTCCAGGCGGCTATTCCTGACGTAGCTAATTCTGGTAGAGATGTTCCTAACGCAGCAATTAACAAACCAATAAAAGAATCACTTAAACCAGCAAGAAGAGATAATTCGCTGGCATAGATAATAAACAGTTTTCCACCAACCATTAAAGCAATAATTCCACCAACAATCATTAAGATATTTTTCCAAGTTGGGTTTTTATGTTGGAATTCTTCACTGAATTCTTTTTTAGTATCTTTTCTGGATTTCTTCATTGAATTAAAGACGTAATACATGAAGAAAACAAAGATGGTTAAGAGTATAACCCCATCAATTCTACCAAGCATGAATTCATTTTTTCCAAAAATGAACCAATCAGTAGCTAATATTAATAATAAGAAACTAGAAATTATCATGAACGGATATTCGTGCATTAATGTTTTAGACTTAACTTTTAGAGTTGTAATGATGGCACAAATACCAATAACTAGAGCAATGTTAGCAATATTACTACCAATAATATTTCCAATGGAAATGTCTGCGTTACCTGCTAAAACCGAAAATAAACTAACAATAAACTCTGGCAGAGATGTTCCGAAAGCAACTATCGTTAAACCAACCAAGATGGGTGAGATTCTTAGAAATCTGGCAAAATCTGCGGAGCCGTCAACTAAATAGTTTGCACCTTTAACTAAGACAAATAAACTTACAACAATCATTAATGATACGAACAAGATTTCTAACATCTATTTGGCCTCTTTTAAGTCTAATTAACTTATTATTATAATATCTATTAGAAATATTTTCTGTTACTTAAATGTATTGGAAAAAGTAATTTTTTCCAGGACATTCCAAAAAATCTTTGTTTTTTGTTATGTGTCGGAAAATGTAGGTTAAGAAAATTGAGAGAAAGTAATCATAGTTGATGCTCTTAATTAAATAGATTTATAAAGTTACATCTTAAATTCTTGATTAATACTAGATCTAATCTATGTAGGGGGAAATAAAAATGGAATCTGAACAAAAAGATTGTAATTGTGAAGGGGATGATGATTGTGATATTGAAGAAATGGTTAATAACAATTCTTTTGTCTTAGACACTTTAATTGAGTTATTAATTGAGAAAAAAATAATTACTGAAGAAGAACTTCGTAAGAAATTAGATGCCAATCAAGAGGAAGAACAAAAATCTGAAGTGTCTGATGAATAATTTTTTTAACTTTTATTTTCTTTATATTTTCTTATTCTCTCAATCATATCTTGACACCATTCTTCTTTAGATTCACAAAAGAATTCACGGCAAGCTTGTGGACGGTCTTGATGAATTGAACATTTACCATCTTGAAGATAAATACAAGTTTCACCATCTTCTTTTTGGGCAAGTAAATGAGCACCAATTAATTCTGCTTCTGCAAAATTGTCAACAAAACCAAATTTTTCAAAAACAGTTTTGAATCTGCCAGATTTATATTCTTCTTCATTAAGGTTAATGACAAATAATTTACAACAAACCCCGCATTGTGAACATTTCATTTTCTTTTAAATTTCTTTTCGAGCTCATCAACAGGAACTTTAATCAACACTGCTCTTCCATGCGGACAAGTATACGGTAATTTACAATTAGATAATTCTTCTAATAATTTTTGGATTTCAGGAATGGTCATTGTATCACCAGCTTTTACAGAAGCACGGCAAGCCATACGAGTAATAATTTCTTCTTGAATTTCTTCCAACTTACTTTTGCCCTCTTTTAATTTATCTATCACAGTAAACAATAAATCTTTTGGTTGTAATTTGCCAAATAAACTTGGAACTGTTTTTAAGACAAAACTATTACCTCCAAACTCTTCTAGCAAAAAACCTAACTGATGTAATTTTTTCAAATTATCAATCAAATAAATTTTTTCTGCAGGAGAAAATTCCATCACTTCTCCCTGCAATAATTCTTGTACGGCAACTTTTTTGTTCATCAGTTGGCCCATAAATTTTTCATAGAGTATTCTTTCTTGAACAACGTGTTGATCAATGAACAATGCTCCTCCTTCTGTTTCTGCTACAAAGAAGGTTTTATGGATTTGTCCGAGAACTTTCATTGCTGGTAGTTTTAAATTTTCAATTTTATTTTCTTCTTTTTGTTTAGAAATAAAAACTTCTTCTTCTGGAGTACTATGGGATTCTTCTTCAAAATCATCTATACTGGTAGAATGATTCACTTTTTTAATGTCTAATACTTCTTGTTTACTGGATTCAAATCTATACTTAACATTCTTTTCTGCATTTTCTTTTTTTGCAGTGCCAAAAGTTAATTGTTCTTCAATATTAATGTCCATTACGGGAATTAAATTATGTTTCTCTAACGTCCCTCTAACTGCTTTCAAGACAGAATCATAAATTTCTTTCTTTTGTTCAATCTTAATTTCGGTTTTTGCAGGATGAACATTAACGTCAATCTTTAATGGATTAATATCTAAATTCAAAACGTATACAGGATGTTTACCCACAAACAACAATGAATGGTACCCCTCATAAACAGCTTTAGTAATATCTTCATTTCTGATCCATCGCTTATTAACAAAAAGGTGTTGTTGATTTTTATCGTTTCTGGCAGCAAAAGGTTTAGCAATGAAACCAGTGATTTTAACTAAATCATCTTGATAATTTACCTCTAATAATTCTTTAGCTAGATTTGTTCCGTAAATTGAAGCAAGATTGTTTCTATCATTTTCTACTGCTGGTGAATTTAATAGTTCGTGTTTGTCGTGTTTTAAACGAAAAGAAACATTTTCATTGATTAATGCATATCTTAAAACAATATCTACAATATGTCTTAATTCTACAGAATCGGTTTTTAGAAACTTTTTTCTTGCTGGAGTATTGAAAAATATATCTACTATTTCGATTGTTGTTCCTGTTTCTGCTCCTAATGCGCCGAAACTGATTTCTTTACCACCCTCAACAACAAAATTGAACGCTTCAAGTTCATTATTTTGTTTGGTGATAATTGACATTTTTGATACTGCAGCAATACTAGCCAGTGCTTCTCCTCGAAAGCCTAAAGTTTGAATTGCAAACAAGTCATCAACATTACTTATTTTACTAGTGGCATGTCGGATGATGGATTTCTTTGCATCTTCAGAACTCATTCCAGAACCGTTATCAGAAATTTTAATCAGTTTCTTCCCTGAATCTTTAATTTCAATATTGATTCTTGTTGCACCTGCATCCAGAGAATTCTCAATCAGTTCTTTAACTACGGAAGCCGGTCTTTCAATTACTTCACCGGCAGCGATTTTGTTGATTAGATCTTCATCAAGCAATTTAATCTTTGACATATTTGATTCTTATACTTTAGATTTTAAAAGAATTTGGGTAGTGTGGGAGATATTTGTCTTTTCTCTAGAAATCTAAGCAAAACTATCTTTGTTTTTGAGATTTCTATCTGCTATAGAAATCTTTAAAAAGCTATCTCTCTTTCTAATAGACATGTCAGAGATAAAAGGTCAACATTGTCCAATTTGCGGAGGGAAAAAAGCTACTCTTCGTGAAGAAGAAGTAGAAATACCACATTTTGGGAGAGTGTTTGTTCTTTCTATGGATTGTAGTGATTGTGGTTACAGAAAATCTGATTTAGAACCTGCAGAAAAGAAAGAACCATGCAAATTTACTTTTGAAGTAACTTCAGATGAAGATTTAAATGTTAAGATTGTTAAGTCTGGAGATGCATTAGTTAAAATTCCTCATGTGATCACAATGGAACCTGGTCCGACATCTAATGGTTACATTACAAATGTTGAAGGTCTTTTAGAAAGAGTGAAAAAGATTGTTGAATCTTCTGTTGAAGGTGAAGAAGATAAAGCAGTAAGAAAGAAAGCTAAAAACTTAGTAAAAAAATTAAATAAAGTTCTTGTTGGTAGAGAAAAATTAAAGATTATTATTGAAGACCAAACAGGACATTCTGCTATCATCTCTGATAAAGCAGTAAAAAGCAAATTGTAAAAATTTTGAGATTATTTAATTTCTTTAATTCTGATCCGGATTCCACATTAATTCTTTTATTATTAATTCTTGGATCGCTTCATTATTAAATCTTTTAACATTAATCCCATGTTGATATAAATAATTTACTCCAGCTGATGCATTAAAACAGGCTGATTTATCTAATAACCCATATACCACCGTATCAATTCCTCTTTCAACAATTAGTTCTGAACAGGAACTGAATAATTGTTTCCTAGTAACTCTTACACAGGGTTCAAGTGTCGTTATTAAACAAGACCCAGGGGCATATCCTATTGCAGAATCTAAAGCTGCTCTTTCTGCATGCATTATCATATTTAGTCCTTTTCCAATATAATCTCTATAACCTTGACCCCTGATCATGCCGTTAGGAGTAACAACTATGGCGCCAACAAGTGGTTTATAATTATTATTGTTTGCTTGTTTTGCTAACTCAATACATTTTAACATTAAATCATTTAAGTCAAGGTTTTCTAATGGAAAGGTCATAAATTTTTTTAGAATTTAGATGATTTATAAACATTTTTATTAAATATTATAATTAAGAATTAATTATTTTCCTTCTTCTTAAAAGCTTGAGGTAAATCAATTACATATTTACCCTCATCTAATTTAACAACAAGTGGATCACTTTTAAACATGTGCACCAAATCAAGTTCATACTTTCCCGGGCCCATGATACGAATAGTTTCTAAATCTAAAACTACCGGTTTATCCCCTGGTTCAGTTTTGATGTGGAGAATTTCTGTAACGTCTTTTTCAATTTGAACTTTATCTTCAGTACTTAAGTTACTTACTAACTCTTTACCATGTTCAATATCTTTCTTTTTAATGTAGAAAAATAGTCTAGCACCGCAACTGCAACCTTTAAGAATTTCTTGTGCACCGTCCTGGTACATATTATTACATCTTACACATTGATGTGGCATATTAAGTTAAAAACAAAGAGAGTATTTAATATTTTCGTACTAATAATTCAGTTTAAGAAATCTATTTTCTTTTTCTATACCTTCTAGTAGGAGTTGTTGTTTTACTATCTTTGGTAAATAATTCAATTTTATCAGGGTTTTGTTCAATTTTTTTAACAACTGAAGCCGGACCAATAATTGTCATCCCCTGTCGATCTCCTAACAAAATATTTGCAAATGTTCCTTTTACTTTTTGACCGAAATCTTGTTTACTTTTGTCTGGGTAAACAACACTTAACTCAATACCTTTAAATTTCGAAGAAATTTCTTCCATAGTAATTTCAATTAAATCTGCTTCTTCTTGTTTTTTTAATCTTCCTTCCATTAAAACAATTTTGTTTTCTTTAACAATCTTAAGAAGTTTATTTACCCTTTTAGCAGGACCTAAATTTTCTATTTCATGAAACGGAATAAATTGAAATGTAACCATCTTTTTTTTGCCTCTTTTGTTCTTTATTTGTGTTTAGTAAATCTTTATAGTTTTTAAACATTGAAAATATTTTCGAGTTTATATAATTAACGGTTAATTCACCACTCACTCGAAAATATTTTGATGTGCAAAAGTGATAGTTTTCACTTTTTGCAGGTTATCTTTTAGTATATCTCTTATTTTGCTATTTTAAATAACATTTCATAAAAGTCTTCAACATGTTTACCATACTTTGCTGAAACTCCAACAACTTCATATTGTGGGAAAGCAGCTTTAATCACATCAATGTTTGATCTTTTTAAGTCAACTTTATTTGCAACAATTAATACTGGAATATTTCTAGCTTGTAAATTTCCAATAATAGTAATATTAACTTGTGAATATGGATCTTGGGTTGAGTCTAAGACCACGACAACACATTCCATATCATCTAACCACTTAATAGAATCAATGACGCCTTTAGTTGCTTCTTTAGCTCTTTCTTTAGCTTGTTTCTTTTTCATTCCTCTTTTTAGAAAGTCTTCATAATCAATTCTGGTTGCAATACCTGGAGTGTCCACCAAAGAAAAAGTTAATTCTTTACCATTTTTGTTTTTAATATTAACTTGCTCTTTAATTTTAATTTCTCTAGTTTCGTGCGCAATATGTGAAACAGAACTCATTTCTTCACCCAACCAATCTTGACAAATTCGGTTAGCTAATGTTGATTTTCCACCGTTAGGTGGGCCATATAATCCTAATTTAACATGGCTTTTTCTAGCGAATGGATTAAATTTAAGTTTACTTAATAGATCTTTGAAAAATCCCATCTTTTTTTATCTCAACCCCTCTTTGATAATAATAATGGATTTTGTAATGCTTATTAAAGTTTTTGGTACTAGAAAATGGATATCATCCATTTTCGGTACAAAAGGACTTTGTCCTTTCTGTTGTGCAAAGGATATATTAATGTTAGTTAATAATTGTTCAAACTTCAATCCCTAACTTCTTAATTTTACGATGCAAAGTTTCCACTCGAATCTTTAATTTGTCAGCAGTTTTACCTACTTTACCTTTACTTTCTTTCAAAGCCCGTCCTAAGAATTGTTTTTCAAACTCTTTTTCAGCTTCTTTCCAAGTAACATCTTGATGCGGAATCACTTTAGCAATATTTCTCGATAGTGTTCCAACTTCTTGATACATCTTTTCCATCTTTTGTGGTTGAATGATTTCTTTATATTGCTCAAGGGTAGAACGTAAGGCTTGATCAACAAAATCTTGCTGATAATTTTCTCCAGATTGAATTTTTTCTCTAACAACATCAATGTCAATACCTAACCTTTTAATTACTCGATGCACACTTCTTCTATCAATACCCAATACTTTAGCTAATTGAGAAATGTTGCCTTTTTGCAATCTTAACTCTCGTTTAAGAAATTCGGCTTTGAATACTTTCTTAGCCGCAGAAAAACTTAAATTTGCTGGAACATAAATATTTAATTGAGGGTTTTTTAATTTATCAGATAATTCTTCTCCTAGTTGAGGAATAGTTATCCCCCAATGTTTTTCCATTGTTTCTTCTAACATCGGGGAAACTTTTTCTTTAATTGTTTCTTCTAAATCTTTTTTAGACATTTTTGAAAGCTTTTCTTAATAATGTTCCTGTTGGTAAACCATAGATGAAAATTAACCCTGCTAATAATAAATGAAACTGATTATCCATAACAAAAAAATAAGGAATTACAAAAATGAGATAATTGAATAATTCATAAATTGGTTTCTTTTGTACAAACTCTATAATAAACAAAACAATAGCTAGAATTGTAAATGGGATTAAGAGATAATAATTTTTAGCTAGGTATAAGTAATAGTTTACCAAAAAGAAAATGATCGCAAAGATTGTTCTTTTCAATAAAATAAAATATTTTTTTCCTGCCTTTAATTCTTCAGGAGCAATCAACGCCAGAATTAATCCAAAAATTGTTCCAGTAAGTGAAAAAAGTAATACCAAAACTTGATTTAACAAATTCATTTTATTTCTCTTTTAAAATCTTTTAAAAACTTGTTCCAAGAGTCTTCTTTAATTACAGCGCCACAAGCGTTTTCATGGCCACCACCATATCCTTCAACGCCAACTAAAGTTTTTTCTAACGCACCTCTAATAGGGAATTTTGCTCTCAAGCTACATTTCATTTCTCCGGATTTATTTCTAGCAATAATAATTACTTTTTTTGGATATAAATTTGTAAGTTCATTAGCTAGGTCTGCAGTAAATGACCATTTATTTTCTGAATAGAAAAATAATAACACTTTACTTCGAGTAACTTTTTTCTTTGCTAACTCTAATAATTCAACATATTTTTCATTAATATCTGCAAACCGTTTATACAAAAATTTTCCCTGAGGGGTTTTTTGTTCAAGTATCTCTTCAGGAGATTTAATTCTAGTTAATATTTTAACACATTTTCTAACATCAGAAGTTTGTCCTTTCAATAAGAAGGAGAATATTCTAACCAGTTTTCCAATGGGTTGTTTAAAAACAGCGTCATTAAGATCTTTTTTCTTAGACAATAAATGGGGGTATTTTTCAATAAATTCATCAATGAAATCTGGCATATGCCAGTCTGCTAAACAGCCAATTGTAGCGATCCACAAATCATTTTTATTGTCACTAATTTGATAAGCCATTCTTGTTACTGGGATATAAATGTCCGGGTCTTTTATCCGAGGATTAAAATATTTAACTTTGTTCAATTCTTGCGGTGTATGATGGTCGATATAAAAGATTGGTTTTTTTGCAGCATCAACAAATTCTTGAACCAAAATTGGAATGTCCAAAACAAAAATTTTGTCCGGATTATTTTCAATGACTTTATGAGATAGTTTAGTATCTAACCTTGGAGCGGTCTTAACAATTATTCCTCTTCCCTCTCGGTGAATTCGGTAAAGAAGTAAAAATGAACAAAGACCATCTGGGTCGTCATCATAAAAGAATAAAGGGTTTTTTGCAGTAGCTAATTCTTCTTGCAGATATATGGTTTCTTTTTCTGTTAACATCGTAAATAATGAATTTTTGATGATATTTAAATGTTGGGGTTAAATTCTTTTAGACATTTAATAACCAAAATCTTTATAAAGCCCTCATCTTCTAAGAGTAAAACACATGTGTATTCAATTAATCTTGAGTACGAAAAAGGTGATCCAAATAATTTTGAACGATTATTTTGACAAAATTCCTAAAATTTAAGTTAAGAATTGCGATCGGAACAATAGAAACAAAGGATGTTTAAAAGAAATTCTAAGTATTTAGAAAATTCCCGTTGATCCTGCGGGAGATTGCTGCTATGGGAGTTCGACTAAGCCATGCAAGTCAGAGGGTCTCTTCGGAGGCACAGGCTGAATGCTCAGTAACACGTCAATAATCTGCCCTTGGGTCTGGGAAAACCTCGGGAAACTGAGGCTAAACCCGGATAGGTAAATAATACTGGAATGTTTTTTTACTTAAAAGCAATGCCCAAGGATGAGTTGGCGGCTGATTAGGCTGTTGGTGGTGTAAAGGACCACCAAACCTTTGATCAGTACGGGCCTTGAGAGAGGTAGCCCGGAGAAGGGTACTGAGACACTGACCCTAGCCCTACGGGGTGCAGCAGGCGCGAAACCTTTACACTGTACGGAAGTGCGATAAGGGAACTCCCAGTGCTCATGCATTGCATGGGCTTTTGTTAAGTGTAAATAGCTTGGCGAATAAGTGGTGGGCAAGACGGGTGCCAGCCGCCGCGGTAACACCTGCGCCACGAGTGGCAATCATGTTTATTGGGCCTAAAGCGTTCGTAGCCGGATAAGTTAGTCTTGGGTGAAATCGTTGCGCTTAACAAAACGAAGTGCTTGAGATACTGCTTATCTAGGAACCGGGAGGAGTTAGGGGTATTTCTGAGGGACTGGTAAAATGGTATAATCTCAGGAGGACCACCTGTGGCGAAGGCGCCTAACTAGAACGGGTTCGACGGTGAGGAACGAAAGCTAGGGGAGCAAAACGGATTAGATTCTGGATCTTTTGATATTGTTTTTTGTTTTTTTGTTTGTTAAACATCTACTGAATGATATACGATAAGTCATCAAGAGAACAAATCCAGTTAAAGACCCGAGTAGTCCTAGCCGTAAACGCTGTGTACTAGATGTAGCATATTTTTCGTGAATGTGCTGTGTCGGAGCGAAGGCGTTAAGTACACCGCCTGGGAAGTA
>JABJOX010000036.1 GCA_018664115.1 Candidatus Woesearchaeota archaeon
AACTTGGTGTAATCCAGGTTCTTTCATGGTTAAATCAATCAAGTTCTGTGAAGTTACTTTGGTAATGGTTACAACTGCATAATCTCCAATCGCAAGAATCTTGCTTAAATCTTCATCTCTTTTGATAAATCTTGAAGATGCGTCTTTAACATTCATCATTGCTGAATAAGCAGTGTTGGTTTTAAATCGCCAGCCAGACATAGTAATGTCAAATACTTGGGCAATTATTTTGTCTCCTGTCTTAGGTAAGTATGGTCCTGATAGAGGGGTAATTTTCATTACTCTTCCTGCAACTCCCACTAATCCTAAAATTTTGGAGTAAATTTTTTCTCCTTCTCTGTAAGTGTTATCTCCTGGCAGATAATCCATGCCTTCTGCAAGACATTCTCCCGGTATAACTACTTCCCGATCATTTTTTAATATATTACTCATTTTTTATATCTATATCCGTTATTCGATATTGTGAGAATTCGAACGGATATCTCCTTTTATTTTTTTCTCTCACTTTTATGCAAAATACGCTTGTTTTTTATAAATTTGTTGGTTGTTTTGAGAAACTAAGAAACTAACTCTTCAAAACATCAACGTCCTTTATACCCAAACAATTTATCATATTGTTTATGATCGACAATACTTAAAACAAAAAGAAATATTTCTACTCTTGTTCCTTCGATAGTATAAAGCATTCTCCAATAATTAGACAGTTCTGCACGATATAAATTCTTAATTCCCATTGCTTTAAACTTTCCAGGAATTAATCTCTTAGCAATTGGATCACCAAACTGTGGGTTATCCTTAAGAATATTTTTTACTCTTTGAATAGAATTAATTAAACTTTGTGCTTCTTTATCCGTTCTTTTCTTTAACTCAAGAAAACTTTCTTTAGCTTGCCCTTTCAACAAAACCCTAACTTCTTTCCCTAAAAACATTTCTTTAAACCTCTAAAGTATCTTTAAACATTTTCTTTAAATGTTCTGGTTCAGAATAAATCCACTGTACTCCTTTTGGACCATAAATTATTTTTCCACTTTTCCAAAGATATTCTAAAACAACCTGCAAAGTTTGATGCATTACTTTCCGAGGAAGTTGTTTTTTTATATCAGAAATCTTTATCGGCAGATCTCGATGTTTTTTCAGAAAAGTTTCTACCATTAAAACTGTATTTAAGTTAGGATATCTTTTAGTTTGGTCTTCAGTTTTTTCTAAAAGTTCATTTTCATCATATTGTAGTGTAGCAGTTCCCATTTTAAGTATCAATTGATATCTAAAAAGAATCAAACTTTATAAAGTTTACTATAGAAAATTAATTCTCCAAAACTTCAATCACAACTTGACCAGAAGTAATAGAATTCAACTTATCAATAAACTCTTCTTGAAATCCAGCAGGGATTTCTACTTTAACAGACCAAGAACCATCAGTACGCCAATCTTCTCCCAGAACTTTATTACTTCTGATAACTCCATTAGCTTTACCAACAAATGTTGCAGGGATAGTTATCTGCAAAACTTTTTGTTCAATACTAATTGGAATGATTGGCCTTAACTTAGTAACAATATCATCAAACTGTGATTCTACAGATTTATGATCATCTAATCTGATTTTCCCTTCTTCTAAAGCCGCTTCAATTCTTGCTGGAGGATGAGGTAATCCAGATTGAGGATCAACTGCTTGTTTACTGATCATATGAATCAATTGATTAAGTTTTTGTTCACGTTCTTTACTTCTATGGTCAGCAGTTAATTGGATTTCTCCTTCTTTAATAATTATTTCTGCAACTCTTAACGGGTCATCTGTTTTGAAAATTTCTTGTAATTTAGCAGAAGGAATTACTAAAGCTTTGTTGGCATCAGAATAAATTTGTTCAGACTGTAAACATTCTCTAACATCTCTAATTTCTCCGTTCTTGAATTTTAGTGCCAAATCTGGATCTACAGATATTTCAAAGTTCTCACCGAACTTCTTGATTCTTGCTAGGTTTAGTTTCTCTGCCATCTACTTCATCAATCCTTTAATTTCATCATTGGTTAACTTTGTATATCGTTTATTACTAGCTCTTACAGTTACAACATCAACACGGTCAAAATTAAATTCTGCTTTCAAAAAATCTTTCATCAAGCCCAGACCAAATTTAATCCCATCATCAACAGACATGTTTGGTTTATACTTCTTTTGAAGAATAGGTTCGATCTCAGATTCACCTTCACCGATAACTGCTGCTTGATATTGAAAGTAGAGGCCATAAGGCTCTGTTAAGAACAATTTAATAATTCCGTCTTCTTCTACACCAGCAACTAATAAAGAGACACCAAACGGCCTTAAACCGGCTGACTGGGTACAAATTTGTTTCAAGTCACACATATCTTTAACAATTGATAAAACGTCAATCTTTGAATCGTAAGTTACAGAATGTTGTTGCGCTTTTAATTGTGCTCTGTCAACCAAAACACGAGCATCAGAAATTATTCCAGCAGCAGTAACTGCAATATGGTCATCAATTTTGAACATTTTTTCAATCGCTTCGGCCACCAATAATTTTGAAGTTACTCTTTTATCAGCAACTAAAACAACACCATCTTTACAAGCTAAACCAATTGCGGTTGAACCTTGCTTAACAGTTTTTTTAGCGTACTCTACTTGTAATAATCTTCCGTCAGGAGAAAACATAGTAATGGATCTATCATAACCCATCTTATCTACCATTTGTTTATTCATTTTATTTACCTCTTATAATCTTAAACTGGCTTTCTTCAGAATGCCAGATGTAATTATAGATTTAATAATTACAGGAGTGTTTTTAATACTTTTGCTTAAAGTTAAAGCCGCTTTCAATTCGTCAACATGTTTATGGTTAACTTTAACCACAAATCTTTGTTTCTCTTGATCAAACCTTTCTTTCAAAAACAAAGGAGAGGCTTTACTTAATCCTAGTTGACCAAAAAATTCTTTCATCACTCTTTCTACTTCTTCTTGCACTTCTAAAGGAGAGAACTTTTTGTCTGCAACTATTTCAAAAACAACGTACCTCTTTTTTTGTCTTAAGCTAGGCTTTAATTTCATGATCTTATTCGACTACTTCCTCTTCAACAGTTTCTTCACTATCGGGTCCTTCATTACCTTCCGGCATCTGAGGATTCAACATATTTGGATCGTTAGTCAGAACAGTATTATTTTCCATTGCTTCCACAACTTCAATTTTCCCAAACTTTCCTGAAGAAATTTGTAGTTCGTCTCTAAACTCTGAACACCAACCGTTTTGTAAGTGAATCTTATCTCCTACTTTAACAGATTCAATATCTTCATTCCAAAGAGTCATTTTTACTGTTCCAGTTTCGTCTTTAACTTTAACATTACAAACACTACCAGATTTACCAAACTTTTCAAAAGTTCGGGGTTCTTCTTTATCAACTACTTCTAAAACTAAATCAACATTTCCTGCATTTGGTTTAAGGTCTTTTATTTCCATTGTAAACACACTCCATATATTTATGAAATATTCTTAATTAAAGTGTTTTATATAGTTTTCTATTAATTAGAATTCATTTCCCCCTTTCCAGCTGATCTTTAAGATGTACTAAATGATGATAATACTTCTGTTGTACTTTTTCAGGTAATTGATGATAGTGATGTTGAAGGTTCAAATATTTCTTTTTCCGTTCTTTAAGGTTGCCAGGATCATGGTCATCAAGTAATTCTTTAATCTCTTTCTCCGTTTTTAATTGACCAGCAATCTTTTCTCTTAAACGAACAACTTTAGAATAATGGTTAGGTTTATGTTTCTCAGGAAGTGTTAAGTAATGATGATAAATTTGTAAATAAAAATCTTTTATTTCTTCTGAACCTTCTTTAAACAATAATTCTGCATGTCTCAACATTTTTTTCAGTTTAATTGCCTTTCCAAAAGAGTGCCAATAAAAATATCCGGCAAAAGATAAAACTGATAAAATCAAGACGATTAAAACAATAAGTTGTAAAAGTTCTGATTCAAAATAAATGAATAAAAAAATTGAAACAGCAATAATCACTAACATTAGAATAAAAGTTAAAATAATTGGTTTCTTATTCATTTTACAAAACAACTTTATTTCTTCCCGAGAAATTTGTTAACCATGCCTTCTTGCCAACCTTTACCTACAAGTTTTTCTTTAACTTGTCCCTCGCTCAAACCGCTTTGTTTTCCACGTTGAAAAATTGAACTAAGTTGACTTTTAACATTTGCATCCAAACCAGGACCGCCTTTCTTTTTAATGACGAAGAAATAAACTAATATCCCACCAACAATTAATAAAAAGACAACAATGCCGATGATATAGAAAATTAAATTAGACTTTTCTTCAACGGGTTGGAATGAAGGTAATTTTGGTGCACTAGGAGGAAGAGGAGCTTCTGGAGTAGGTGGTGTTGAAGAGATACAAACATCTTTCTCTGAAGGTTGGGATAATTTAACAACAGAGTCAACAGTACCAGCAGCTAATTTTGACTCACAAGTATCTGTTCTGCTACAAACTCTAGATTTCTGATTATTAACACAAGAACCCCAAGTAGTACAATCCCAAACATAATAACAAGCAGTAGGAGTAGAAGTTACATTTTCATTAACACCTAAAGAACATTTGTTAGTTATTGTTTTATTGATTTCTTTTGGATTACATTTATTATCATCTACACAAAAACGAGTTTTTGTTTCGTTAGTACAATTACTCCAAGCAGTACAGTTCCAGTCAGGATCACAGGAAAAAGGTACTGAAGCGATATTAATATCGAATTTTTGAGCTTTATTTTCGTAAGCAAAAGATTTGATTAAAGTTTCATCAAGATAAATTCCGATTTGGTCACCAGTACTTGCTTGCACACGAATAATTTCAGTATAACCGTATTTTCCCTGACAGATAGTATTTGCACAACTTATACTTTCGATAGTTGAAGGATAAGAAGTGTCGGTAGTTTTTGCAATTACCGAAACAGGAGTAACATTATCATCCCATTGTACTAATCCATAAAATTGATGGTTATCTAATACTGGCGGATCGTCTTCTGCTGCTAGAGCTAAGAAAGTAAACGCTATTAAAAACAGTGATGTTAATATTAATAATTTATTTAGTTTCATTTTGGTCCTATTTTAATCCAGTATGCTTTACCTGGTTCAAATTCTGTTATCTCTTCAAAGATTACGCCGCTATTACTGATGGTGTACGCTTTAACAATTTGGTGATTTGCATGAACTTTAGTAATCATTTTCTTCATAGATACAGGTAAATAACCACCAATGCCCACCAAGTTCCAGCCCACTTCAAGTTTTGGTAAAGATGTAAGTGTAGCTAAATCTTTTGGGGGTTGACCATCACCAGCATCTAAACTACAATCAACAGTTAAGGTTACTGTTTCTCCCTTTTTTAATTTTAATAAATAACCTTCATTTATTTTTAAAAAACTAAAATCTGATGGAATCCCTTTTGTCCATGCTTGTATTCCTTGATCATAACTATAAACCCTATATATTTTTTCACCTGCTTGAGCATCCAAATCTAATTCACCACAAGGAACTGAGAAAGGCAAATTAGTATCTCCAGAGAAAGTTAAAATGGTTTGATATTCACCTTCTTTTATAAATTTAGCTTTGACAGTAGGATAGTTTGGTTCATCTAAAGCATAGATAAAACCACCTACAGATAAAGTATAAGTTTCTTTAGTAATTTTATCACCAGTAACTGCTTCAACAATTAAGGTATAAGCAGTATCTGCTGGTGGTGTCCAAGTAAAGTCTAAGGTGGTATAATTCTCACCAGTTTCAAGAACAGTAAATTGTTCTGCAGTTAAGGATGATCCATTTTCCCAATAAGCAGTAACTTCTGGAACAACAGTACTAGTGACATTAAAAATTAAATTCAATGGTTGGCCTTTTACTGCAGGAATTATTTTTTCGTCTTCTGCGTAAGGTAGTTTAGTGGCTCCATTAATAACAGTAACTTTAGAGGCACCAGGTTCAATATAATTAGCGTTAAGTATTTTCAGATAACCATTGGAAAAACTTAATTGTGTATCTGGAAGTTCATCTCCATCAAGGTAAAGGTTTCCGGTACTAAGAACATTTCCTCCCAGAAGACCTTTTGCTAAAGTATTTGAACCTTCATTCAAAATGTATTCCAAAATACCTTTTTCGTTTATTTTGATATTTATAGCAAAAGATTTAACTTCATCCTTGGCTGTAGTTTTCATTTTAAAATTTAAAGTTTCAATAGTTTCAACATTAATTTCTATAGCTTCATAGGCAGCCATGTTAACTTCATTAAAAATATCTGAAGGGGTAGTAATAGTTTTAACGGCTTGACCAATATTAGTAAATTGGTATAATCCTCCAATTAATAAGAGTACAGCAAGAATTGCTAAGGAGACAAAGATTTTTGGTTTAATGTTATTATCTTTTTTTGTACTTTTCCGTGTTTTATTTTTTTTCTTCATTTTTTAATTATGATTAATGGTGAACTGAAATCGGAAGTGGCATTAAATTTAATATTCAACTTATCTCCACTAGTTAACAAAACATCTTTTTCTGTTCCGGAGACGAATAAAGAGCTATAAAATGAATTAGGGTTGTCTGATTCTATTAAAGTAATCCGAAGTAAATTTTTAACGTTTCCAAAGATTTGATATTTTAAAACATATAATGGTGCTTCAAGTGAATAAGCGAAAGGAGTTGCTAGGTCTGTAATGTTCATTCCGGCACTGCTAAGTAACTTGTAAGGTTCTGGAGTCAAAGTTAATCCAATGTTAAAAGTAATTTTATCCAATGATTGTTTCGCTGTTAAAAGATGTTCATTATAAACAAAGGTACCGTTTTGTAAACCTTCTGGAGAAGACTTAACATTCTTAAGAGGATAAAGAATACCATCAGGAACAGTTTTTAATGAATAACCCTCTAATTTACTATCAC
>JABJOX010000045.1 GCA_018664115.1 Candidatus Woesearchaeota archaeon
CAAGATCTTGATGTGGAAACAAAATATGGTAAACCAAGTTCTCCATTAAAAGTTGGAAAAATTTCCGGAGTAGATGTAGTTCTTCTTGCTCGTCATGGAAGAGAACATACCATTCCTCCAACACAAGTTAACAATCAAGCTAACATTCAAGCGTTGAAAGAAATTGGTTGTACGCACATTATTGCAACTACTGCTTGCGGTTCTTTAAAGAAAGAAATTGGCCGTGGAGATTTTGTGGTACTAGATCAGTTTATTGATTTCACTAGATTAAGAAAATTAAGTGTTCATGATTCGTTTGAACCGGGAAAAATAGTTCACACACCAATGGCCGAACCATTCAATAAAGAGTTAAGAAATGCGTTGTATGGTACGGCAAAAGAATTAGATTTGAAATGCCATTTCAAAGGAACAGTGGTAACAATTGAAGGTCCTCGCTTTAGTACAAAAGCAGAATCAAAAATGTTTGCTTCCTGGGGAGCAGATGTGATTAATATGTCAATTGCACCGGAATGTATTCTTGCAAATGAAATTGGTCTTCCTTATGCTGCTGTTGCCATGGCTACTGATTACGATTGTTTATTTGATGATGTCCCTCCAGTAACTTGGGAAGAAGTTCTGAAAGTTTTCAAAGAAAATGTAGGGAAGGTTGTTAATTTGTTAACTATTGTTGTCCAAAAAATTAACTCTTGTGATTCATCTTGTTGTTGTCATCAAGATTGTGAAGAAGAGGAAGAAGAAGAAGAAGAAGAAAGTTTTGATTTGAAATCAACAATCAGAACAATTCCTAACTGGCCAAAAGAAGGAATCATGTTCAGAGACATTACAACATTAATTGAAAATCCAAAAGCGTTCTCTTATTGTATTGAAAAGTTTAAAGAAAAATATGCTAATAGTGGGATTGATAAAATTGCTGGTATCGAAGCAAGAGGATTTATTTTTGGTGCTGCTTTAGCAAAAGATTTAGGATTACCTTTTGTCTTGATTCGGAAGAAAGGTAAACTGCCGGGAGAAGTTGTTGCTCAAGAATATTCTTTAGAATACGGAACTGATAAAATTGAAATGCATGTTGATTCTATTTCTTCAGGAGATAATGTTTTGTTAATTGACGATTTGCTAGCTACTGGTGGAACTGCTTTAGCTGCCTGTCAATTAGTAGAGAAAGTTGGTGGAAAAGTTGTTAGTGCCGCTTTTGTAATTGATCTTCCTGACTTGAAAGGAGCAGAGAAACTTGCTGGATATGATTTGTTTAAGTTGGTTGATTTTGCAGGAGAATAGAAATTAATTATTTATTCTTTCAATCGCTTCTTTGATTTCATCAACACCATTATTTGATTTCTTTTCTTCAGAACCGATTTTGATTACTTTTGATTCAACAACTGTTTCTTCAACTTTCTTTTTCTCTTCTTTATACTTAACTTTCCAAGTCTTATCTTTAATTCTGGATTTAACAGAATCTAGATCATAACTTGGCTCTTTTGGTTGCCATAACAAAGAATTATTTAATCCGTCCTCGGCCATTCTTGGTAGAATATTGATACACAATTTTCCATCTGGGTTGTCATCAGTCTCGCCAGATTTCAAAATGATATTTGTTCCATGTACACCTAAACCTTCAAAAACTAAAGTTGCGGCTAATGATGCGGTGGAGAATAAATGAAATGCTTCATCTATAGATAAATTTTCAATTAACTTTTCTTCAATCTTGCTGTAAACTTGAATGTGGCCTTTAACAACCCCTTTCTTAGGCATTACTACTAAAGCTTGTTCATCTTCATAAAGAATTATTTCATTGGCATAAACATCTTGCAGATAACTAACCATTTCTCCTGTTCCAGTATGCCATGACATTGGATTTCTTTTGAAATGGTTCCCCATCATAATTGGAAAATTGTTTTGTAAAATTTTTAATTTCTCTTCTTCCAAAGTTTCTTTAGGTTTCCAAAAGAAATTGAAAAAACCATCTCCATTTTCTCTAGGAAGAAGATGCATCAAGAAATGTCCGGCTTGTTGTCCAGCTGCACCACCATTGGCAATGAAAACATTTATTGAAGTTGTGACCATTGCTTCTTTAACTGCTTGACATAGTTGAGGGATAATTCCAAACAAATGTTTAAACTCTTCTTGTGACAAATAAGGAAGAATGGGATAATGTTCTTTAGGCATGAAAGTAATGTGACCTTTGATCGCTGGATGGATATCAACCATAGAAATAGTTAAATCATCTTCAAAAACTTTCTTTGCTTCCATTTCTCCGGAGATTAATTTACAAAAAACACATTGTTTCTTTTGCTCTTGTAATTGAGCTTTCATTTCAGGCGTTAGGTTCATTTTATGTTTGAATAGTTAAGAGTATTTATTATTTTTGTATTTTCTAATCTTTTTTTTAAATGTTAATTTAAAGTAATTGAGATAAAGTATACACTACTGCCGTATCAACTGCCAATCCTGAAATAAATCCAGCAACAGTGTGTTTAATAGCCCGAGACACCATTGGTGACATAACTCTTCCTTGATAAGCTTCTTTATTGCCCATAAATAACTGAGCATCATCATGAGCTTTATCAACAACATCCCTTTCAGAAAAACCATTTAAAAGAAAATATTTCATTTCAGCAACATGTTTTGCTCCAACTATAGCTTTCTTTTCAGCTTCTAAATGATTACATGCTTTCATGAATTCTGCCATGTACGCAGATCTTCTTTGAACAGAATTAAACTTGCCAGATTTAGCACGCAATTCCAAGTCAACATTAACCGGCATTTCTTTATAATAACCAGAATCTAAATGCATATTAAAAAAAATTTTTAATTGTTGTTTATAGTTATGATCATTTTGAATCTTTTCCACAAGATAAGTAGAAGTATCAGTAGTTCTATAATAAAAAGCCATACTAATTGCTTTTAATAAACCCATCGGTAACGCATAAGGCAAGAGTGCACCAGCTCTCAAACCAATACGAAAATTAAACAAAGAGGAGATATATTGATGATCGGCCATTTCAATTGGATTTTCATATTTGAAATTAGATTTAGGATCAAATCTTTTAAGAAGATTTTGTTCCCAGAAAAAAGAGTTACTTTTATCAATTTCTTTTTTAACATTTTTTCCCAATTCAGTAAAATGTACGAAAACTGGATGAAATACCCCAAATAATTTATATCTTTGGTCATCAACAATCACTTCAGAGAAAGGTATTTCTTCTGAGGCTTCTCGAGTCATAGCTTGACTGAATTCTTCTTTGAATAAAGCAGAGTAATCTCTTTTAACTGCACGTAAGAACTTTTTCTCAGTAATATGTTTCTCGCCTTTATCTTCATATGCTTGCTGTAATTCTGCAATACTTGGAGCAGCAACCATTTCATCCAATGTTAAGGGGGTATCTAAGTTTTTCATTTTATTTTTTTATGAAAACACCTACACCACTAATAACAAATTAATAAAAATAAAAGAATCTATTTCTTCTTGCTCTTTTCAACTTCTTTAGTTAACTTCAACTTCTTAATCAGTTCTTTATACCGATTTCGAATAGTTACTTCAGTTACACCAGCAACATCAGCAACTTCTCGCTGAGTTCTTTTCTCGCCATGGATTAATGAAGCAACGTATAAAGCAGCGGCAGCAATCCCAGTTGGACCTCTACCAGAAGTTAATTCAATATCTCGAGCCATTTCTAGAATTTCTACAGATTTAGATTGAGTTTCTGCAGATAATTTCAAAGCAGAAGCAAATCGTGGAATATAATCAGCAGGATTACTTGGTTTAATACTAATTTCAAGCTCTCTTGTAACAAAACGATAAGTTCTTCCAATTTCTTTCTTCTCAATTCCAGAAGCTTCACCCATTTCATCTAAAGTTCGAGGAACTTCATGTCTTCGACAAGCAGCATATAATGCTCCAGCAACAACAGATTCCATTGATCTACCTCTAACAAGGCCTTTCTGGACAGCTTGCCTATATATTCTAGCAGCTTCTTCTTCAACAGATTTAGGTAATTTTAAGAATGAACTAACTCTTTTAAGCTCAGCCAAAGCAACTTTTAAATTTCTTTCAATAGCCGTACTAATTCTAATGTTCCATTTTCTTAATCTAAAAAATCGATCTCTTTCTCGATCTGAACTTAATTTATAAAAATCTGAGGTACTACCAACTTCAGTGCCTAAACCCTGATCAAACTGAGTTTGGCTAGTAGGTGCACCTGCTCTTCTTTTACTTCTAGAATCATCATCAAACTCACGCCATTCCTGACCAAAATCCACCATTCTATCTTCAATTACTAAACCGCAATCTCTACAGATAGTTTCTCCTTTATTAGTATCTCTAAAAATATTCTTACTAGCACATTCTGGACATTCTTTAAGTTGTTTTCTTATCATTGGTATTCACCTTTATTTAAGAACTATCACCTGTTAGTTAAACGTTAGTTTTATATATTAATTTAATTAATCATTTATAAGTCTTTTGGTTTTTATGTTGAGAATAGAAACATTTATATATAAATAAAAAATACTTTGTTCCATGCAAAAAAGAGGGCAATTAGGTATTATTGAAGGAAAATTCGCAATTATAGGTTTCTTTGTAGGATTAATTGTTGGTTTAGCATTAGTTTTCTTAGGATCAAAAAAGATTCTTCCGTTCCAAATACCTTTTGTGTGTAGTTTCTTTAAGAAAAAGAAAGCACAGTTAATCGCTATTGAATTTCATTTCTTTATGGGTGGATTCGTAGTAGGGTTGATTGTAGCATTAGCTTTAGTTTATTTAGGAACAGCAGGAATTTTACCATTTTCAATCCCATTAGTTTGTCCAGCTGGAAAATAAACAGACCATTTTCTCTAATTTAGTTTAATTAATAATAGTTTTAATGAGATTGATTCTTTTTAAAATTTTAACTTATATCCCTGACAATAGAAAACGTTATAACTGAATTATATTTCTTCAAACCATAAAAAACGAGGTACAAACAATGGATGTAGAAAGAATTCAAAAAGTTAACAATCTTGCTCTTGATTTAATGAAACAAGGTCTGGCACAAGACCGAGAAGAAGCGGTAGTTAAAGCCGAAGAAATTTTTAAAGGGAGAGATACTGAAGATTATGCTAATATTAGGCAAACAATGGAAAAAGTTCAGCCAGAAATCAAAGTTGAAGAACAAAAAGCAGAGAAAAATGATGATCTCTCTCAAGAGATGATTAAAGAGATTCTAGGGAAAAACACCCAATTTATAATTAAAACATTTCGTGAATTTCAAGAGAAAATTACTTCTATGGAAAGAGAGATTACTTTTATGAAAAATAGAATGTTGAATTCTAGTCCAACTGTAAAAGAAGTGGTTTCAAACGTTAATCCGCAAACAGAACAGAAATCTGAAGAACAAACAAAAGAAGCAAGTGGATCTGAAAACAACAATCATCCTCGTTCTGGAAATTATAAAGAAAACGATGTTTCCATAGAAAAGTTCTTTTATATGGGTAATAAATAACCTTTAATTTTTTTTCTCTTTTTCGTCACTACTTTTAGACGAATTCTCAACCTATATACTGCAGTATATAAATCTTTAAAAAACAGAGTAACTACTTTTGAATAAAAACTATTCAGGGGGATTAAAATTAAAACTAAACTATTAATTGGACTTCTAATGATATTCTTATTTATTGCTAGCTTTTCTGTATTTGCAGATGCGCCTTTGGCAACAACCAACGTAGATATTGTTGATACAGAAGTAATTCTAAGTGTAGATTATGATCAATTCAATGAGGATCAAGATACAATTGTTGTAACCTCAAATACATTTATTCTTAAAAATAACAATGCTGAAGAAGTAAAAGTAGTTTTAGAAGCGACCGGAATGCCTACAGATTATACTTCTGAAAGTAAAGAAGTGATTATTCCCCCTCTTAGTGATACTTCTAACGGTGAAAAATCCGTTACATTGATCATAAATGTCCCCCATGACAAAGATGCAGGTAAAGAAAGTATTGGTAATGTAGTTATTAAAGGAGCTAATAATGGAGAATTAGATTCCGTTACTTTATCTCAAGAAACAAAATCAATGTTATCATTAGACAATTTTAAAGTAGAATATATTGATGAAGATGGAGATCAAGAATCTGATTCTTTTGGTGAAAGTGATGAATCATTTGAACTTGAAAAGAAAGTTAAACCATTTACAGAAATGACATTTAGATTCAAAGTGGAAAATTTATTAGATAACAATTATGATGTTGATATTGAAAACATTCTTTTAACTATTGAAACTGATGATGATTTCTTTGATAGTGATTTTGAAGAAGAATATGAATTTGATGATCTGAGTGCAGATTCTAAAGAAGAATTCGAAGTTACCTTTATTATTAATGAAGATGCTGAAGCTGGAGATTTCACAATTGATCTTACTTTAGAAGGAGAAGATGAAGAAGGTTCTGAATATAAAATTGAAAGAGAATTAACTTTTGACATTGAAAAAGCAAAAGAAGATCTAAGAATTATGGAAACTGAAACAACTCCTGAAGAAGTTACTCTTTGTAGTAAAGATTTTTCGTTCAAAGTAGCTTTAAGAAACTTTGGTTATAAAGATGAAAAATTTGCATCGTTATCAATCTTTAATGAAGAATTAGGGATTGATGAAAATGTTGAAACATTTAAGATTGACAGACATGGAGACGATGATCTTTGGGAAAATGATTTTGTTTTCAGTTTAAAGAATGCAAAAGCAAAAACTTACGATTTAGATGTTACAACTTATGTTGATAAAGACGAACCCGTAGATTTTGAAAGGGTTAAGTTAGAAATTGGAAAATGTAAAGTTGAAGATAAAAAAGTAGTTGCTGAAGAAGAAAGTAAAACAGAAGTAATTACAAGCACACTTGATATTAATGAAAATGATGATGAAAGTGAAGAAGATGAAGAAGAATTAGTTGATGATATTAAAACAACTAATGAAGATCAGGAAGTAAATACTGCTTTAACATCTTCTACAATCATAGAAACAATTGAAGATTCATACAGTCAAGAAGATTTTTTGATTGGAATAATCTTAGTAGCAATTGTAATGATGTTAGCGATCATCATCATGTTTTTTGTGGTTTTACTAAAATAAATGAGATGTTAGATGTTTAATAATAAATAATAATTTGAAAACAACGAGGTAAATGAAAATGAAAAATACAAAAATATTAATGATTTTATTTGTAATGATTGTTTTAATGCTAACAGTAAAAGTAGCATTAGCAGAAGCACCAGTAATTGGTTCTTTAACACTTGATGGAACTGCAATCAGTTCAGAAGGAACTTTAGTTGAAGGAGTTGAATCAACTATTGTGGTTAGTGCTACAGATGCAGAAGATGTAGTTGAAGATCTATTTATAGATGAAAGCACCTCAGAATTTAATGGAGAAACTTTCAATAATCTTGGTTGGATTACAGTAGATGGTCTAACTATTACTTTTGATACAGAAGATAATTTTGGAACTTATGAAATG
>JABJOX010000019.1 GCA_018664115.1 Candidatus Woesearchaeota archaeon
AGTCTTTTTATGGCATTCTTTAATCATCATTACATGTTTTAATAAAATTTCATCTCTATGATTTTTATAATCAGGAAGACAATGTGGTTCGATATCAAAATGGACTCCTGAAAATTTTTGTTCTTCTCCTACGCGGTTATTGTATTTAATGATGTCGTCAACATATTTTAATGCGATACTCGAATTTGTTGAGAACTCATTAGTTGATGCCATGGCAAAGAACTTTAAATCATTTCCTTGAATCATTTCTGAAAATTTTGATTGGTTCTCTGAAGTATTATATGCTGAAAAGAATATTTGGTCTACGTTATTTGAAGAACAGATTTCTATAAATCTTTTTTTTTTAGTTATTGGTATTTTTGACCAAATATAAATTGCATTTGCCATTTTAATAATCAATACTTTTTTTATTTAAAAGAAAACTTTAAGAGAAAAAAATAAAATAAAAAAATTATAAATCTTCTTTTTCGCGTTTTTTTCTAAACTCTTCAGCGTTTTCTTCATTAACAAATCTGTAGCTTGTTCCATCAATTATTGCTTCGACAACATCTTCAACATCCATTAATGGTTCTCCTGTAAGAGCATCTTTTCCAAGTTGACCTGCTCCAGATTCTCCTTGCATGAATCCAGCTTCTTCCGGATCAATTTCATCATCTTCAACTTGTTTTTCTCTACCCACTTCGGTGTCTAGACTTTCATCTTTTTCTCCAACGCTCATTTCCATTTTAATATCTGTTGGTTCTTCAGTTTCTGTTTCTATACCCTGTTCTTCAGCAGGATTCTGATCTTCTCTTGCTGTTTGTTCTTCTTCTTTAGTTTCTTCTTCTTTATCTTCTTGTTCTAATTCTTCAAGAATTTCATTGGCAGAAGGACTCTCTTTACTACAACATTCTTCTTTTTCTTCATGACAGCAAGATTCTTCTTTTTTTTTATGTTTTTCAGAACTACAACAATTATTATCATTACACATTTTTAATTCACCTCAGTTTTAAAGATTATATTCGGTTATAAAGTTGGTTAGTTTAAAAGAATTTTGGTGGTTTAAGAGATATTACAAATACATTCTAACTAAAAACATTACTGTTCCCGCGATTAAAGGTACGATTATGTTATCGTCAAGAGTTTTGTCATTGAAATCAATTTTAAAAACTTCAAAGATCATTGCGGCAAAACTTGCAAATATTGCTTCGGGAAGTGGTACAAACATTGCTGCTCCTAAAGCTCCTGCTATTGTTCCGGCAAAAGTTCCTTCGAGAAGTTTTCTTTTATCGCCACTGATAATGTTTCTTATTTTTCCAAACTGTGCTCCGAAGACGTGACTGACAGAATCGCCAAAGGCAAGAATCATAATAGCAGCAAGAGCAATATCTTTTTCAAATAATTGTATCACTAAAAGAACGCCTACAAAATAAAAGATCATTCCTTTACCTGGAAATTTTTTTCTTACTTCTTTTCTTTCAAAGTGATCTAAGAAAGTGCTAATTAATGGGAGATCCATTCTTTTACTAATAAAACTGATTAATACCCCACAAACTATTCCGAGGAACATTGCTAATGGACTTAGGATGTCCAAGTAATATAAACCTGCTAAAGCTAGTCCTAAGAATAGATGGAAAACTTGTCTCTTAATCTCGTCTGTACTAAGCATAAATTGTTTTTTAGAGGTTTGTTTTATAAGGATTATGGATTTGAAGTTTTGTTTTTGCAATTAACAAAATTTATATAATCTGTTTATTTTATTAAGTTATTAAATGATTAAATCAGCTATGGTGCTAGAATCATGGATGATAAAAAAGTGAGTAAAAAGATAAGATGGTCTTAGAAAAAGAGATTAAAGAAGTTAAAAAAAAGGAGGAATCTGTATTAAAATTTTTAATGAAAGATTTCTATGAATTAGAAGCTATTTTAAGTTTGATCAAAGAGGCAGAAAAAGAAAAAACGGAAGGCAATCTCGGGAAAGCAAAAACAAAGGTTGAAAAAGCTCTGAAAAGATTACGTGGTGGCTTTGGTGGAGAAACTAGGATTGAACGAAGATTAGCTAGAACTTTTCAACAATTGAAAAAGTTAATCAAAGAACTTGAACCTTTTTTGGTCAAAAGACATACTGCCGATCTTAAAGAAATTAACACACTTATTCATAATGCTGAAGTTTATAATGCTGATTTAGAAAAATTGGGCTCACGTAAAGGTGGTATTCAGAATGTATTAGAAGATGCTAAAAAAGAAATTTCTCATTTGGACAAGATTTCCACTACAATTAAACAGGCAGAGAAAGATGTTCAAGCTTTTGAGGTGATTATTAATCTGCTGTTAAAAAAAGAAAAGTTGCTTTACGAGTTTGAAGTAAAACAAAAAGAACAGCCGATTATTCATGAACCACCATTAAAGATTATGACTTCTGAAGAAACAAGGTTTGACCTCAATGAAAGTTTGACTAATATTCGTTATGATGGTTTAAAGTATGCTCTTGAAGTTACTTTAGTCGGTTTTTTGACTGCCCTGGATGACCATGATAGTTTAAGAGTTGCAGCAATAATTAAAACTAAAGATGGAAAAACTTTGAGGGTTTTTAACGATTATAATCATTTTTTAGGACACGCCGAAGTTGAGGGAATCGTCAAAATGAAAAAAGAAGGTCTTGAAACTACTGGTGCTGAGGTTTATGTTACTGACCAATGTTGTTATTTTTTTGATAAATATGAAATTATTGAAAAAGGAAACGTCACTGAAGAGATTATAATTGAAACAACTGATATTCGGGATTCAGCTTTTAAAGCCGGTGATAAAGTTATTCGCGAAGTCATTAAAAAGAAAGAAGATGGTGATCGCTTGATCATCAAAGAAAATTATATTCATCCTCGGCTGGGAAAAATGGTAAGAGAGATAATTGAAACCCCCATTAAAAATGGTTATTTATTGACTTACATCTACAAAGGGGTAGAGATTCCCAGAGAATATGTTAAAGTGTATCAGAAAAATGGGAAAAAGTTTGGAGAACGTCACCGGGGTTGTGCTGTCACTTTAAGTTTCAATAAAGTTGGTCAGATTAATTATGTACTTGAGGAAGAACTTTATGGACAAGGAAATAGTTTTTGTAATTCATATGGAATTAAAACCGAACAGATTGGAAATAAAAAATTAAGAAAAATATGTCAGATCATCAAGGACGATAAAATTATTTATAATTCTCAAGATACAGACATACCTAAAAAAGAAAGGATCAGAAAATTTAATGTTTCAGCCCAAAAGTTTAATGAAGCGATTGAAAATCTTTTAGAGCTGGACCGGGTTTTCGGTTATTCTATTTTAAAAGGTTATAAGAGAATTCAAAAAATGTTTTCTGATATGGCTGCTTATAAGATTGAGGTTGTAAAAGAGGAGCCTACAAAAATTGAAAAAAAATTAAGGGAATCTCTTCATAAGGCGATGAAAGCAAGGAATCAATTAGAAATGAATGTTATTAGAAATGTTTTAACTAAAATCAAATATGCCGAACTAGAAAGGAGGAAAGAACAGATTGGATCAATTCATCCGGGCAGAATCGAAACTGAACTTGTTAAAATCAGGGGAAAAATAAGTGAAGAGGAAATTTTGGTAGGTACTAAGGAAGGCAAAAATGATAAGCTTGGTATTATTCCTAAGATTATTAAAGAAAATGAAAAGATTATCGAAGAGGATTTTAAGAGTTCTGTTCTTAAGATAAAAGAAATTCAGGAAAAATATGCCTCCGCTGATCCTGAAGAAAAAGCTTTGTTAGAAGAACAGTTAAGAGTGATTGAACATGAGGTTAGCTATGGTCAAGCTGCCGCATCTAAACCAATAAATGAAAAGTCTAATCATTTAATTTCTTTGATTTATGAAAATATTTTGTTGAAATCGTTCTTACCACAAAAATATACTGAAGAAGAATTAAAGGTGGTTGCTCAGCAGGTAATTCGGGAGAATTTAGAAACAATAGAAAAACTAGGTCCTAAAAGGGCGGTTGGTAAGTTGATGGGGACAACTATTGGCAAATATGGAAAAGGGAAGATAGATCCCGAACTGCTCAGAAATGTACTTACGGGATTACTTGCCGCTGCTTAAATTAAATCAATTCTTAATTTTTGTCTGAATACTGGTTCACTACTTGGACAAAGCCAATCTTCACCAACTATAAACTTTTCATGCTGAATTTGGACAATCTTGTATTTTTTACCCCTAGCGTTCAAAGTATCGCCCAGTTGAGGAAGATCAGTGAAAAAACCACTTCTTTTCATTTTAGAATTAACATAAGCATCAAATGAATAACAGTCTCCATATTGGCCGCCGAAGCGTAGCCCTAGATAATCTTCTAACTCTTCAATGTTTAAAGCCCCTTCATAGACTTTTCCCTGATATTCGGCTAGTTGTGAGAAAGGATTATATTCTTTAACTTCTATCAAATTTTTATTTTGGGAAAGTACATTTAAGTCTTTAGATGCGAATATTTTATCTTCGTCTACATCTAGAAGATCTTCTAAATTAACTTCTTCACTAATGTTAAGGCTATGGAGCTTACCATAATCATCTTTAACACATTTAATCAATCGGTAATCTTGAGATAAAAGGTATAAGTGATTCATTTCTGGGGAAATCTTTCTGTCTAGGATTAATTCTTTCCAGACTTCCTGAATCTGATCAAATTTAACTTCTAAACCCGAAGATATTCTATGTTCTATTTGAGCAACGATTATTTTATCCAGTCCGTCGGTTAGTTCAACTTCTTGATTACTTTTTTTATATTGTAACATTTTTTTATTTTATTGGACCCTTGAAATATTTACTTGCTTCTTCAATAAAAAGCTCTTCTTGTCCAATATGTTTCCGGGAGTGATGAAATAATCTCAGTTCTTTTACTTTTGCTTTTGAAGCGATCTTTCCTGCTTGTTCAGCTGTCAGATGATATGTTTCTGCTGCTTTTATTTCATCTTCTGATAAAAAGTTTGCTTCGCAGTAAAAAATGTCAGCGTTTTCTCCAATTTCGATTAATTGTTTTAAGTTTTCTTCTGAAAAAATAAAGTCACTAGCATAAACAATTTTCTTGCCTTTTACTGGAACAATTAGGTCAGCAAAATCTTTCACTTGATATGTTCTACCATCTCCAATTGATAGAATCGCTTCCGGTTGAGCATACTTGTCTTTTAGTTCGCCGATCCAAGGCCCTTTTTTTATCTCCAATCTTTTTAATTTTTCTTTATCTATTTTTATAGAATCATTTTCAGAAAAAGAATAGGCAACTGAAGGTATTTTATGGTTTAAGAGAGTGTAATGAACAGTAAGGTTTTCGTTTAAGATAATTTTTTTTTCAGAAAACTGATTGTTTTCTTTTTCAATATTTTCTAAGCCTGAAGGAACCTTAACAGATGAAGATATTATCCCTGAATTCGTTAAATCATGTATTCTAAGTTTAAGGGCATCACTTTTTTCAGCCAAATTCCAATCATACGCTTTTACTTTAGAAACAACTCTATCGATTGTTTTTTCCGGGCCATATACATTTAATTGATTTTCAGAAAAAATGTTGTGAGAAATCACTCTATCAAATCCTAAAAAGTGGTCAACATGATGGTGGGACAAGAAAATTGCTTTGATCCTATTGGCCGTTTTTCTAGAGTTAGTTCCTTCGCCACAGTCAAATAAATAATGATTATTATCAATATCTGTAATCAGTACACTAGGATAATTAAATTTACCGTCTAAAATAACTGTACATAGCCCCATAATAAAATGTTAAATCATCGCTTTATAAATCTTTTGTTTCTTTTTAGTAGTGAATTCTCTAAATGGATTTATCACCACATAAATTAATAAATGCTGAAAGATTACTTATTTTAAAAAAGGTGATAATAATGTTTGATGTTTGGTCATTAGGAATACCTGTACCTGAAAGATATTGTGCAGGGTTACAAAAATTAATTTTAAAAATAGCAGATAAAGAGTATGGTCTTGATAAAGACTTATTGAAGAAAATAAGTGTTAAACCAGAGTTTCATATTACTTTGGGGGTTTTTCATTCAGGGATGTTTGAAACAAATCGTGGTTTATTCCGTCATTTGTTATATTTTATTAGTACTAAGAGAGATAAATTTAACGAACTTAAAGAAATGTTTAAAGGCGATATTGAAATTACAGGAATTGGTTATGATAAATCTTCAATTAATAAATCACAAGTAGTTTGGGCATCTGCTACTTCCAGTCAGATTGATTCTATTCGTGAGAAGATTCATAATTTGTTAAAGTTTTCTGGAATTGATGAATCACATTTTAAGTTCACTGATCCACATATAACTTTATTCATGGAGGTTGGAAAAGGTGATCTTCATGAAATAAGAAAACTAAAGAAATTGCCTTTAAACAATTATATTGCCAAAAATATGATTAATTTTAATTTTGATACTGTTTGTATTTATAGTGGTCCAAAAATTAAATTTACTTTTGGTGATCGTGCTGTTATAGGTAAACCTTCTGAGAAATTTAAAACTTTGTTACAAGCGGAGTTGGTTGCTAGAAAACCTAAAGTTCAATTTAATGTTGGTGCTTTATTCAAAGCTTACTCTCGAGATGAAGCTTTGAAAATAAAGAATATTCTTCTGAATGAAGGTCCAAAAGGTTTAGCTGCAAATGGTTACAAAGTAGCAGATATTATGAAAATAGTGAGAAAATGAAATCTAAAGATTTTTATTCAGAAAAACGGCCATGGGGCGGTTATACATTATTTGCTGACAATGAACAATGTTCTGTGAAGATTCTAGAAGTTTCTGGACAATTGTCTTTACAGAGTCATAATTATCGGGAAGAATCTTGGTACGTTGTTTTTGGAAAAATTGAAGTTTTACTTGGTCCTGTTTTTGCTGATTTGGATGAGATCAAAAAGAATCTTGAAACGATTGTGTTGAATGCGGGTGATAATATTTTTATTCCAATTAAGCACGTTCATACTATGAAAAATCTTGGCGAAAAACCTGCTTTAATCTTAGAAGTTTCTAAAGGTGAATATAAAGAAAGTGATATTATTCGTTATGAAGATATTTATGGAAGAGTGGAATAAATTTTTATGGAAAGAAAATCATTGATAATGCGGCATCATAAATTTCTAACTTTTTGGAAATGTGTTTACCTACAGTTTGATCATAATATTGTTGAATTGTTTCGGTTAATCTTTTTGATGTTTCTGGATTTCTTAATTTATTTTGTACAGAATCAAGAGCATTAAAAGTATCTGTTCCTAATTCAGTTAATTTACAAAGTGGTTCTTCTAATTTTGGAATGTACATAGAAGCAAAGTGTACAGGCATAATTCCTATTACATAATTTGTTACCGTTATTATTGTTGTGGCTTGAATTACATCTGCAGCTTTATTTGTTGCATATTGTATCATTTTTTCCATTGTAAGTTGATTTTTAGAATTTGGTTTTATAAGTTTTATGGATTTAAAGAATATTTTTGTCTGATATTTTTTGAGATCTCTTTAAGAATTGATTACGTAAGCTTCATATTCAAATTCTTGATTTTTTTTCCTTCCTCTTCCACTATCTGAATAAATCATTGCGTTTACTTTTTCTATAACTTTTTCTTTTTTATTTGTATTCTGTGTTAAGAATTTTTGATCTTCTTTTGATAATGAATCTTTCATTTTTTCAGGAACTACTAATTTTAATTCTAATTCATTCGCAAATTTGTGGACTTCTGGTAAGAAATTTATTTCTTCACCATAAATGTCATCAATGATTAAATATTTTTCATTATATCTTAATATTGCTCTTTTAATAATAACTTCTTTTTCGTTAATTTCTGTTGAAACAATAAAAGGTATGGTGTTTTCTTGTCCAGCCATAGAAAGCGTACATACAGAATTCATTCGAGTTAAACTAAGGCAAGTTTGTCTTCGATATTCACCAATAAATGCCCAATCTTTAAGATCACCGGTTCTATAAGTCAATGAAGAACTTTCAATTTTTTGTCCAAAACGTATTTGTTTTAATAATTCTAAATGTTCACGTGCATCTTCAATTAGTTTTCCTTCAAGCCCTTCTATTTTATCTAACAATTCTTCAGTGTGTTTTTGATAATTTGTAGTTATTTCAATTTCTAATCCAAAATCATTTAAATGTTCAATTGCTTCTAAATAATTCTCTTTAGCTATTTTTTTACTATCGATTGATAATTCTATTGTGGATTCTATCTCATTAAAATAACCATTGTCCCATACTGGGAAAAAACTAATCTCAGTGGAAGTAACGTTAGTATCTTCATCATAATATTCATGTAATGTTTTTCCTTCTAAAACGGAACTGACAAATCTATAACTATTTTCATCTTCTCTGTTTTTGTTGTAACCCTTAATTAAATAACCAATTTCATCTTTGGTAAGAGTTGTATCTATTGATTCAATATTAAAATATTCTTTAATTCGGTCTTCTATTGAATTAAATAGTTGAGGTAAATTTTCTATCTCATTATTTTCTAAAAATTCTTTAATATACTCAACACTTCCCTCGCCATATAGAGTGATTAATGGACTTGTTTTACGGATAATACGCTCAATTTTTTTCCTTCCTAAATTAGCTATTTTATTGATAATTTCTTGGCCATTATTTTCATCATTTACTAAATATTTAAGGAAAGTAATTTGGTCATCAATAAAATTACGGGAACTTTTTCTCATTATTGATTTAGTTAATTTTCTATTTTTTTCATTTGCAGTAAATTTTTCATAATTATATTCAATTTTCCGGATGGCTGAATAATCTATTCTTCTTTTAATTGCGTATTTTGTTAATTCTATAAACTCTTGATCAAATTTTTCTAAACATTTTTCCAGTATATGGAATTCAGTACTATGTGTCCAATCGTTTTCAATCGCATTTTTGTATGTTTCAATAAATTCTGGATTAATTTTTTTTTCTAAGAAATATTCGAATGATGTACCATAGGGGTTTTTATTTTTTGTTAATAAAGCTAATTCTTGACTTTGTTCATTTTCACATTTTTCAATAATTTTGAATTGATCTGGTTCAAAAGAGTGTGGTCTTACCAAAAAATCTTGAAATGCAAATTTTCTTACTTTCTTGTTTTTAATTTCATTTAATTTAGGTATGTTTTCAAGATAATTCTCTAATGTTGGGTGAGAACTTTTTGCAATATCCTCTAATTCTTTTTTTTCTATTTTAGAGAAATCATTATAACTTAGCAATCCCATAATTTTTGTTAAGTTATTTGTTTCATCGCTATTTTTTGTTATGTTTACAATGGTTTCTAAATCTTCTTTTTTAGTTGAAAATAATCTGTATAAATCTATATTTGGTTTAAATATTGTTGGTACTGTAAGTGCTGCTAAACCCATCCCCGCATAAGTAAGTCCAAATAAAGAATTATTTAAAACTACTTCCCAAAACATGCCCCAACTTATACAACTGAATGCTGCACTTCCTGTTGTTGATAAAATCAGTTTATTTTCAGGCTTGTTTGTTTTAAAATAACCAGGAATTGCTTTATAATATTCTTTATTAAAAATGTTTTTTGTGAATCTACCTAATTCTTTAAATTCTTCTTTTGGATGCTTTAAAAATTTCCTTTCTTTGATCATAATATATTCAATATTTCTTTTTTTTTATAAACTTTGCCTTTGTTTAGTTATTATTCAGTGGTGAACTGATTTATAAAAACATATTTAAACACTAAAATTTTACTTGATTTTATGAAAGGTTCATTAAAAACAGGATTTAGTTTTGGATTGACTTCTGGAGTTATAACTACATTGGGTTTAATGGTTGGTTTAAATGCAGGAACGCATTCCAAATTAGTAGTTCTTGGTGGAATTTTAACAATTGCTGTTGCTGACGCTTTCTCTGATGCTTTAGGTATTCATATGTCAGAAGAGTCTGATAAAAATACAACACACAAACAGGTGTGGGAATCTACTTTTGCTGCTTTTTTTGCTAAGTTTATTATAGCTTTAACTTTTGTTGTTCCTGTTTTATTATTTGAATTGTTAACTGCGGTAATTGTAGCAGTAGTTTGGGGTTTTTTATTGTTAGTTATTTTAAATTATTATCTTGCCAGAAAGAATCAACATAGTACCTGGAAAATGATTTTTGAACATCTTTTGATTGCAATAGTTGTTATTATCATTACTCATTTTGTTGGACTATGGATTGGGACGATGTTTAGTTAATTCTTTTTATTAGAAACTTTTATATAAAAAACAGGGTATAATCCCTTTACTATGACACGACCTAATCAAACTGAAAAAGAACCTATTGAATTGAAGAAAATCTCTGATAATGTTTGGGAAATTCCTAAATCTGGAGAAATGAAAGTTCCTACTAGAATCTTTGCTTCTGAAAAGTTGCTTGAGAAAATGAAACAAGATCGATCTCTTGGACAGGCAAAGAATGTTGCTTGTCTTCCTGGGATTTACAAATACGCTTGCGTGATGCCTGACGGCCACGAAGGGTATGGTTTTCCTATTGGTGGTGTTGCTGCTTTAGATGTTAAGACTGGCGGGATTTCTCCTGGTGGGATTGGATACGATATTAATTGTGGCGTTCGTTTATTACAAACAAATTTAACAAAAGAACAAATGTATCCTAAAATTAAAGATTTATTAGATGCATTATTCAAATCTGTTCCGGCGGGATTAGGCGGTTCAAACATTACTGTTACTACGGAAGTTCTTGATGGACTTCTAAACAATGGAGCAAAGTGGGCAGTAGAAAATGGTTATGGTAATCAGGATGATTTAGATCATTGTGAATCAAACGGTTGTATGGAACAGGCTGACGCTTCTCGAGTTTCTGATAAAGCTAAAAATCGTGGTCGGAAACAATTGGCTACTCTTGGAAGCGGTAATCATTTTTTAGAAATTCAGTACGTTGATGAAATTTATGATGTAGAGACTGCGAAAGCTTTTGGAATTACTGAAAAGGATCAAGTTGTGTTAATGATTCATTGCGGATCGCGAGGATTAGGTCATCAAGTTTGTTCAGATTATTTACGTGAGATGGAAAGAACTTTCCCAGAGATTATTGCTAAGATTCCAGATAAAGAATTAATTTATGCACCTGCTGGTCATAAGTTATGTGACGATTATTTGAAAGCGATGAGTGCTGCTGCTAATTTTGCTTGGTGTAACAGACATATTATTGGTCATCAAACTCGTCTTGCGTTCAAGAAAGTTTTTCCTGATGTTGAATTGAAAACTGTTTACGATGTTGCTCATAACATTTGTAAAGTTGAAGAACATAAGATTGATGGTGAAATGAAAAAAGTTTATTTGCATCGGAAAGGTGCTACTCGTGCTTTCCCTCCTGGTCATCCTGAATTAGCTGAAGCTTATCGTTCTGTTGGACAGCCAATAATTTTACCTGGAAGTATGGGGACAGCTTCATACATTTTAGTTGGTACTGAAGAAGGAATGGAAGCAACTTTTGGTTCAACTGCGCATGGTGCAGGTAGAGTTATGTCACGGCATGAAGCTTTACGAAAATTCAAAGGGGAACAAGTTAAGAAAGATTTAGAAGCTCAAAAAATTTCTTTGAAATCTGCATCTTGGAAAGGTGTGGCAGAAGAAGCCCCTGGTGTGTATAAAGATATTGATGAGGTTGCTCGGGTAAGTGATGAAACTGGGATTGGACGGAAAGTTGTAAGATTAAGACCGATTGGGGTGATTAAAGGATGATTACTAATATTGAATTAATTAAGAAAGCTCAAGAAGTGGCTAAGACAAATAAACTCTCAGAATTTGTGACGGTTGGCGAAGTGGGTTGTGCGTTAATTACTGAGAATAATAATATTTTCTTAGGAGTAAGTATTGATGCCCCTTGTGGCATTGGTTTTTGTGCAGAACATAGTGCTATTGCTAGTATGGTTTTAAAGCAAGAATATAAAATAAAGAAAATAGTGGCAGTTACTAGTGATGGAATAGTTTTACCTCCTTGTGGAAGGTGTAGAGAATTTATGTCTCAAATTGATGAAAATAATTTAAATACTGAAGTTATTATTGATGATAGTAAAATTATGAAATTAAGTGAATTACTTCCGGAACTTTGGCAGAAGAAGTTTTTTAATGAAAAATGAAACCATATAAATTCTTACCGCATACTGCGGATGTACGAATTGAAGCATACGGGAAATCGTTAGAAGAAGCTTTTATTAATTCTGCTTATGCTACTACTGATGTTGTTACAGATCATTCTAAAGTTGCTGCAGTAGTTGAGAAAGAATTTACTGCGAAAGGTGAGAATCAGGAATCTTTGCTTTATGATTTCTTGGAACAATTTTTGATTTTAATTGATGCAGATGGATTTTTGTTACATGAGATTAAAAGTTTAGAAATTAGTGGGAACAAGTTGTCTGTGAAATGTGTTGGCGATTCTTATTCTGAGAAGTACTCTGTTCATACGCATGTTAAGGCGATAACTTATCAAGAGATGTCTATTGTTGAAGAAGATGGTAAGTTTGTAATTAAGTTCATTGTTGATATTTGATTTGGAAAAGAAATAAAGAAAAAAGGTTTATTCTCCCGGTTGTGCAATTAAAGAATCTGTTAAATAAGCAAGATTTCTAATTAATGTTTGATCTCTTCGATAACACCCATTTACTTTTCTGAATAAATCTCTATCATTATCAAATCTTTTTAGGTTTTTTTCGTTTTGTTGATACAAACGAGATAATTGTGCGCCTTCTTTAACAAAATGGTCAATGTTTGCTTGGGTATTTGTTGCTAAAATAACATTTAAGTCTTGTCCGTCTCCAACTGAATCCAATTTGGCTCGATGAGCAATATCATTATATATCTCAAGTAGATTTGAACTATAAGGAATAATTCCTACTTGGAAATCTGGAGTAAATACTGGCCTTGTTGCAAATTCTCCTTCAAGATCTTCAAACTGTGAAAGATAAGTTACTGCCATTATTTTTTGGATTGAATCTGCTCCTTCAATAACTGTTGCCATAACATACCAATCTCTTAAATTGTGTTCTGGGTCTTTAGTATCTAAATCTATCCATTTTGGTTCTCTATTTGCCATGTTGTTTGGTGGTAGAGTGGGATATATAAATATTATTATGCTGGAGAATGGGGATGATTTGATTAAAGTAAATCGCTATCAATGTCTGAAGAAATCTCTTTGATTAATCTTTTTTCTAATTCAATTTTTCTTTTAGCAATTGTCTTTGAAACATTTAAATTTAGTAAGCCATCTTCTTCTACGCGATTGATTTCAGTTTGTAAATATTTTATTGTTTTTATTATTTGCCTACTAAATTTACTTCCGTACAAGAACGGTCTAATAAATCCGGCAAAACCACAATCAGCAATTAAGTCTGCATCTTGTAAAATTTGTAATTCAATTGATTTATTTTTAATTTCATCTCTGCGATTATCATGATTTTCAATTAGATAACAAACTTTTTCAATGAATTCTTCTGAATGGCCCATTTCAGTTAATATTTTCTTAGCTATAGGGACACCTAATTTAGGATGTCTTTTCCACTCTTTCATTGCATCATCAGTTTTACCAAGAGGAGTAAATACTTTGACTGGATCAGTTTTAGTTTTTCCAATATCATGAAGAATTGATGCTGTTAAAATAACTACTGTGGAAACTTCTTGTTCAAGTTCTGTTATGATCTCTTTACAAGTTTCATAAACTCTTAAAGAATAATAAGTTTCATCAAAAGGGCCATGATAGAAATGTTCAGTAGCTTCAAATAAATCTTTAACAAGATTATAAATTTCTTTATAGTTTGGATTTTTGTCAGTTAGGTTCATGTTACTTTTCCCTCTAATTGTTTAACAAATTTACACTTGCCGCATTTCATCCGGTAAATGTTATCTTCATCAGAATAGCTTGCGCTGATTTCAATTAGTTCTGCTTTATCATGTTTGCATCTTGGACAGATGTGATCATGTACTGCTAATGGATTTTCTCCCAAATTGACTTCTAGCCGTTTACCTTCTTCTTTGTTTTTGATAGAAATATCTTTACTCTCTTGAACTAGTTCTGGTTGTGAATGTCCGTTAGGGCAAGCCATCCATTTACCGTAAGGGGTTTTTTTTGGTACCAGTAATGAACCACAGGTTTTACAAAACATGGATGTTTGGTTTTTAGTGTTTTATATAATGGTTTTGGGAAATTTATATAAATGACAAGACATTCATTTGATTTAAAATGAGGATGATAAATTTATGTTGGATAATTTTAGTTTTTATTTTTATTGTTGGTTGTGCTGAGATTGATGATAAAGATATTGTTGACGATTCTGATGAAGGATACGATAATCTAGATTTAGATGATGATTTTTTTTCTGAATCTGATTCTGTTGATTCTAGTGGTAGTGATTCTACTAGCGATGATAGTGAAACTTCTGGTACTACTGATGATTGTGAAGCTGGTTGGAAATGTATAAGTAATAACAAAATGGTTTACTTAAATGATGATTGCAGTTTTGGAGAAAAGAAAGATTGTTTAACTCTTTGTGAGAATAATACTTGCCGACCAGCAAAAGTTTGTGATGTTGGATTCAAGTGCATCAATGATGAAATGTTTGGTTATCAAAAAGAAGATTGTAGTTGGATCAAGAAGAAAGAATGTGAAGCTGGTTGTGAAAAAGGAGATTGTGTGGAAGTAGATCCAAATGCTACTGTTGAAGAAGATGTTGAAGAAACTGTTGATGAGGAAGAAGAATCAACTCCTGTTGTGAATTTTGAGCAGCTTAATATTGGTGAAGAGATTACTCTTGAAGATATGCCAGTGAGTCTTTACATCATTGAATCAGGTCGAGTTAAGATTACTATTGACGGAAAGAATAGTAATTGGTTAGCGGAAGGTGAATCTTTTGCCAGAAGTGGTTTGACAATTACTGTTGAAGAAATTTTGTTTCAAGAATATGGGATTAAAGCGATTAGTTATAGTGTAGGATAGGGAAAAAGTTATAAATGAAAAGATATTAGTTAAGTCAGGTTAATTTAATTTAATTTAATTTAATTTAATTTAATCTTAAAAGAAGGTGATGTAAAAATGAATAAAAATGTTTTAATTCTGTTAAGTGTGCTTGTTATAGCGTTGTTTATTATTGGTTGTGGAAGTGAAGAAGTATTAGAAGCGGATGAAGATTTGACTGAAGAAGATATTGCTTTGTTATCTGAAGAACCTGAAGATGATGGTGCAATAGCTGGTCAAGCAGTAGGCGTACCTACTACAGTAGAAATGGGTAATTTAGTTAATGGTAAACTTGAAATTATGATTTCTCCTGGTTCAAAAGGAGTTTATAAAAGAATGTGGTTGTATTTTAATAATAAATATACTGCTTATGTTAACCTTTGTGATGCTACATTTTGTTTTGATTCTGTTAGTTTGGATCTTGCACCTGGAGATTTTATTAAATCTAAAGTTACGGAATTTGTTCCAGGAACTTATAAAATTAAACTTTATCCTAAAGATACTGGTCGTCCAAAAATGAAGTTTTTTGGTCCTTTTGATGTGGTTGAAGGTGCTTCTGCTCCTTTTGAAGTTGAAGAAGTTGAAACTTGTGTTCCTAGCGAATCTCATGTTTGTTTCCAAGAAGGTAGTGCTTGGTACTATAAAAATAAAACAATAAATGTTACTTGTGGTATAACAATTGAACAACCTGGTCAATGGTGTGGTTATGGGAACAATGTTTGTTTGGATGACGTAGGTTGTTGTAAATTTGAACAAGTTTCTACAAGTTGTTTAAATGCTTGGGAGTTAGTTAATCTTACTAAAAGTAGTTGTACTGGGGCTAAAATTCCTAATCAGATTGAATGTGATGAATTAGGTGCTAACAAAATTTGTTATGACAAGAATGTAGAAGCTAATTGTTATACATGTGGACAAAAGATTTGTGAGTTGACAGAAGACAGTTATTATGGAGAAAAAGGAGATTTTTATGCGGTTGGTGGTTCTTGTTGGGGTTCAATGATTGATACAGGAGAAATAGTTAACGGATCCGCTTGTCCAGGATACATTGAATAAAACTTTTTTTCTTTCTTTTTCTTTTTCTTTTTTTTAAAGTTAAATTTTGTTATCCAAGGGCAAAGCGGCCGGGACTTATTATGCGACCTATTTGATTATTTTTTAATTAGTGTCGCATGTCCCTATTGCCGGCGTTGCTCTTGCAAACATAGTAACATATATAAACAATAATATATTCTTTAGAAGTAATGAGAGGTTCGACTAAGCTGTTTACTATCTTTGGAATAGATATAGAATTACATTTCACATGGTGGTTTGTGTTTATTTTATTGTCTTGGAGTCTTTCTGCAACTTTCTTTCCACACTATTTTCCTGAACAAACGAAAGAAATGTATTGGATGATGGGGATTACTGCTTCATTGTTATTATTTGTTTCAGTTTTATTGCATGAGTTATCACATTCATTAGTTGCCCAAGCAAAAAAGATTAAAGTAAAATCAATTACTTTATTTTTCTTTGGCGGTGTAGCAGGAATAACTAAAGAAGAGATGAAACCCAGCACAGAGTTACAAATGGCACTTGCCGGTCCGTTTTTCTCTATATTTTTAGGGGTAGTGTTTTTCTTAATTAACAGATTGAATGTTAATTTCTTTTTGACTGCAATATCATTTTATTTGTATCAACTTAATTTCATTCTAGCAATCTTTAATATGATTCCCGGTTATCCATTAGATGGTGGAAGGGCATTCAGAGCAATATTGTATTGGTATTACAAAGATTTAAAGAAAGCTACTCGAATTGCTGTTGCGGGTGGAAAATTATTTGCTTCATTTTTAATAATCTTGGGGGTATTTGCTTTAATCTCTGGAACGGGAGCAGGGTTATGGTTTATATTTTTAGGCGGATTCTTATATTTTATTGCTAACGCTAGTTATGAGCAAGTTGTTTTGAAAGATGTTTTAGAAGATATTAAAGTTAAAGAACTGATGCAAAAGAAATTTGTTTCCTTAAGTCCGGAAATGGAATTTTCTAAATTTATTAGAAAGTATGTTAATAACGATGAAGATGTTTTTGTGGTTAAAGGAAAAAGTTTTACTGGTTTATTGGATTTAGAAAGAGTTGGGCGTTTACCAGGCAAGATGCAAGATGTGGTTAAATTGAAACAGATTTCGATGCCTTTACATCAAATTAAAAGTTTGAAAATGGATGATAATGCTTATGTTGCTTTTAGAAAATTTGCTGAGAATGGATTAAATGTTATTCCAGTTGTTGAGAAAGGTAAGTTAATAGGATTAGTTTCTCGGAAGAAAATTATGCATCGATTAGTTTGGGAAATGAAATTCGGTAAGTTGGACGGAATGAGAAGTAAGATTAAAAGAAAAGTG
>JABJOX010000063.1 GCA_018664115.1 Candidatus Woesearchaeota archaeon
GTAATGGAATTAGAAAATGGTGAATCTGATTCAGGATTAATTGTGAAATTTTTAAATAAAGATTATAATAAAGTTTGTATTTATTTCCATTCAGACTATCAAGTTAAAGATTATTATGGTGGTGATGTTGAAGAAATTTGTACTAAATTTGTTTTCATCTCTGAAGGTAAAGTTGAAGCTGGTGATTCTGATTCTGATTCAAGTTCTTCTTCAAATGCGGCTGTGGAACTAAACATATAAGCGAAAGGTTTTTAGATGATAACATTTTAAACTAAAGAAAATGAATAAACATATCAAGAATTATTTGAATTCATTCCAGTTCAAGCAAAAGTATTGGTACACTTTGATCATTGACGGATTAACTTTTTTATTCATTACTTTACTTTTTTTGGGTTTAGGAAAGATTTTGGAACTGAAAGCTTATGCTATCTCACAAGGAAAGTCTACCGAAGAATTGAAAGCTTTACTTCTTGCTGGTTCAGTAGAGACCAATAAACTTTTTATGGCCAATACTCGAGCGTTTGTTTTCTATTTTGTATTTGGTGTTATTATTGCTATAATCTTAGCGTTTATGATCTATTCATTTTCAAGAAGTATTGTTTGGAACAAACTGCTTAAACAAAAGTTTTCTTGGAAAAAATTTAGAAAATGGAATGGATTGGCTGTTTTGTTAACATTTTTCTTTTTCATTTATATGGTGTTTTATTACGTTGTAAAAATGCTTTTACCCGCACCAACAACCGATTTTTATTTTATTTTAAACGGAATTATTGGTTCAATAATAGTTTTATCTTTCATGGTCTTTTTCTTTTTAGTAAATTATTCTTTTGCAACAGAGCATAAAGTTTGGTTATCAATTGGAAATACGTTTCATCTTATCAAATTGAATTGGAAAAGGTTATGGAAAATGTTTGTTCTTGCACTTACCACTTGGCTTTTGTTAAAAGTATTATTAAACTACATCCATGTCTGGTTTAAGATTATCCCTCAAGAACTGTTAAGTACAATTATTAGTACAACCCTTTCGTTACTATTCTTAGTTTGGTTAAGATTGTATCTGTTAAAAACAATTCACAGAAGAGAAGCAACTTAATTTACTCAATCTACTCCAGAACACAACTTTTATAAACAACAATATCCTTCTATAAAAAATGGATTTAAGAGGTATTAGAAAAGAGGTTGATTCTTTACATCACATTGAAGAGAACCTAAATAAGTTTCAGAATAATTGGATTAAACCTATTAAAAAGAATTCTAATAAACATTTACCGTTTATGAAAAATCTTAATCAAGATTCTAAAAAAGAACTTCATAATAAGATTTTAAATTTAAAAAGTACTTTTGAAGAAATTAAGTCTAGCCAGATAATTAATGATAAACTGAAACATTATGCGAAGTATTTGATTGAACTTAAACTTACCACATTTAATGAGGATCAACATAAGTCTAAGATTATTACTAACCAACTGCTAAACGATGATTTTATGAATTTTAAAAATACTCTTACTCAAATTAAAGCGTTAGAAGGTAATGTTGAACATTTACAACAACAGTACCATGAAGTTAATGATTTGTTACATAAACATTTGTCGTTAGAGGAAGCGGTGTTTTTTATGGAAATTCCGCACTTGAAATATCTTCACAATTTGTTACAAATCACAAAAAATCATAAGGTTATTTCCAGAAACATTGGAACGAATATGATTGCGTTGATTAAAGAAACACAGTTTAAAAAACACAAAAGAAGATGATAGATTTAATTATTGGCATTGTGGGAATGACGTTCATTTTAGTAGCTTTTATTCTTGACGAGTTTATTCAGAAGTTCAACCAAAACACTATCCAATATAATCTTTTAAATATCATTGGAGCAGGACTATTAACTTATTATGCTTTCTCATTAAATTCTTGGCCGTTTATGGTTCTTAATATAGTTTGGTTAGTTGTAGCCGGTTTTAAATTGACTAGAATTATAAAAAAATAAGAAAGTAAAATTATTCTAAATGCACTATCGCCATTACCCAAATAAATTTTTCTTCATGGTGGTATTGGAACCCCCACGCTTTTTGGACTATACCTGTGCTTCCTAATATTTTTTTAATTTTGGACTCTACTCTATATTCACCTGAACTTCTGCTTGATCCTGTAGAATAGCTTTTATGAACTTTAACAACAAAAAAGAGTGAACTCTTTTTTTTGTGGTTGCCTTTAAAGATTCCTTCTTTATTCCACCATTGTTTAAGGTTTATTTTTGAAGCGGTTGTTATAACCTTTTGATCCTCTTGATAGATTTCTTTAATTTCTGCCATTAATCCATTTAAAGTTTTAATCTCTAACTGCAATTCTGCTTTTATTTCTTTATCAGCATTTTGTTCCATTTCTAATAATTTGTTAATTTTTTTAATTATTTTGTTGAATAATCTTTCTAAATTTCTATATTCGTCAACATTAACAAATTGGTCGCCTAAGTATTGTCGACCTTTAACTGCTAAATTATGTCTTAGTTTATTAAGTTCATTAAATTCTGTTTTTAATTCAATTTTTTTAGTATCAGGAGATTTTGCTAATGCTTCTCCTTCTATTCCAGAAAGTAATTTTAAACCTAATGCTAAACCAACTAACCATTTTTTTGCGTTTCTCATCTTAATTTCCTCTATTTATGATTTGTTATTAATTATTAAATCATATTAGTTTATAATATTTACTAATTTATTTTAATTTTTATAATTCACTGATTTCTTTAACTGCCTGAACAAACTGTTGAACTTCTTCTTCAGTATTATAGAAAGAGAAACTTGCTCTTACTGTTCCATCTTTAAACACAGATTCTTTATTTTTATCCTTGTTAAACCAGGAATGCACACAATGTGCTCCGCTCCTGACCATAATATTATAGGTGTTGTTTAACAACAAAGAAACTTCATGAACTTGTTTATCTTTAATGACAAAAGAAATTACTCCTGAACGTTTATCGGCCCCTTTTGGTCCAAGAATTTCTATTCCAGAAATTTCAGATAAGCCAGAAGTAGCAATTTCGTTTAATTTAACAATCTGTTTCTGAATATTTTTAACAGTAATATTTTCTAAATATTTTGTTGCTGCACCAAAACCAATAATGCCTGGATAGTTTTGTAAACCAGCTTCAAATTTTTCGGGGATTTTTTCAGGGGTATAACTTTCGTAACTGGAATCGGTAACAGTTTCACCGCCAACCATGAACTGGTTTAACATTTCCAAATTTTCTTTTGTAGAAATTAAAGCACCAATTCCGTTTGGACCAATAATTTTGTGAGCAGAGACAGCAATGAAATCTGCATCTAGTTTTTTAATATTAATTTCGTGGTGTAAAGCTGCTTGTGCACAATCAAGTAAAACTTTAACTTTATGTTTATGACAAATTCTAATAATATCTTTTACCGGATTTGTAACTCCGTCAAGATTGGAAGTATAAACTACACTTACCAGTTTAACTTTCCCTTTATGTTCGTTAAGTTTAGAAATTAAATTGTCAACAGAAAATTCGTTCTTTGGTCCTGATTCAATTATGTCATGTTTGATTTTCCATTCTTTTTGTAATTTTAACCAGGGGATTAAGTTTGAGTTGTGTTCTTTATCA
>JABJOX010000022.1 GCA_018664115.1 Candidatus Woesearchaeota archaeon
CTGAAATTAAAGAATACTACTGCAGAATTGGATGAAGAAATTGTTGCTCATTTTTTAAAAGAAAAAGATGTTTTTACTATTTATCAGACAGATGGTAAATTTGATCTTGCTTTGGGTTTTCTAGTTAAAGATTTAAATATTTACCAAAAAGCATATGAAAATTTCTTGAAAAAGTATCGACATTATGTTATTAGTAGTAATTTTTCTATACTCACCAAGTACCATCATTACAATAGAAATTATCTTGTTGAGAAAAAGAAGTATAATGATTCTGTTTTGTCTACTGGAAGTTGTCAAGAATATTCTGTTGATGAAAAAGATTTACAATTATTGCAAGAAATTTCTGAAAACGCCAGAATTACTTTATTGGAATTAGCTAAGAAAATGGGAATGACTGCTACTGGGGTTAAATATAAGTTAAAAAACTTAGAAAAGAATAAAGTTATTGTTGCTTATAAGTTACTTCTTGACATTAAAAAAATTGGTTATGATTACTATAAAGTTGATTTAGAATTGGAAGATATTAATATTATTTCTTCTTTAAATCAATTTATTGTTCAACATCCAAACGTAATTTATCGGGATGTGGCGGTTGGTGGTTCAGACTTTGAGTTTGATTGTGAACTTAAAAGCCAAGAAGATTTTTATCGGTTAATTAATGAAATTAAATCGCTTTTCCCTGGAAAGATTAGAAATTATTTTTATTATAAGGCTTTAAAGATTTACAAATATTCTTATTTTCCGGAGAGTTTACTACAAAAAACTTAATAAACACTTAATTATTCTAGCAAATATGACAATAAACATTGAAGAGATGGCTACGTTCTGTAAGAAGAAAGGTTTTGTATTTCCTAATTCAGAAATATACGGCGGTTTATCAGGATTCTTTGACTTCGGTCCTCTTGGAGTAGAAGTAAACAACAAAATCAAACAAACTTGGTGGAAAAGATTCGTGCAAGATCGAGATGATGTTGTGGGAATTGATGGGGCAATTGTTTCTTCACAAAAGATTTGGCAAGCTTCTGGTCACGTAGATTCTTTTGCGGACGTATTAATAAAATGTAAAAAATGTCATTCTCGGCAAAGAGCAGATCATTTGCTTGAAGAACAGCACAATTTAAATGTGGAAGGGAAATCATTAGATTATTTCAATGCGATTGTTAAAGAAAAAGGCTTAAAATGTCCAAAATGTCAGTCTGAAGAGTTTGGTGAATGTTCAAAATTTAACTTAATGTTTAAAACTTTTGTTGGGCCAAAAGAAGAAGACGAAAATATTGCTTATCTTCGTGGTGAAACTGCCCAAATTATTTTTACTAATTTTAAGAATGTTTTAGATACCACAAGAGTGAAATTACCATTTGGAATTGCACAAATTGGTAAAGCTTTTCGAAACGAAATTTCGCCTAGAGAATTTCTATTCAGAAAAAGAGAATTTGAACAAATGGAGATAGAATTTTTCACTCATCCTGGTAAAGTTGATGATTGCCCATTAATTAAGAATTATTTGGATTTAGAACTTAATGTTTTAACTGCAGATGCTCAAGAAAACAATCAAGAACAACAGAAAATGTCTGTGGCTAATTTATTAAAGTTGAACATTAACAAATGGCATGCTTATTGGTTAGTTCAAGAATTTTTATGGTTTACAGAAGATTTAGGAATTAACCCAGAAAATTTGAGGGTTAGAGAACATACTAAAGATGAATTAGCTCATTATGCAAAAGCTTGTTTTGATTTAGATTATAATTATCCAATGGGTTGGAAAGAACTTTATGGTAATGCGGATCGGGGAAAATTTGATCTTACTCAACATCAAGATCATTCTGGCAAAAAAATGGAATATTTTGACGAAGAGACTCAAGAAAAAATTGTTCCTGTAGTTGCTTCTGAACCTTCTCAGGGCGTAGACAGAGCTTTTTTAACATTGATGTTTGATAGTTATCACGACGATAAAGAACGGGGAAACGTTGTTTTAAAATTGTCTCCTAAAATCTCGCCATTCTTTTGTGTCGTTCTTCCGTTAGTAAAAAACAAAGAAAACATTACTCAAAAAGCAAAAGAAGTGTATCAACAAATCAAAACTTGTTACTCTTGTTACTATGATCAAGCTGCTTCTGTGGGGAGACGTTATGCCAGAGCGGACGAAATTGGGGTAAATTATTGTATCACTGTGGATTTCGATACTTTAGAAGATGATTGTGTAACAATTAGGGATCGAGATTCTACAAAACAGGAACGAATTAAAATTTCTGAGTTGAATGAGAAGTTGTTTTCTCTTTATTTCTCATGATTCTTATTTTATCGTGGGGAATGACCAGAAAATCTTAAATTTTCTTGTTTATTTCTCTTAAATATTCCTATATAATATTGATTAGGGTTAATTATTGTCTTTATTTTAAGTAATGGTCTTTTTTATTGCTTTTAACCACAGAAAAGTGTTGTTTTACGTTAATATAGAACTTAGTTCTATCTTTTTCTTTTTGTAATCTGAAAATGGTGACTTGCTAATTCTTAAAAATTTTTAACTTAGAGGTCATTAAGCACATTTTTCTCTATTATAAGAGGATAATTTTGCGAAAGACTTATAAATCGAATTTGTGTTTTTGAAGATACTCTCGTCAGGAAGTCGTCTATAAAATCGAAAAGGGGTCCACATGTTGTGTATCTCTTGCGAAATTTTTATACGACGATGAATAAAAAGAAGACGGGAATGATGTTAAAACACGGAGGTGTGTTTAGTAAAATGAAAATAAAAAGAATGGTGAAGCGTTTATTCGCTGTGGGTACTGGAGTAGTAATGCTTGGTGCAACAGCTATGGGCGCTATGGCAGCCGACCTCGGAAATTATCCAGGAATGTTCGTAAAGGACGGAGTTTTTGATGGATACTTTGTTGTAGGTGAGAATGCTGCTTCTGTAGACAATTTAGCAATGACTGATATTGCAGCTAGTATGAAAGTTGCATCAGGTGGAACAACTTCTACTTCTGTAGAGGGAGACGCTTGGTTGGTTGGAACTAGTGCTAAGTTTTTAGAAATGGCTAATAATGATGCGTCTGCTGGGACTTTAACTGGTGAAGTATTTAGGAATATAACCAATAATATTGGTGATGATGAATTAGGTGCACTTACTGATGGTGCTTGGGAAACTAATGAGGATACTTACGACTCTAATCAATATTTGCATTTTGATGATGATCGACCAGATAGCCGTGTAGTTAAGTTTGTAGAGAGTGATGATGATGCAACTGCAGATTTTTTGTACTTTAAAAGCGGAAGGCAAATAGCAAGGTATGAGATGGAATTTACATCTACTGCACAATCAGATGTTACTGACTCCTCTGGAACCTCAGATACTACTGGAACTTATTTAGATGATTTTGAGAATACAGAATTGTCTTTTATGGGTCAAAGTTATACTGTGGTTTTAGCGAGAAGAGTTGCTTCAGGACCTGAAGGTGGTGGAAATAGTATTAAGCTAACTTTGATGGGTGGAGCTACTACTGACACTTTATTGGAAGGAGAATCTCAAACATATACAGTTAATGATAATGAGTATGACATAGCTTTGACTTACGTTGATGCTACTAACGCTAAATTTACTGTTAATGGAGAATCAACTAGTAAATTGCAAGTTGGTGAAACACACATGTTGGCAGATAAGTCAGAAGTTGGTGTAAGTGAAGTTCTTTATCAGAGTTATGCTGGTGGAGTACATTCAGCAACATTCTTTGTAGGTGCTTCTAAAGTGGTTTTGCGAGATGATGATTTGACCACTGGAACTGGATCTAGCTATGATTTAAAAGTAGGTTCTGAGGATATTGATGGAGCGGCTGTTGTTATTGATGGTTCGGATGATAACACTACCTTGAAAATTAACACCATAGAAATCAATATGACTGCAGATGACGACTATTTCGTAGGTGCTGGTGAAAAATTATCAGATGTGATTTTAGCAGATGATGATGAACCAGAAATTCTTATGAATGATGGTTTCGATATTGAATATCTTGGTTTAGAAGATCAAGAGACTCATGATTTGGTTCTTCGATCATCAAGCTCTAAGAGATACAAGTTGGAAGTCTTCGATGGTGATAGTAATGCTGTAAGTATTCCTATTGCTTATGCTGAAGCCAATAACAACATTTCTATGAGTGAAGATACTGGATTAACATCTACTAGAACTAATGTCAATCGGCTTGTGATTAATGAGTTTGAGTACATCTATAAAGACGATTACTTTATTGTAACTGCTGGTACGGCTTCTGATGGTTCAGCTAAGTCTTATTTGTTACAGTATAAAGGTCAAGATAAAACTACCAAATCTTCCCCAAAGATGAAGTTTAAAAATACGGGAAGTGGTGAAACTCTTGAATATTCTGTCGCAAGTACAAACGCGTCAGCTACTATCAAGTTAGGTGGATTTTCGTTTGATGTTAATGGTCAATCTTCAGCTGCTGATGATCAACCAATTAAAATCAGTTTGAATGGAGATGCTACGGTTGGTAATGCTAACGTTACATGGGTTGATGCATATGGTCCGGAAATTACTATTTCGGATAGAACTTTTAAAGGTGCAAATGCGGTAAGTATCCAACCTGCAATGTCTAATGCATCAGACACTGTATTTTTGAGCATTAATTCAGCTGTTAATGGGGATGACTACGATAACCTAGCGCCTACAACCATTACTCTGAATATCTCAGCGTCGTCAGATCCAGAAGTACGGGCAGCATTAAGTGGTTTAAGTTTATTGGCACCAGATGGAGAATCTGAAGTTACCTATGGTTATACTTCTATGGGTGGAAAAGTACAATTTGATCAACCTAGTAGTGACCCTGATAAGTTTACATACACTTATCCAGTAGAGCAAGCATTGCCACAAGTATATTTCACTAGTGGAGCTACAGCTACTTCAAGTTCAGCAAGCGGAAATATGGTTGCTGTAGAAGTTGTTGACGCTACAAAGTTAGATAGTGAAGTTGCTGACGCAACAGCTCAGAACTTAATCGTTATTGGTGGACCATGTGTTAACACTGTTGCAGCTGAATTACTTGGTAATCCAGCAGATTGTGCAGAAGGTTTCACACCTGGAAAAGCAAGAGTTAAGTTGTTCGAGAACGGTGACTATGTAGCTATGTTAGTAGCAGGTTACTCCGGAGCAGATACAAGACTAGCAGGTAAAGTTATTGCTAATACCAATAAAGTTACTGCAGCTGGCGGAATGGAAGTAGAGATTGAAGGTACTACTACTGCTGACGCTGTTGTTGGTGCACCATCTGCTGTTGAAGTAATGGAAGAAGCTGAGGAAACCACAGAATAAGCCTAACGGCTTTATTTTTTTCTTTTTTTTTTCTTTTTTTAAAAATTCTTAAAAAGTAAGTTTTATATAATACTAAATTAATTCTAAACTAATAGAGGTGAATTAAGATTAACTATAAGAATTTTGTTCCATTAATTATGTTAGTTGTTTTATTAGTTTTATCTTTCTTTATCGTACAACCATTTTTGAAGGTGATATTTCTTGGAGCTTTATTTGCTTATGTTTCTTATCCTCTTTACCGAAAGTTTAATAGAAAAATTAATAGCACAGTTTCTGCTTTATTGATTTGTCTTTTAATTTTTTTAATTATTGTTATCCCTGCTGTTTTTTTTGTTAAAGGTTTAGTTCAAGAATCATATAATGTTTTTATTATCTTTAAACAAAAGTTGGCTACAGGTTTGATTTCTAATTGTAAAAGTCAGTTGTGTGAAACATTAAGATCTTATTCTCAAAATTCAGAAATAAATTTTCAAGTTCAGGAAACTGCCAAAACAGTAATTAATTGGATTGTAAATAAAAGTTCTGACCTTTTAGTAAGTGTTCCAAAAGTTTTATTGAATTTATTTGTTTTGTTTTTTACTTTATTTTATTTTCTTAAAGATGGAAAAGATTTACTTAGAAAAATTAATCATTATTTGAAGTTACAGAGAAATAATTATATTAGATTGCTAAGAAGATTGAAAGAAATTGTTCACGGATTAGTTTATGGGTATTTGGTGGTTGCTTTAATTCAAGGATTAACAGGTTATTTAGGGTTTTTAATTTTTGGAATATCTTCGCCGCTCTTCTGGGGATTGTTTATGGCTTTTTTAGCTTTGATACCATTTGTAGGAGCGGGAATTATTTGGGTGCCAGCATCTATAATAATCATTTTAGAAGGCGTATACAACAATTCTACTTGGTTAATCGTTAAAGGCGTATTATTATTTATTTATGGGTTAGTTTTTATTAGTAGTGTAGATAATATATTTAAACCAAAGTTAATGGGGAACAAAGCTAAAATTCATTCTGTTGTTGTTTTAATTGGTATTTTAGGTGGATTATTTACTTTCGGATTGTTAGGTGTAATATTGGGGCCTCTTTTATTATCTTTTACAATTGAGTTTATTGACATTTATTTGTTGAAGAAATAGTTCTTAAAAAATAGTTTATTGTTATTTTTGTTATTAATATTTCTATAATCTTTGTTGCTGAGATTTAGCATAATTAATTAATTGATTAAGATAATTATTGATTTGAATTGTTTGTGGTATGTTTCTGAGAAAGAATTTTTTACTTAAACCAATAGAGTAAGTTTTGAACATTTTATCCCAGAAATCTTGTTTTAAATTGGTATTGGTGATAAGTGTATATTTGATCTCTTTTTTATTGAAATAAATTCTGTTACGATAAAATTTGTATGGTTGCATGGCTTTATGAAAAGTTAAGTAGGTCCCCAATAAGATGATTAGTAAGAGTAGGATTAAAGAGGTAAGTTTAGCAATAGACTCTGTAGATGCATCTAATTCTAAAAGAGAAACGTTAAGCAGAACTCCGAGATAGAAAATAATCCCTAACACTATGAAAATAATTATTTTGGGAATTATTGCTCTCTTTTTATTTTGTGGCAAAACATAAATTGGTTGTTCAATTTGTGGTTGCGTTTGTATTGGTCTTGCTGGTGATTGTTGTGTTTGATATTGTGCTTGTTGTTGTGTTTGGCTTGGTCTTTGATAACCAGTTCTATTTTGTTGTTGATTATAATCAGCCATCATTAGTTGATAATCTTTTTTGGTTTATATGTTTTGTGATTAGAATTGAATGAAATAAAAATGATAATAATAATAATATGGGCCCGAGGGGACTCGCACCCCCGATCTTCCGCGAGTCGGGCGGATGTCATAGCTACTAGACCACAGGCCCATAATTGTTGACTAAAGTAGTTAGTGTTTACTTATTTAATAGAAAGACTTATATTCTTTTATAAATTTTGTTTTTTTATTGTAAATTGATTATAAAAAGGGGTAAACATGAATGCATCATCATAATGAACATTTATTATGGAAATTTTTTCCACATAAAGAACTTACACAAGTATATATTTCGTCCGCAATTAGAAACTTTGCTATTTCTTTAATTAGTTTATTTGTGCCTTTATATCTTTACAAAGAATTGGGTTTTCCAATAGAGCAGGTACTTTATTTTTTTATGTTTTATGCTGTTACTTTTGCAATATTAACTCCATTAGCAGCAAAGTTTTCTGCCCGTTATGGTTTAAAACATTCAGTTTTATTTAGTGTACCCTTATATCTTTTGTTTGTGATTTCACTTTACTTTTTACCTTATTATCAAATCCCATTAATGATTATTGCTGGATTATTGGGGGCTTCACAGGCTTTTTATTGGATGGGGATGCATTTGGTTTTTACTCGTGTCAGCGACCATAAACATCGTGGTGAAGAAATTGGAAAACGAATTAGTATTTCTATTTTAGGAGCAATGTTTGGCCCATTAATTGGAGGTTTTTTGATTAAGTTTGTTGGGTTCAAGCCGGTTTTTATTTTAACTTCATCATTATTATTTTTTTCGGCTTTCTTTTTATTTTTGAGTAAAGAAGATCATGTTAGTTATCATTTTTCAATCAGATCATTAATTGATAAAAGGCAATGGCGAAATGATTTGTTTTTTACCGCTAGAGGAATACATGTAATTGCTGCAGGGGTAATTTGGCCAATGTTTATTTTTTTAATTTTGGATGATTATTTTAGTTTAGGATTGGTTGGTTTTCTTCTTTCTGGTATAAGTGCAATATTAGTTTTTTTAATGGGTAAATATAGCGATCATCATGGTAAAAGAAAGATTGTTCGTTGGGTAGTTGGTTTTGAATCTTTATCTTGGTTTTTAAGAGCATTAGTAACTACTGTTGGACATGTTTTTGGAGCAACCATTCTTGGTGCTTTTACTTACGGAGTTATTGAAGCGCCGTTAGGTGCTATGGAATATGATAAAGCTAAAGAGAAAATTGCCAATTATTTTGTTAATAGGGAAATATTTCTTTGTATCGGGAGAATATTGATGTTAATTTTTGTTTTAATGGCTGATAGTTTATCTGGGGGATTGATTTTTAACGGATTTGCTAATTTAATGGTTTTATTATTCTAAAGATGGATGAAGATGGGATTAGATTTTGAAATTGATTCTGAAACTGATTTTTTTAACGGTTTAATTGAATTACAGTATGGTCAGGAAGATTTAATTGAGATGAAAAAGTTAGCTCAAAAAGTTTCTTGGGCTAAAGGTTGGCCAGTTGATAATATTGCTTTCTGGAATGCAGAAGCGTTCATGTGGCAACAGAAAATTGAGAAAGAAAAAAGAGAATTGATTCGTAGAGAATTAGTTTTTCTTGAAAGTGGTAATAATTTAGATTTGGGTTGTGGCAGTTATAGTTATATCAAATCAGTTGGTTTTGATTTTTCGGAAAAGATGTTAAAGTTTAACGATAATTGTAGTGAGAAAGTAGTCGGTAATTTAGAAGAAAAGTTACCTTTTGATAATTTTAGATTTGATTCTGTTACTGCCGTTTTTGTTTTTAATTATGTTAATAATTATGAATTTTTATTATTAGAAGTAAAGCGAATTTTGAAACAGAATGGAGATTTTGTAATGGTTTTAGGAAATGTTAATGATTGGCAAAAACAGAAAGAAGTGAATAGTTTTGATTTTGTTGAGTGGGAAAAAGTGTTGAAGAAAGTCGGTTTTAATGTTGAATTTTATGAAAAAGAGGGATTAGGATTTTTTAGATGTATAAATATGTTAAAAAGTAGGAATTAAACAAAAAACTTATTAAATAAAGAAGTAATCATAACTTTAAAAGAGGAAGATATATGGAAAGTTTATTTTATACTGGATTGGAATCAAGGTCTAAGCTATTAAAAGACTTAGGATTTAAAGAAGAACGAAAAGAAGTTATCAAACAACAGATGGGAAATACTGGATTTCCAAAACCAGTTAAAGCTTATACCATCACCTTAGAAGCTTACGATTTAAGTTTAGAAGAACCTTACTTTTGGGTTTTGGATCAGTTTAAAGAAAACTTTCAGATTGTAGAAAAACTTGAAGATTCTTTTGCAGCAGCAGAAAATTCAGCTTTTTTTGGTGTTACGCAACAAAAATTGGGTGCACAACAAGATAAAGTTTCTCAATTTCTAGCCACTACGGGAAAGATGATTAAAGAACTGTTTCAAATGGTGCGGGAGTTAAGGATTATTGATGAACGAGTACAATATTATAATGAGGCTAGTCGGCAACTACAAAAAGATATTGGTTCTAGAAGTAGAAGTGCAAACGTAACTTTGAAAGGTTTTTTTATTGATTTAGTTCAAGGAGGAGCTAAAAATGCTGCTTCTGTTTTTGGTATGGCCCGAGAATTAGAATTTCTTACTCTTCCTGATTTGTTTTTTGATGCTCCTCCATTTAAGACTGTTGAAGAATTGGATGCTCATTTGAAAGGTTTAGATAAAGATTTTAACAGAAATGTTTTAAGAGTTCTAGAAAGACATTTACGTCAGTTTATGGAATGGAAAAAAAGAACTTATCAAGAGCATATTAATAGAAGAAGGTTTATGTTACAATATTTATTACAACATTTTGAGATTATCAAGATGTATATTAATTGGATTAAACCTTATTTACGTCACGTTTCTGCTTTAACAATGAAAGAGAAAAATATGTCTTCTGCAGATATGATTTCAGCATTTGAAGGAAGCATGTTAGATGTTGAAGTCTTAGTAAGGAAACGTGAAGAGGTAGGAAAAAGTGGTGGTAATGGTTGTATTTTAGCAACGTTTAGTTATCGTACCAAAGTAGAAATGAAAGTTATTCAGGAAGGTTATCAACGAGGTCCTATTCATATCGGTAAATTTGAGTTGAATATGAGAGCTTATGCTTGGACAGATGAACAGGTTGAAAAATATAAAAAGTTGAAAGAACAAGAAACTTTGATGTTAATGGGTGACGTTTCTTCTTCTGTACAACAGGCAATGGAATCGTTGGGAAAAGAATTAGATATTTATTTAGAAGAAGCAAGAGGAAATAAGGATAAAGAAAAAGAAGGACTTGTGGAAGAAGAACTTGAAAAGAAATCTTTTGCAGAAAAGTTTTTAGGTGATTTTTATACCCCAAAAAAAGTTAAAAAGAAGATTAAAGAAGGAAGTTCAAGTAATGATGAAAAAGCTGCTGCTGCAAAAGCAGAAAAGTTGGTAGGTCATGCTAAATTTCATGCATTTAATATTTATAAGAATTTTAAGAAATCTCATGGGATGACTCAATGGTAAAATTAGTTTTTGGTTATTGGGGTCGGATTGCTAAACATTTTTATATTCTAACTTCATTCTAATAAATTATGGCTGAAGAAAATTTAGATCGTCTTCCTCCTGAAGAAAGGATTAAGAAACTCAAAGAGTTGGAAAAGAAAAGGCAGAAAGAGATTGAGGAAGCCAAAAAGAAAATCAAAGAGAGTGAATCTGAGTTAACTGAGAGAAGGAAATGGTTTGAAAAAGTTCCCATCCCTCAAGTTTCACAGGATGATTTAACTGGTTTAAGTGCAGAAGGAAAAGAAATTCTGGCAGCCCATAAAGGAATTAAAGTAAAAAAGAAGGATGATGAAGATGACGAAGATTCTGAAGAGAGTGTTGAAAAGAAAGTTGAGAAGATAGAAAATGATGTTGTTGATTTAGAATCTTTAGCTAGAGAAAGTGTTGATATTTCTCCTGAATTTATGCAATCAGAATATGCTCAATATCTTAGTCAGCAGCCGATGGGTGATATTTATAATGAAATTAAAGATATTAACCATACTGTTGAAGAGAAAGGTTATATCTCTGCTGAGGAAGAAAGAAAGGTCGGATATCTGGCTTCGGCGGTAGAGAAGAAAGTTGAAGATGCTGAAGCGGGAAAGTATTCGTTTAATGAAGATGTGGCTATGGCTGCTAGTTTGACGAGAAGAATTGGTTCTAAGTTGCGTGGGATGTATCAGTCTAGCGGTGTTGGATATAAATCTTGAGTAGAGTAGAATAAAGCAAATTTTATATACTCTAATATATTAGTTCTAAGCATGGTAACTTTTGGTGGTAAACATTTTACTAGTGGTGATTACGCTATGCCAATGGACAGAGAATATGCAGATGCTAATCCTAGTCCTGCTAATAAGTCAACTAATGATGTTGGTGTAGGTATTGGAGATATTGGTGATAGTATTGGTTTAGGGCCTATACCTAATATCCAAGCAATTGCAGCAAAGATGAGATCAGGTGTAAAAACTGCTGAATTGGTATTTATGGGTGCTGGTAAAGGTTCAGGGCAAGCACACACACCTGAATATTATGGTAAATTACAAAGGCAAGCTTTACGTGAAATACAGAAATCTAACGAGATGAATTTTACTACTCACGCTACTGTAGGGGTAATGGGTTTAGCTGGAATGGACCAGCAAGGTAATTTTTCTAAACAAAATCAAGAGATGGCCGTTAATGAAATTAAAAGAGCAATAGATTTTGCAGCAGATGTTGCTCAGGGCGGTCCGGTTGTAGTTCATACTGGTGAGTTTCAACGTCCATTAGTTGATGCAGAATGGAATGAAGATAATCAGTTCAAAATGTATGAAGACGAAGAAAATAGAGCTTCTTATCGGGTAGTTGATACTCGTACAGGAAGACTAATCGAGGAAGCAAGGAAAAATAGAAAAGTTTCTCGACCAGTTTGGAACACGGTTGATGGTGGTAATGAATATACTGACTTTGATGGAAATAAGAAAGTGGCTAGTTCTCAATATGATCAAAATGGGAGATTGATTTATCTTGATTATTTTGGGCAGAGGATAAATGATGAAAGTAGGGTGCCAAAGTATAATGCTGAAGATGGTAAATTTGAAGTACGACAAATGGGTTGGGAAGATTTAGAAAAAGAAGCTAAACAAATGACTCTTAGTGCAAAAGAAAAGTGGAAAGATTGGAAATCTGGAAAAATTTCTGATGAAGAATTTAAAAAATCTAATTGGGTAAGATTTGAAGAAGTTGATGATGAGAAAGAAATTAGTGTTAAACCAGAGGAAGCGTATATTATTGCTAGTTTAGAAACTAGTGCCGCAACTGCTCGAGGTTATGCATATTATTATGGTGGGAGTTTTGATGAACATCTTAAAGATAAAGAGAAATTAAAAAAAGCCTATGATTTTTATGAAAAAATTGAAAAGGAAACAGATCCTGAAGAGCAATGGAGATTGAAGAGGGAAGCGAGAAGTAAGTATGGTGATTTAATTCCAGAAGATGCAAAGTTTCCTACAGAAATACTTAAAGACCATATGCGTGAGAATGAACGGTCAATTCGTTATTCACAAGAATCTTCTGCATCACAGTGGGCACAGGCAGAAGAATCAATGGAAACAATTAGAAATGTTCAAAGTGCTGAAACTTATGCTTTAAAAGAAGCTTATGACGCTTATGCACGGGCTGGTCTTACCGCAATGAAACAGTCTCAACGATTAGAGAAAGAAGGAAAATTGAAAAATCCTGTTTCTGTAGCAATGGAAAATCTTTTTCCGGAAAGTTTTGGTTCTCATCCTGACGAATTGATTAATTTGGTTGAGGGTGGCAGAAAAAGAATGGCAGAAATGTTAGAATCACAGGGCGTTAGAGAAGAAGAAGCCGTTAGAAGAGCGAAAGACCACATTACTGCCACATTCGATACGGGACATTTAAACATGTGGAGAAAGTATTGGCAGGGCGACCCTCATAAAACTATTGAACAAAATGATGAAGATTTTAATGGTTGGATGTTGAAGAAAGTTGAAAGATTAGCTGAGAAAGGTGTTGTTAGCCATTTACATTTAGTAGATAATTTTGGATATCAGGATGATCATTTAGCTCCCGGCGAAGGAAATACTCCCGTTAAGAAAATTGTGGAAATTTTTAAGAAGCATGGTTTTAAAGGTGAGATGATTGTTGAACCAGGTTCAGATTATTCTACAGATGTTTCTGGGTTTCATTCGATTATGAAAACTTGGAAATTGTTTGGTAGTTCTGTTTACGGTGCTTCTGGAGCCGCTCCCAAAAAATCTTGGGGAAATGTACAATACGGTTTCTTTGGTCAGAATCAGCCTGCTTATTTTACGTTTGGTGGATATTCGCCAAGTGAGGATTGGACCCTTTGGTCAGGAGTTCCGCTGGAGTAGGTCGTTATCTAATAAGAATATTAGTAATAACTAATGTGGCAATAATTAGAATAACAACAAAAATTGTGACCAATATTGTTTTCGGATCTGCTTTAAATTTGGTAAATTTGTTATTATAACGTGCATAATAAGAAAAAAATAATAATCCTCCAGATATAACAATTAAAATAGAACCACCATAAATGAAACCCTTGTGATTATTAAAAAAAGAATATATAAAAAGACTAAGACCAATTATAATGAATACGTAACAAGAAATGATATCATAAATATCTCCAAACAGTTTTGGCTTTTCCATAGGATATTACTTTTTTAAGAATATATAAATCTTCTGGATGGAAATAAAAGATTATAAAAAATATAAAATGGCGCCCCATGTTAAGTTTTTCGGTGAGAATTATTTAGATTAATATTGTTTTTTTAATTTTATAAGAATAAATTTAAGGCAAACTTTTTTCTACAAAAAGAGGTTCAATCTTAGTTAATATCAATTTATTTCTAATAATCTTACTTTTAATGGGTTCATTAATATCTTTATTGTTGTATATTTTAACAAAAAGATTATCATTTTTTCCTTGCTGTCCTGTAAATATCATAATTTTAGTTACTAATCTTACTAATTCTTTATAGGGAGCAGAGTGTTTGAATGTGTATGATATACTATCAAAAAATATTGAACTTGATTCAATAACAACAAGATCTGCAAATCCACCAATATTTTCCAGATCTGATTTTTCAACAATTTTATTCAAATCATTATAATTAAAATCTGATTCAACTAGTGATAATATTTCTTGTTCTTTTTTACTTAATTCTCGTATGGCAAATTCAGAAGAATCAATTCCTTCTTTTAATTTCTCAGAATAATCCTCTAATGTATTAAAATTAGGTTTAAATTTTTCTTCATTAATTAGAGCTAATTCTTTATTTGCTTCTTCTAAGTTAGATTGAATGATTACAGAATTAACAACAACCGTGATTAAATGATATGCTTTGTCTACAACATTTTTGGCACATCCATTAGTAAAGCATAATTTTTTGTCAAATGTTTGGAATGCTAATTTTTCTTGATTGGCATTCGCTAGAAAATCATCTTGGTAAGTTTTAATCTCATTAATGATTGGTAAATTTTCTGAATAAAGATTTTGAGTTTTTTCATTAAATTCAGAAATCTCTTTATCATAACCCCAATTGTAAATCTCTGTTCTCTCATTATAAAGATAATTACTAAATGAAACTAACCCTATGGAAATTACTACTGAGAGGATTATTGATATTATAATTGATGATTTTATTAAGTGTTTATATTGGATTTTTTCTTTTTTTATTAAATAATTAAAGATATACAAAGATGCAAAGAAAATTAATAGTATTGGAAGAACATAAATATACTGAATTACAAAAATGTTGATAAAAGAATTATGAAAAAGAATATAAGGAAGAATTATAGAAAAAACCATTGTTGTAAAAATTGAAAAAGAAAGAACATAACTGGTCTCTTTCATTTTTATAATGGAATTTAAATTGAACGATTTTGTTTTAATAATAGAGTAAATGGATGAAATGATTAAGATTGAAATGAGAATTAGTAGGCTTGTTAAAAAGATATTTCCCATAAGGACAGCAATTAGAATTATTGATAACAGAGATAAAAGTAAAAGAGTTTTATCTTTACTTGATAATAAAACCTCTTTTTGTAACATAGATCAAAGTAATGTTAATATGTTTTTAAAGATATCGAAAATTATCAGGCCCCGTGTTTCTCAACACGTTTTTAAAGTTTCAATTAGAGCAAGAAAAAGTTTAATAAAGTATGAATATTTATCTTTGTTTATGGATGAAAGATATTTGAGATGGTTTTATGAGAAATATATTGATAAAAATGTGTATAGGGTGGTTTCTGAGGAAGATTGGCCTCGAATTAAAAAACATGGAATTGAACCAGATAGAGATCCATATACCGCTTATGTAGGCAAAATAAAAAAGTTGTATAGTTTACTCTTGAAACTAGAAAAAAAGGGTTTTGGATATACAAGAGTATGGGGAACACAAGTAGTAGATGCGGAAAAAATAGTTAGCGTAGGCATTAAAGATTTAGATCACCCATATGTTGATTTTACAGCTAGTTATGAGAAAGTCAATTATTACAGAAAAAACAAAGGGGGCGCGCTAGCGGGGAGTGTTAAAGGAATTACTAAAGAAATTAGGGAAAGAAAACCTATTATCTCTAAAAATGAATGGAAATTAGTAAATGAATTATATAATTGGTCTTTGGTTAAAACTTCATTTAAAAATAAGGTTTTATTCTTTAATGGTTCATCCGAATATTTTGAAACTGCACATTTTCAAATGCTTAATTCTGGAAAAGATTATATTGAATCTCCATTCGGCAGGTATGAACATTTTAAAAAAATTATTGAGAAAAGGATAGATGTTTACAAACCATATCTTGAAGATAAAGATAAATTCTATTTAAGAGCTGTGAAAAAATTCCTGCAAGTGAAATAATTAATCTTTAATTATAAAAAACCAGACCCGCAGGTCCGGAAAGAAGGTTTGTGTTTCTCAACACGTTTTGAATATAAACGGAGGTAATGATAGAAAACCTATATACTTATAAATCGATTATGCAGTATACATAAAGAAGGGAAGTAGAGAATAGAAACCCACAATCTTTTTAAATGGCTCTACCTATTTGCTACTTTA
>JABJOX010000018.1 GCA_018664115.1 Candidatus Woesearchaeota archaeon
ATTTAACACCATACTTCCGATTACAATTCTCTAAAACAGTATCTAAAGTGTTCATTCTTCTTTCCCCTTAGCTTTCTTCTTAGCAACTTTTCTAGCAATATGAATTGGTTCCGGCATCTTATGCGGGAACTGGATAGTTTTAGAAACAATGTTTAATGTAGAACCTTTTGTAATCAAATGGCCAGGTGAAATGTAAACAGGATTTGCATGTTCCCGAGTCTTAACTTCAAAACCAAGATGTTCGTTATGATTAAATATTTTCCCAGATTCAACTTTACCAAAAGGTAATTTTTGGGTTACACCAATAGTAGGTTTGTTTAATGCTAATCCCAAATGAGTGGCCATACCAAACTTTCGAGGATGATTAACCCCTAAACCATTAACCAAAATCACATCTGGTTCTTCGTCTAACTGATTATAAGCTTCAATAATTGCGGGCATTTCTCGATATGCTTGAAATCCTGCTCGATATGGTAATGGATTTGATAAAGAGTAAGTTTTCTTTTCAACAAATTCTAAAGAAGGATATTTACAAACAACAACAGCTGCTATAACACTATTTTCAGTAGGAACACAATCTATTCCGGCAATAGTTTTTACTTTATCAAAGTCATCACGTAATTGTACTTTTCTAGCAAGTTTAGATTGCTCTCTTTTTAGTTCGAATAGATCCATTTTATCTGTAGTCCTCTCTTTGAGGATTGAATTCTTTCCAAATTTCAAAATCTTTAGTTTCAGATGGAGCAATAATATCAGCCATTCCTTTTCTTACAACGCCGTTATACCAAGAAGAAGCTTTGGTCATAAAACCTTTAAAGTTTTGAGGGGAAAAATGTTTGATATCAATTCCAGTAATAACGCTATTATTATAGATTAAATCATCAGACCAGTTATCAGCACGAATTCCATCAATAAAAAGATATTCACCCAAATGATTTTCTTGATTCAGATATTTTGTTTTTTCTAAAGCAAACAAACGAGGGTTATGTCCAATACCAGGAAAATCTACTTCCTCAATATTAAGAAAATCAAATTGATAATAAAGTGCAGGTTTGTTTTCCATAGTTTGTTTTAAATTAACAAAATCATCTCTAGTCAAACGTTCATCTGCATCTAAGACAAAAGCATATTTAGTTTGAACATGATCTAAAGAAAAATTTCTACTGGAAGCATAATCATCAAAAGGCCTATCTAGAACAACTAAGTTTGGATATCTCGCTTCTAATTCTTCTAAAGTTTCTCGAGTACCATCTTTAGAACCAGTGTCAACAATAACAGCTTCTTCAACAAAGGGAACCGTAGATTCAACAAAATCAATAATACCACCGGCAGAATTCATCCTTTCATCACGAACAATAGCAGCAAGACTTACGTCTGGCAGAACTGTTTGTGGGGTTGCTAATGCTGTATTTGATTCCATTAATTCACCTGTTTTGTTAATAGATACTCTAGAATATTGTTTATTTATAAATGTTTTGTTACTTTTAAGTAGTGTTTTAATAGAAATGTTTATAAAAGATTAATAACGTTTAGATAAAATGATGCAATTAGGATTAGGATTAGGTTTACGCCAAACATTAGAACAAAAAATATATCTTAATGTTCAACAGAAGTTAGCACTAAAACAGTTATTACTATTAGAACTAAAACATCCAGAGTATCCCGATGTTGTTAAAGGCCTAGAAGGAATGAAGATTGCAGATAAAGTTCTAAAAGAAAAAGAAGTTGCTGGAGTTTTAATTGGTGGGTTAGCTGAAGCAGTTTGGAACCAAAGAAGAAAAGTAGAAGATCTTTATCAGCATAAAGATGTTGATGTGATGGTTTTAAGTGAAACTAGTTTTGATAAATTTGAGGGTGGCGTAGATTGGTGGTTACCACAAAAAGGACGAGTCAAAGTAAATACTGAGTATAGAAGAAACGAAAGTGAAAAACAATGGTATGAAAATGGTAACGGAGTTATTCTATCTTTTGGGGCAAGAGGAGGTAATAATTTAGAACCAGGATTATACATCCCCGATAGACAATGGGTAGTGAATATGCGAGAGTATGAAGCTAGGGCCCACGTTGATGAGAATGTAACTGTTGGGCTTGATGATAACGTTTATGAAAAATTTCGAGACCACGTTAAGAAAAAAGTAAAAACAAGATTACCAAAATTTATTTGTGAAGAATTTGATAGACAAATCATGTCTTATCAATATGAACCTAATTGGAGAATTGTAGAGACTGTAAAATTAGAACTATTTGATTTAGAAACTTTACGAGGAATCAATAAGTTTAAAGGAAACTATGTTAAACCTGAGAACCTAGCAAAAAATTAAATAATAAAAATGGAAGAAATGTTAGATTTTTACGATGAAAAAGGAAATTTACTAGGTACTAGAACAAAAAAAGAAGTTTTGAATGAACAAAAAACAATTTCTCTTGAAACCGGTGAAAGTCCATTTGCTGTTCCAGTTATACATTTACTTTTATCACATCCTGAAAAAGGCATTTATACTGTTCAAAGAGCAAACAAATCAGAAAACCCTTATCTTTGGTGTAAACCAGTAGGTGGCCACATTAGTTCTGGAGAAACAGAAGATTCAACATTAATTAGAGAAGGACAAGAAGAAATTAAAACAGATATTATTTTAGCAAATTCAGAAGAAGAATATTTAAATTTAATTTCTAATGATTCACTTACAAAGCATGCAATAGTTAGAAAAATTGATTTTCAACCTTGGTTGGGAGCTTATAGATTAGACAGAGATACTGGAAAAATGTGGATGAAAAGAACAAGAACGCATATTTATGCAGGAGTTTATAGAGGAAAAATAGGATTTACTCAAACTACTGATCAAGAAGAATTTAATGATGGATTAGGTGAAGCTGTTGGTGTTAAAATATATAAAAAAGAAGATTTAGACAAATTACTTTTAGAAAAAAATAATACTTTTACTGAAGACTTTAAAACATTATTTAGAGATTATAAAGAATTATTGTAAACTATCCAAAAACTTATATAATCCATTCTCTTTCAGAATCAAATGATGAACAAAAGAGGGATAGCACCGTTAGTAGCAACCCTATTACTAATTTCTTTTGCTGTAGCGATTGGTGTAGTGATCATGAGTTTTGGTCAGGCACAAGTAGAACTGGAAGCAAAATGTCCAATCAATATTGGTTTAAAGTTATCTAAAGAAGGCGCACCATTATGTTATGACGCTAATAAAAAAGAACTTACATTTAATATTGAAAACGGAGTGAATATTAATGTGGAAGGGTTAGTAGTTAACGTTATCGGTTCACAACAAGCACAATCATTCGAATTAAATGATGCAAAAATAACCAAAGCAGGATTATATCCCGGCAAGATTTCTTACGACTCTTCAAGCGGTGGGGAATTGCGACAGATTAAAATTACACCAAAGATAGTTTTACATGATAATGAAGAAATTTGTACGGATAAAGCTTTAGTGATTGAAGAGATTAATGATTGTTAGGATTCTAATTAGCTACATTTGAAATAGAAAAAATTTGTATACTGCGTGCCGGCACGTAGATTTTGTGAGCAGC
>JABJOX010000039.1 GCA_018664115.1 Candidatus Woesearchaeota archaeon
ATAGTCTGAATGGAAATAAATACAAACTTTATTATAATCTTTATTTAAAAATTTCACAATTAATCCTGAATCAGATTCACCATTTTCTAATTCCATTACTCCTCTTTCAATTGCCCCTTTAGTTTTGTATAACCAAACTTCGCCATCACCTTCTAATCTTACATTAAACTTAACCGCTTTACGATTTTCATCAATGTAAGGCGTATGTGATTCATCTTGCGGAGCAGTTACTCCCCAATAAATTTTGTAAAATTTTCCTTTTAACGGAATATCATCATCTGGTTTTTCATTATCATCTTCGTCTGCGTAACAGAAATCGTTTACACAAACTTGTCCTTTAGAACAATATGGTTCATCATCTTCATCAATTTCACATAATATTTCCGTTTCTTTTTTTGATTTTTCTGCTTGTACTTGACCAACAAATTGATAACTGCCTGATTGTGTTCTGACAAATGATGATGACTGGCCGGGCGTATCTGAACGTTTAGCGTCATCAACACCACACCATTCTGAAGAAGCAAAGGCAGGCAAATCTGCCCATCTGTCTAAAGTTTCCGAATCAGCCCAATTCAACCAAGCTTTACTAGTTTCCGGGAATAAGGCGTTTGATAACGCTTGATAACTTCCTAATTTTCCTACTACTGCTAATGATCCGCCGAAAAGTTGTCCACCAGCCCAATCTCCTTGTGTCCAAGCTCTGTAAGTTCCACCATCTTCAAACATCCCTTCTACCCAATTACCTTGCCAACCAAGTGTTTCTTCAGCTTCTCTTAATTCTTTAGCTTTTGCTTGTAACTCTTTTGCATCAAGATCTGCATAATCTGTTGCTGTTGCTAATGCTTGTTCTTCAGCCGATATTACCTTTCCATCACTATCAACCCATTGAAGAGTCTCAGCAGCGGAAGTTTTTTCATCATCTTTTTTCTTTTTATCATCAACAGCTTTACCATCAACAACACTTTTTTTAGTATAAGTTTTATCATTGAATTTAACCGTTGTACCCACCGGAGCACTTTTTAAAACTTCCTTGGTTGGTTTTTCAGAAGTAACCTGATTTTCCAAACTTGCTGCCAACTCACCCATTGCAATCGAAGCCTGACGATGCGTTAGTTCATTTTTCTTGCCTTTAACCGTTTTACAATTAATTCCAGTTTGGAAACACGAAGCTGCATTTTGAATACGTTCCTTACTATTCTCAATCGCTAATGCTGCTTCTGCTTTCTTTCTTGCAGCTTCTTCGGCTGCTTTTTCTGCAGCTTTTATGGCTGCTGCTTCTTCTGCTTTCTTCGCAGCTGCTGCCTTTAATTTAGCTTCTTCATCTGCTTTCTTTGCTGCTTCTGCATCTGCTTTTGCTTGTATTGATACTGCTTTCTTTTTTGCTGCAACTGCTGCTTTCTTTTTTGCCTCTAATTCAGCCTCTTTAGCTTTTTTTTCTACCTCATTAATATCTCCCTCTATCGCCAAATAATCATCAAGCACTTGCTGAGCCTTAGCTTCCTCAGCTGCGGCTTTAGCAATTGCAGCCTCAGCTTTAGCTTTTTCAGCAGCCGCTGCTGCTTTTGCAGCCTCTTGTTTTTCAAAGTCAGCCTTACTCTCTTGAAGAATTTTTTTAGTTGCTTCTGCAATATCAGCTGCCGCTTTTGCAGGTGCATCTTGCTTTTCTTCCACATATGCTTTAAAAGAATTTGATTGATCAAAAGCTAAACCCTTTTGCCATTCTTTATAAGAATCCAATTGTTTATCATATTCGGCTTTAGTCTTTGGTTCATTATATTTAATAAATGCTTCAAATTCCCCTTCAGTAAAATCCGCAGAATTTCTCGTAATTGTAACAGTAGGTTCATATACTAGCTTTCCATTCACATTTTTCATTACTCCGAGCTCATAATCACCATTTTTTTTAAATTGAGCAGTTGGAAATGGCTTACCACTTTTTGCCATTTGATAAAGTTGCTGGTTACTCACACCTTGACCTTTTGTTGAAGCTACCAACTTACCATAAGTTTCTGCCTGTTGTTGAAAATCACCCATAGGCATTTGAAAAAAAGTATTCTTCGAAGCAATAGCGTAATCAACATAGTATTGATGATCAGCCCAACCTGGGATCTCTTCAAGTTCAAACCCTCCTGCTCCAAAACTAAGCTGTTTAGTAACATCATTAGTAACAAGAAAACGATTACTTCCTGGCTTATCCAGTTTATTTCTATCATACCATATTTTTTTAACATCTTTAGGCTTAACAGAAGAAGGTAGTATTTTTTCTAAATCTTTAACATTTTCTTGCTGAGGTGCAGTCAAACAGTTACCACTTTTCCATTTATCATAAGGTAAAGTTAAACATACCTCACCACCCAATCCAACCAACGCATCTTCCCTATCAAACCAAGCAGTACCGGTAGATGCTCGTAACTCTGAATCGCCAAATAAGAACTTATATACTTTACACCAGAACCCGCAATCTTCATCAACAATAACTTCTTCAGTAACATTATCTTCAATAAAATCAATAATAATAATTTCACCATCAACAATAATTTCATTATTTTCTTCAACATCACTATCAACAACAGCTTCACCATCAACTCCTTCAGAGATATCAGTTTCTACAACATCATCACCATTATCAGCAATAGCAATAATACTTAATAGAAACATCAATAGTACAACACCTAAAATAACTTTCTTATTCACTATATATCTTCACCACTTTTTGAGTATTTCCATAAATTAAATGATTCTTTCTTATCTCTACCGAGAGATGATTTTTATTTTTAAATACTTTACTAAAATCTGTCCAAGAGACGTACTCAATATTAATATCTCTGGCAAACACTTTTTTCTCTTTGTTAACCAAATCTTTTTTTGCTGAACCAATAATCACTAAGTCTAAGTCAGAACTTTCTTTCTGCTTACCGCTAGCAAAACTACCAAAAATAATTATTGTATCAACAAAAGGCGCAATCTTAGTAAGAATAGAATTAAGTTCAAAATGGTCTAGCGCATTATACGAACGATAATCCTCAGTCATCTTAAGCAAAATATTTGTTACTAAATTTGATAAGTTTAAACTATAAAAAATACTTTTACCTCGTATTTCTTTTTCAATAATATTATTCTTTAATAATTGCTGCAAATGATTCAACACAGTTTGAGGATTAAGCTTTAGTTTTCTAGCCAATTCCCTGCCAGAAAAATAACTATTATAATCTTCAACATAACAACCCATTATGTCTAATGTTTTAGACATATGTCTATTATTTTGCATCTTTGATTTTTCCCCTCAATTCGTTGAGATCAAACTCTTTTCTAATCTGGTCACATTTTAAAACAAAATTTTTAACTTCTGATAAATCTTCAAGAACTTTTTTCTTAAGATAATATTGGACATCTATCCTCTTAACTTTTAATGAAACCAAATAATCATAATCTTCATCAGAAAACTCTTTAATCATCTTCATTAATTTAAGTGTACAATCATGAATTTCGCATTTGATTCCTGCTTTCATTAAAATAGAATAAAAAGCGTTATAACATGCATAATAACCCATAATTACTGACCACTTAGCCCCTTCTTTAATCTCTTTAAGCGTATCATTTGCTTCTTTAATGTAAGCTTCACAAAGATTATCATTGGGTTCAACTAGTTCAATTCCTTTTTTCTGTTCCAAACACCACTTAATTTTATTCATCTACAATCCTCTTTTTCATCATTTAAACATCTCAATTATTTTTTCTTTCTCACCAAATAAAATATGATCTTTAATCACTTCTTTTGCTAAATGTTCTTCTTTATCCAAAAATTTTCTAAATTCAGATGAAGTAAAATAAAAAATGTTAATTTCAAAAGGAGACCTTTTTCTAACTTTATTAATTTTCTCATTTTCTTTTCCGATAATAATTAAATCAATATCAGAATTCTTTTTAGCCAACCCTTTTGCATAAGATCCAAACAAAATAAAATTACTGGGAACCTCATTAAACAAAACCCCTATTTCAGGATGGTTATTGATAAAATTAAGCTCTTTAAAACTTTCCACCATAGCTAATAAAGAAAATGTACTCTTCTGATTAAAATCTAAAAAATAATGTTTGTTCTTCCCCTCCCTAACATAATTCAACAAATTATTTTTAACTAATAATTCTAATTTACGATGAACAGTTTTCTGAGGTATTTTTGTTTTGCGAGCAACTTCACTGGCATAAATCTTTCCGGAGTAATCTCTAGTAACTGGAACCAACACATCCAAAGCACTTAGCCACTTTTGACTGATATTAGTCATTTTTGACTTCACCCCTAATTTTATCAATTTCATCTTGTTTCAAAACATTAGCTTTGCTTTTACAAAGTAATACAAAACTGTTTATTTTCTCAACAACAACCTCTTCAGATTTTTGATGATAATACTGAACATTAATTCTTTCTTTTTTCAATTTCTTAACAAAAGTAATTTCTTTTTCATCAAATCCAAACAAACCCATCAATGCTAAAGTGCAATCATGAATTTCGCATTTAATTCCAACCTTCATCAATAAAGCATAAAATGAAAAGTAACAGGAATAATAAGCCATCACAGTTCTCCACATCCCTTTAACATTCTCAATTCCAGATAAAGAATCATTAGCATCTTTAAAGTAAGCTTCACAAAGATTATCATTAGGTTCAACTAGTTCAATTCCTTTTTTCTGTTCCAAACACCAATCAATTTTATCCATAAATAAATATCACCATTACTTTTTTTCATCATGTCGTTTCCTCTACTACAGGAAGGTCAGCAACTGCAACTTCTTCATCGCCACCAGGAACTAATTCATCTAAATCAATATCGTCTGCCATACTACAATATGGTGAACCAGAAACGTCTGGTCTATTTTGAACTGAAGAGATAATTGAATCAGTAATTGCTATAACTTTATTTATCCCAGTAGTGATTTTACAAGCAAGAAGTTCACCCGGTGTTTGCGAAGTAAAACATAATCCCCAACAACCAAAAACTTCCACTAAACTAATTAATCCAATCACTGAACTAAAGACAGACTTAACCGCCTTTCCAATTTGTGAAGCTACATCTACAAAAGGAATTAAAGCGACCGCGGGCCCTGCCCAAAACTCACACATTTGTAAATCATATAGTTGATCACAAGCTTCCATTGTTGCAATTCCTGCCGGAACTTCTCTTCCATAACAAATTATTTTCCGACAATGAATTTCCCTTGCTTTGTTAATGTTAAATAATATCCCGGGTAAACATAATCCTAATCCAGAAAGATAAATATTTTCATATAATGAATCTGCGGGTACCCCTGAAGCACCTCTGAGGGTCCAAAGATTATAATTTGTTAACACTGTTCTCTGCCATTTACCATAAGCACCAATAACTCCACCTTTATTAGCTGGAATCGGTGATGGATTACAATTCAAAATTTGTGCAGGTACTTGTATCCATTTAACAAATTTCCAACTTGCAGTTTCTCCGCTCTGTAAAGCCATACAACTACCTCTTAAAGCTAAACCTGCTGATGAAGCCCAACCCGTAGATTCAGCAGCAGCAGCACTTTGTGCAAGACCATCACCAAACAAATCAATAAACTGGTTAATACTAACAATCGTCTGTAAAGCATTAAGACCCCAACTTAACCATTTAAAACCAACATCCGCCCAAGACAAAGCATCTGCAAACTTCATAAAATCTGAATCTTTAATATCTTTAATTTTCTGTTTTAAATTCTCATCAACCGCACCAAGTTTACTAAAAGAAAAACTTACTGGAATAATAACTTCCTGTAATTCCGCCACTTGTAAGGCATCAGTACCAATCCGTGAAAATATTTTCGCTTGACATGAATATTCGGCAAGCGCTTCTTCAAAATCGTTTTCATCAGAAACACCAAATTGAGTATAAGCTTCAATCGGATCAAACTCTAAAATAATATTCACCATGGGATCACTTTCCCCATCAATAAAATTTCCGCCGTACATTAAAGACCTTCTTAATGTAGGAGCATCAGCAGCAGAAACAACAATATCATTTTCACCAACAGTAGCTAAAGTTACTTCTCTAGGTGTACAATCAACCAATTCCGCACTTAACATATAAACATTGAAATCGTTAGGTTCAAAAGACACTTTGAACGGTGCTTTACTGTTAGTTATCCTTGCTGCATCTAAATCAACAAAACTAAGCAAACTTTTTGCTCGACCTTTAACTTCCCAATAATTTGGATCTGGTTCAGAACTTGAACCTAATAAATCAAATTCTATAATTGCCTCATCACTACCAGAATTAATCCGATTAGCGTTCTCAACTTCAGGAGGCCAAAATGAGGCATCATTACCGGCAGTGTCCTGAACTTTCATTCTCAATTTAACAGTTGAAGGGCCACTTTTAACTTTTTCAGTTAAAAACTCGCAAACCCATTTACCCTCATCACGAGCACATTTATCTTCAGTAAATGCTACCCAACCATCACCTAAACCTCTAGAATATATATCTTCTAAATGATTAGTCTCTGCATCATTAACAACACCATCTAAATCTAATAACATTACTAATCCAGAAACTTCACTCACAGTCATTACTACTTTAATAAGATCATTACTTTGAAAATAATTTTTATCCCCAATATCAGAAACACCGTATATTGCTAACTCGCTAATTTTCGGTCCGGAAGTGTCAACAATTAAATCTACCGTTGGTGCTTCACCTTTATTACCAACATTATCTTCAAACGTTTCTAAATTAATTTGGGCAACACCCGCAGAACTAAAACCATAAGAAGTTTCCCAATAACACGCCAAACCAGCATTAGTTTCTTCACATTCAGTAGGAGCAACAGAACTACCTAAACCTAAACTTCCTAAATTTGCTCTAATTCCCTTCTCAGTAATACCTGATTCAGATTCTCGAACATCTAAAATAATTCTTTGCTCACCACTACTAATATAACTCTGTTCTTCAAAAGTTCTCTCACTACCAAAGAATTCTATCTTTGGTGGATTAATATCTTTGGTTAAACTTTTAGTTAAAGTTCTCTCAACAAGATTACCATACTCGTCAGCAGCAACTATTTTTATAGCAACAGAACTTTCTGGATTAACTTCAACATTTTTCCAAGTGCATAACGATAAATCATCAACTTCGTCGTCAGGATCACAATCAGCAACTGCACCATTTAACGCTGCTTGATCAGAGAAAGCAATAACTTCAAAACCGTTAGTTTCAACCACACTAACACTAATATCTGTCTCACCAATAAATTCACCAACAAACTTGCCAAAACTTACCAATTCTAAATCATCTTTAATTTCAGGTTTGACAAAATCAGCATCAAAACTAATTACTGGACTAGTAGTTACATGACCAAGATGATCTTCTGCTCGAACTTTTATTCTTTTTAGACCTTCTCCAGTAAATGTTCCTTGAAATTTGTTCCCAAACCCACTATCATCAGCATATTTAAACGAAATCTGACCTAATTCAAATTCACCAAATGCTTGCAATACATTACCAGTATCAGCATCAATAATTTCAATAGTTTTAATGCCAACTGCTGGAGCATCAGCTTTAATCTTATCTTTAACTAAAAAATATATATCAACTGAACCATCACCAGTATTTTGTTCAATTTTTATTCCCGTAATTTTTGGAGGAGAACCATCTGCACGAATAACATCACCATTTGATGGTGCAGGTACAATCTGATAACCAAGAGCGTCAACAGCTTCATAAACAACTTGGAATGTATGTTCAGCTTCTTTAATCCCGTCAGATAACGGACTAATATATTCACAAGTTACACCTAATGTTCCATCGGTACAAGTTTTAAATTCAGCTTCGTTACCACCAATTTTAATTTTAACATTTGCAGGATCAACCGAACCTTCCGGAACGTCAGCAATCACTGCTTCAACTGTCCAAACATCATTGTCAGCATCTAAGAAACCCCATAATCCTTTCTCACCCTGATTTTTTGTAATCTGAACATTAACGGCCATAACATTGGCTGAATAAAATGGCATACTAATCACTAACATGATTACTAATATTCCAGCGAAACTCCAAGCTCTTTCTCCATTCATTTTTTTCATTTTTTTAACTCTCTGACTTAATCAAACTGTATACTGGTTCTAATGCTTCTCTAATCTCAGGTAATACCGATGAAACATTTGCAATTAGTCCCGGTACACGTAAATCTTCTAATATCCTTCCGGAAACTGTTTTCCCGCCACTTACCTTAAAAGTTTCAGGAACAGATAAAATGTCCTGTGCAGGCATGTAAAAAGTAATTAAATTTGCAGTGTAAAGATCATCAGCAGTAATTTCTAAATAAGTTTCAGGAACTTCCCAATTTAAATTACCTTCAATAAACTTGTCCATTACTTGTTCATCAATGTCAATACATTCTTCCTCTTCCCTAGTTAAGATATCATAACTAAAACAACGTTTATCTGCTGGAATAATAACTTCTTGATTTAATGTTAAAAATCCAGAAACTTTGTAAATTCCTGGAACCAATTCAATTTCAACTTCTTCATTACCTTTAACTGAAACAGACGTAAAAAAATCTTCTTCAATAAAATCTGAATTGAATCCACTTATTCTTTCGAAAGTCAGCATTCCCTCTTCATTTTCAGACAGTTCTTTAGCACTATCAATAAAAGTATAATCATTAAACTTGCTCAAACTACCATCAGCTTCTAAATATATAACTGCATCATTCTCACCCTGAAATAAATTATTTCCATCATTAAAGAAACAAGTTTTTTTAGCTTTTTCACAAGAAATATCTTTGTACACCAATAAATCATACTGATCACAAATAAGTGGAGTAATACATTTTTTAAATTCTTTTTTCATGATGTTAACTTTAATATCTTTCTTTTTATTTAACTCAATAACTTTTCCAACAACATTAGCTGTGGCAAACCCAATAATTGCTGATTGATCCTCTTCAATGCCGTAAGTATTCATTGGATAATATCCAACAAGATATTCTGCATTAATAAAATTTACAACACCACCATAAGTAGCAGGATACTTCTCTTCAACAACTCCAGAGTCATCAGTAATTCCAATTTCACATTCACCTTGTTCAGGAATAGTAAACCCAATTTTTACTAATTCTACTGGTTCTTTACTAAAACTATCTATTACTGCAGTTTTTATTACTCCTGTAGTTTTATGTTCTTCTGCACATGATAATGAAGCTACTTTCTTTGGATATGGTTCTAATATTTCTCCAGGAACCGCTGGCCGATTGTTTCGAATGTTAGTTTCTAAAGCAAAAATAAAGTTATATCCCTGACCATTAAATGCGTACTCATCTTTGATGGTAACTAAAACTGGATAACTTGCATCATAATGAGTTTCGTACCTTTGCTGGCCATAATTTAAAACTCCATAATTAATAAAAAGAGATTCAGGTTCAATTTTTCCAGAATCATCACTATTAACTTTAAAGTATGGTTCCCAAGCAAAATAATCAAAACTAATTTGTAAACTTTCAGCTCCTAATAAAGGAATAACAGAATTATCAATAATTTTTTGTGCAAGTCTGTTTCCTTCCGGAAATTGATGATAATAAAAATTGCCACTACCTAAAAACCTAATTAATGGAACGTAAGAAACTAATAAATCTTTAAAATTTTGTTTAACTGTGTTCTCATTCCAACTGTACGCAGAAAATAATTTATAATCAACATCTGATATTGGCGGCAAATATTCTGGATCTTTACGAGAATAAATGGATATCAATTCAAGACCTTGCCTTTCCAGAATACTATTTTCCTGTTGAGCTTCAGCAATGTTACTTGCGGTATCATAATAGTATTTCAAAGCTAATGGCACCCTAACATAAAATTTGTTGATAGAAGTTTCAGTTTCACCAATTTTAGCTTTAACTTCCATTTCTAATAAGAAACCAATCGACTCATCACCAATGTTAACATCAACTTCTTTCGCATCTTTATTAACTATCTCAATAGTAAAACCCTGTCCAACAAATGGCGAATAATCTTCTAAACATCCATCAAGCCTTTCTTCAACATAACGAGATAATTGTGATTCAATACTCATCTCTGGATCATCATCAGCAAACAATTCCGGTTTCAATGAAGAATAAACAATATTTTTCTTAGAATTACTTTCCACATTGTAATGCCAATATGGAACTTTTAAAGGTTCTAAATTGATTCCATCAGCTTCAGTCGGATTAGTAACGGAATATTTTCCAACTGTGTCAGGATAAATGTATCCACCCTGTTCACCAAGAATCAACAACCCTTTTTTAGCAACGGAATTGATACAACTTTCAGTATAAGTAGTTAATGGTTTAAATGCAGTAGGTACATCAGCTAAACTCGGATCTGCAGCAGTAAGAATTTCTTTTTTAGTAATAGTTTTAGTGAAATACATTATTCCTGCAAAAGTAAAAAGAATAACAATTCCAATGATGATAAAGACAGTTATTTGTGCTGATTTTCCTTTAAACCAAGAATTAGATGCTCGACTAGATACGCCTCTAGAAAATCTACTATTAACATCACCACTTTTTACAGCCATATTTAATACTTATAGTAATTATTTATTACTTATAAAGGTTGTTATTTTAGAACCACGACGTTTAACTTAAAAATAGCACAAACTCAATGTACTCGAGAACCTTCTTTAACACCAGTAACTACAATATCTTCAACTTTCGAAGATAATTTCTTATCTCCAAAGTAAATGTTATCATTTTTAACTAACATCTTAATTTTCAAAAAATCGTCAAAAGTAACTTCTTTTTCAGAATTCTCTAAACCAGAAAAATTAACCACAGCACCAACTTTAGTTTTTTTAGCATGTAAAATAGATACATTTTCATGGTCGTCAGCAGCAAAAATCATTCCCTCCGAAAGTTCACCACGTAACTTGGCTGGTTTCATGTTCACACAAAAGACCGCTTTCTTAGAAATTAATTCTGTAATGTTAAACCATTTTTTCAAACCAGCAACAACCTGCCGCGAACCAATCTTTTTCCCAAAATCAACTTTCATCAAATAAAGTGAATCAGCATTAGGATGATTTTCAACTTCTTTAATTTCTCCTACAACCATCTGTAACGGAAATTTCTCTTCAGTTTTATCAACAACTTCGATTTTTTCAACCAGTTTCTCAACTTTCTTCAATTTACCTTTCCAATCAAACCCAAGATCACCCCAAAGCAACTTTTTCAAACCCAAAGATTTCCAAACTTTTTCAGAAAATTCAGGTAATACAGGAGCAATCAATATCGACAAATTCCGTGCCAAATTCACACAAAAACCTACTTTCTTTTTACTCTCAACAGAATCTTTATCTTTCCACACTTCAGATTTTTGAAAATAAGCATTCCCTAAATCGGAAATAATTAAAATATTCTTAATCACAGCTTTAAAGTCTTGTTTCAAATAATATTTTTCAATATCAAAAAATAATTTTTCAATTTTCTTTACAAAAACTTTCTCATCTTTACCGTCAGCAACACCGTCAATCTTACCATAATTCTTTTCTGCAAAAATTAACGTCCGATAACAAAAATTTCCTAAATTGCCCATTAACACATTATTGGTTACCGCTTTAAAATCATCAAGATTTAAATCAAGATCAACAATTTTTTTATCTAAGCCGTGCATATAATAAAAACGTAAAGATTCAGCAGAATAATCTTGCAAAAAATCTTTTGCAGTAAAGAATGTTCCACGACTTTTCGACATCTTTTTACCATTAACAGTAACCCAACCATGCACTGTTAATTTTGGAAGAGGAATATCAACCGCCATTAAAATCGCTGGCCAAAATAATAAATGAAAATAAGCAATATCTTTACCAATAAAATGTTGAATGTGTCCTTTATACCAATAATCTTTCCATTTTCCTTTCACTAAATTTTTTGTAGAAGATATATACCCTATAGGCGCATCTAACCAAACATAAAAATATTTTTTCTCGCCAGTTTCTTTCACGCTGTCAGGAATCTCAAAACCATAATAGGGTTCATCACGACTAATACACCAATCATCTAACCCCTTCTTGATCCAATTGTTAAGCCAATTTTTCATTTCTGGTTGGACAAGAGATTCTTTAGTGTTAAACCATTTCTCTAAACTTTTTGAAAAACTTTTCAACTTGAAAAAGTAATGCTCACTTTCTTTTTGTGTAGGACTTTCTCCGCACAAAGAACATTTGGGATTAACTAAATCTGTTCCTTTCAAAGTGATCCCGCAACTCTCACAAATGTCTCCGTATTGATCAGCAGTTGTGCAATGTGGACATATTCCTTTAACGAATCTATCAGGAAGAGAACGTTTACAACTTTTACAAAAAATAACGTTCATCTTTTTAGTATAAATCAAATCTTTCTTTTTTAATTCAGAATAAAAATATTCAACTAATTCTTTATTTTCCTTCGAGTCCGTATGATAATAATTGTCAAATTCAATTAAATAAGAAGCAAAATCTTCTTGATGTTCTTTCATAAACTTAGCAGCAAACTTTTTAGGGTCAATTCCTGCTTTCTTAGCATTCATCTCAATCGGAGTGCCATGCATGTCTGAAGCGCAAACAAATAATGCATCTTTCCCTATACTTTTCAAAAAACGAGTATAAACATCAGCTTGAACATATTCTAATAAATGGCCAATATGGATACTTCCGTTAGCGTAAGGTAAAGCTGCAGTTACAATAACTTTTTCATTAGATTTCAAATTAGATTTCACACTACTTTTCTTGCTTACTTTTCCATTAGCTTTCGCAATCTTCGCATTAACCTTCTCTTTAACCATTTTCGATTAAGAAGGTATATTTGTTTATTTAAAGGTTATTGTTTCAAAACGATAAATTCATAAGCTTCCAATGCTTTTTTCTCATTAATATTAAACTTAGATAAATGTTTAACAACTTTATGTTTACGCATGTAATTTCGACAATAAGTACATCTTTCTTTAATCCCTACATGAACATAAATTTTTTCCCAAACTTTTCTTCTAGAAATAAACTTATTAAAAGACCTCAACCCCAATCCCCATAACTTACCATTAATCTTAAATTGGTTCCATAACCACATCTGAGAAAAAGAAATGACGTCTGCAAATTCATCTTTCATCCCTTCTCTATCAAATTTTACCAACTCTTCAAAGAATTCTTCAACTTCATCAATGATATCTTTAAAGTAAACTTTCCCATGAGTATATTCATCACAAAAACTTTTAATTTTCATTACATTTTACAATAATAGTCATCATTTAAAAAGATATTCCGTTAAATTTAAATAAAACGTAAAATAAAAAGATTTTATGCTTAAATTCATAAAAAACATCAAAAAAATTTTCTCTGGTAAAGAACCTGAACAGATAGAAATATTTCTGGAACGACTAGACGATTGGTTTGATAAAAAAGTATCTGAACTAGATTATAACGATTACTTTCAAGAATATTTCAAACAAATCAATGAAATCAAAGAACGCTTAACTAAAAAAATCATAGGATTACAGGAAGCAGAAATCAATGAGAAAGAACATAAAGGTGTTGATGACCGAGTAAGAAATATTGTTAAAGGTCACCGAGACAATTATAGCCGAGAGATTGAACGATTTATAGAAAATCTTACTGTAATTCAAAAAGAATTCTTTTCCACTTTGAATGATTATCAAACTATTCTCAACTTTAATCAGAATCTAGATGAAACTATTGATGAATTGGCAAAGAGAACAGCTAAAAGTTATCAAGCGTCTCAACATTTATTCTTTAAAGAGGTAGAAGAAGTCTTTAAACCAATGGGAGAATTGAATTTACTAATCAAAAATTTCAATAAAAAAGAATTTGATAAGAAACTAAATGAACTGAGTGAGATAGGCCAGAAAATAAAACAATTTAATGAAGATAAAAAGAAGAAAGAAAATTTTGAAGAAGAGATAAAAGAAAAAGAAACCCCATTAAAAAACAAAAGAAACGAAACAGATAATAAAGAAAAAGAGTTAGAACAATTAAAGAAAAGTTCAGAGTATAAAGTTTTCTTAGAATTAAAAACTAAAAAAGAAAATAAAGAGAAAGAGATTAAAGAAAATGGAAATGTAGCCTTCTCTTTTTTCTCAAAATTAAACAAACCCTTAAGAAAATATGAACGGGCCGCATTAGATGATAAGTTAATTAAAAAGTATTTAGAAAATTCTACTAAAGCATTTTTTAACGACGAAGAAATGGAAATTAAAGAAGTTTTGCAGGGACTTAAAAGAAATTTAGATTCGTTAAATTTTGAAGAAAAACAGAAAAATAATTTTTTAGAATTAATTGCTAAAAGCGAAACAAATTTTTTAGATGAACTATTCTCTACAAACAAAAAATTGGAAGAAGAGAAAAATACATTAATTAATGAAATCAATCGAAACGAAATAACCGAAAAGATTGAGAATAAAAAGAAAGAAGTTAATAGTTCTAAAAACTCTATTGAAAAAATTGAAAAAGAATTGGAAGATTTGAAAAACAAATTAGGAAAAATTGATTTAGAAAAATTGAAAAAAGAAATTAAAGAAAAAATTCAAAATTTGTTTTTTGTGGAAGTTACTTTTTCTTCTTCTTAATTGCTATCAGAAAATTTTAATTTTCTGGAAGCTCCCAAAAAGTTACTTTTTCTTTTTGATAGCTTTAAGTTTCTTAGTAATAGGAATCTTTTCGCCACAATGTTCACACTCGATAACAAATGCTTTAACACCTTTGAATGTCTTTCGCACATATGGAGTACTTCCTTCACCATCTTTACCACATTCAGGGCAAGTATATTGTGCTTCTAACATTAAAGTTGCTTCATGCTCTGCTTTTTCTTCAGTATGACCACATCCAGGACAAACATATTCCAAAGAACGAGGTTTTGCTCTTCCAGTCTTAGGATTCACTGGTTTACCCATTTTATCTTTCTTACATTTTGGACATTCTTTACGATATACCCAAGCTAAAAGATTTCCATTCTCACCAAGACTTCTATTTGTAAAATATAAACATTCTTCCATTGATTCCGGTATTGTTAGTGCCATTTTATTATTACCTCATGAGTTATTAAATCATTAAATTATTTACATATAATAAACTTTTCCATTTTAACAGACAAGTTTATATACAATCTATACCCAAAATAAACCATATGAAGAAATCTCTTGTTTCCCTAATAGCACTACTTTCTCTAGCTAGTTGTACAACCACCAACAGAACCGGTTTTGAATTCATGTACCGAAATAAACATACTTATCAAGGGATTAAAACAGAATCTGAAAAAGATAATATCCGTTATGGGATGAGTGTCCAAGTTCTCAATGCTGAAGAAAGAGACATTGATCCAGGCACTGAAGAAATTCCTTTTGTAGGAGAAGTTGCTTATGAAGGAAAAGTTCGCCATAATCAAGTTCATATTAGTCCAGAAATTCATTATATGCCTTGGGGTATTAAAAAAAAATGGTTCAACTTAGAAACAAGAGTGGGTTTAGGAACAGAAATTCAAATTGAAGCTGATACTTATACTTATGATATTGAAGCAATGGATGAAACTCATGATTTAGATGGACCTATTTTAGGGATTGATATAGACAATAATTTTTATTTATCCGGAATGATTTCAATAGATCTCTGGAGAGTAAACACTTACTTTCAAACAAAATTTGATCAGAATAAAGAATTTGGTTTTGCAGGAGGAGTAGGTCTTATTTGGTAGAAATTCTTTTTATTTCAATTGAGATTGCTTTTTTATTAATCCGAATGTATCGTGGACATTCAGTATATTCTAAGTTGTTTTGATTACAATAAGTTGTTATCTTTTCTTTCTCAGAATCGTCATTAAAAGAAACAATCACAACAAAACCTAAATGCGTTTTATTAACAATATTAAATTCTTTCAAATCATTAAGAACTTTGTTTCTTGTTTCAGTAAGAAACTTGATTCTGTTCGGTAAATCATCAATCTTTTCATTGATATTTGCTAACTTTTCATCATCATCAAGAACTTCAAAAGTATCTTTGATCTCATTAAAAACAGTTTCATCTTTACAACTGATAAAACCACCGGCTTTAGCATCAATTAATTTCCATCTGCCGAACGAACTTAACATTACGTCTGCGTAATCCCCGTCACATAATTCTGTCCCCATCGCTCCAGAAACGTCTAAGATAACTAAACAATCATTCTCTTGACAAATTTGATAAATTTCTTTCATCGGCTGTTCAGCGTGATACCCGCCAGGATTTTGATATAAGAAAACATCTGCATCTTTCACTTTTTGTTTCAAATCTTCTAAATCAATAACAGCGTCAACACAATTTACTTTCTCAGAATCAATCCCAAGTTTTCCTGGATATTTCTCGTAACTCATCCAACCACCTTCTTCTGGAATCAAAAGTTTCTTTTTCACTAAATGTAACGCAGACCAGATCGCTTTATCTCCTTTGAGAACTATCTCGATGTGCTTGTGTTTAGTCAGTTCTTTCAGCTTTAAGATGATTTGTTGTTTCATGTTGTATAGAATTATCTGGTTGCTTTATAAAAATAATGTAAAAAAAAGAAAAAAAAGAAAAAAAATTATTCCTGTACTGCAGTCACATCACCAATAATATACACCCGTGGCAACCTCTGTTCTTTTGGATAATTCATCTTAAAAATATCCGGTTTTCCAGAAGGTTCTTCAAACTTAATCTCCGCACCCATTGAAGTATACCCATAACTAGTTCCAACTTCATCTTCGGGAGTTAAAAGAGATAAACCACCATATATTGTCCTAACTTCTGGGCCATTTGTTGGAGTAATCTCCAAAGTAATATCCGTTGGCACTTGATTGTCATAATCATCTGCGTTGGGTGTTGTGATTAACAACTCAATAGAACTTAGTTCTGCAGAAGGTTCTGTTGATAAATATTCACCAAAAGCAATCTGTGCTCCATAACTATCAACTATTAACACTTGATCATTTGTAATGACTCCATTACCATTAAGATCTACAGAAATATTAAAATCTTTTTGATTCATGTCAGAACTACCTTCAACAACAAAAGTAAAACCACCAAACTTAAGATTAGAAATAACCCCATCATTGATGGAATAATCTAAGGATTCACCTGAACCCATGTTTTTAAATCTTATTTCTGGATTTGAACTAGAAGTCTGATCAGCACCTTTATACTGCAAAAGATAAGATTTAGCAGAACCATCAACAGCAGTACCCCCAGTCAAAACAAAGTAATCATTTTTTCTAATAGTTACGTCTTCTGCAATAACTAAAGCATTTTCATTAGCTTCTTCTCCCATCACTACAACATTTTGAGATTTCGCATAAGCTAAAGGCATTAAAACAAGATTATTGTCACTATCAAACCAGTTTAAGTTATATCTCATATCTGTAATTGGATTTAATATGACATCATGGTCTTCCGGTTTATTAAATCCTGCAAAAGCAAAATTCCAATTACCTCCAAACAAAACTTCCGGTTCTTCACCCTGATCTTTAATAGCATCAGTCAACAATTTATCAGTTCCAACAAAATAACTATCTTCAGCAACCATATTAATTTCAATATAATTTAATTCAATACTATTACCATTGTCAACACCAACAAGCATCACTTCTGCACCACCAATCATTTCATCACCAACTTCTAACTCATGAGTACTTACTTCATTAGTAATATCGTTATCTTTTAAAACAAATAATTGACCTTCAGCTTCTAAAGTTAATTGGAGACTGTTGGTTCCAGCAAATTTTGTTGCCTCAAGAATAGTATATTCTTTACCCAACATCACAATCTTTAAATTCTTAAAATCAACTAATTGATTGTTGACAATAGCACTTCCAGGAGATTGTTGAAATTCTAAACGATACCTAGCCATTGATTGTCCAGACTGAAAGAAAAAGTAAATACCAGTTTCATCATTATCATCTTCAGTATATTTCACAATTCCATTTTGATTGCTATCGGAACCTAAAAACATAAACTGTTGAGTTTTATAATCATCTCCACCCACAACAATTTTTCCATTTGATAATAAACTAGGAAGTTCTTCATCACCCAAAAAATAAGCAATATCTTTAATAGTCTCTCCTTCAATACCTTTTCCATTTGCGTAATCTGGTTTATGATTATTAGCCATTTCATAATCTTTAGCGTTAGTATCAATTAACCAAGAATCTTCTTCAGGTGCAACTTCTATGGTTTCTTCCTGAACACAAGCACCATCTTCACAACCATTCTCACAAACAGAAACTTTATCCCATTTCATTTTATTTCCATCACAATAAATTTCATAAAGGTCATTTGCCCCTAAACATTTATTTTTATCCATAATTTTCTTATATCCAGAGGAAGATGCATATGTTACTTCATTTCCATCATCCGTACAAGTCCAAGTTAATTTATTAGCTTTTGATCTTGTTTTACTAATTGGTCTAGCACGAGCATTCCCAACTAAAGCACCAGGTTCCTCTTCAGAAACAACATCAACAAACTCTTCATCAGAAAGTTCTTCCAGTTCTGCATTAAGTTCTTCATCAGAAACTTCTTCAACACAACCAACAATAAACATTGCAATAACAAGCACACTTAATAACATAATTATTTTTTTCATTTTACATCTACCTCTCTTGATTTTTCAAGAGATACCAAAAATTTATTTTACAAATTTTTAAGTATCATTTTTAATTTAATTTAATTTAATTTAATTTAATTTAATTAAGAATAATTTAATCATTAATAAAGGTTACTAAAAAGAAAAGAAAAGAAAAAAAATTAACCGAACCACCTTCTCCAAAGTAAAAGTAGTTTGTCATAATTACTTTGTTCCTGTTCAGCCTCTTCTACAACACAAACTCTCTCAACACACTCATTGCTTGCACATTCGTAATTAAACTCGCAAGCAGCAGTCGTAGTAAATTGTTGAGCCCATCTTCCTTCTGCATCACAATAACTGTCAACTTCTGAAATTTCTTCTATAGCTCCTAAAGAGAAACATCTATCTTCAATAAGACAACCATCACATTCAACAACTTCAGACTCTTCTTCCTCTTCTTCAGTACCATCAGTGATACAAGCGCCAAGATCACAACCACTTTTACATCTGATATCTTGTTCAAAAGTGTCAGTACCCTCACAATAGTATTCTTTCATCTTTGGGCCCCTATCTACTTTTTCATCAAGTTCATTTAAACAGTAATCTTCATTTTGTGTGTCCTGATAATCATTCTTAACAGTACCTTTGACAAAATATTCTTTACCACCATCACTATCGTAACATTTAATTTCACTTTCAGATAAATCAGCACAAACGCCTTCGTCACAGAATTGATCCCTTGCACCACAATCAACAATGTCACCAACAAGCATGATGTCAAAATTATCTTCTGTATTAAACGATTTACTATAAAACAAGTATTCGTGGTCACCCAATTCTAATTCGAAAATTGCAGATTTGCCTTTAGTTTTATAAGTCAACTCGTATAGATCACCATTGTCAACATTTCTAATCCTCACTTCAGGATTTTCTTCATCTACATTATCTGCACCTTTGTACTGAAACTGAACACCATCTAAAGTAAAACTATTTCCTTTAGAATAAATCCCACCACAATATCTTTCTTCCAAAATAACGTTATTCTTACAACGATCACTTTTCTTGATATTGTCATAACCTTTGTATGGATAAACAGTGCCTTTTTTCAGAGGTTTATTACCACCATCAGTATCAGAACATTTACCACCAAATTGAGTTTCTTCATCTTGAGTAGCTGGAACAACTACTGGTTCAGCTTCAGGTTCAGCTTCGGGCGTACTACCAGTCACACAAGCACCCTTATCACATCTAGTTTTTGAAGGACAATCTTCAACAGAACTTCCAATGGAACGATCCTCACAATAATATTCTTTAACTTTCAGACCACCACTACAAGAATCAGTTTCAGTATTACCATCAGTCATTCTTACAGTTGTTTGTTTCAATAAAGAATCGCCAGTATAACCTTTGTCAGGATCTTCACAAGTTACAGGTTCTTCTTCCTCTTCTTTTTCACAAGCACCATCATCACAAACAGTTCCGTCCGGACATTTAATTTGATCTCCAACAAGATTTACACCATCACAACTCCATTCATTAACATAATCTTCAGAAGCACACTCATCAGTTTCTTTACCCATTTCTTCAGAATGAGTATCAAATCCTTCAGTAGTTCCTTTTTCACCTGGATTCTCCCCACCATCACTATCAGTACATTCAGGCAACCCTCTTATCCCTTGACCAGTTGCTAAAGCTGCTTGTTCTTTTAATGCCGGATCACCAAACAGAATACATCCTACTTTTCCCCAAAAACCAATACAAGTTTCTTCTGCAACAGTTTCTTCTGCCAAAACAACACTACTTAACAACAAACTAAACACAATCAAACTCACAAAAATAATTTTTTTCATTTTACATCACCTATTTTTTTAATTAAATTTTTAATTAAATTATAATTAATACTAATTACCATATTCTAATCATTTATAATTATTTTCTTTTTCTTTTAATCTTACTTCTCATTCCGTCCAACTTACCGAATTTCATTTCCCAAACTAATCGATGCATAATTTTCTTTCGAGAAACTAATCCCAACAACTTACCTTTCTCAACAACCGGAATAACATTTAATCTATTCTCAGCAAATTTTCTGAACGCAACATAAGCATCATCATCCATTTTCAAACTTTTAATTTGATGTAAAGGCATCGAAATCTGTTTCAATTTAACCACATCTCGCATCTTGTCAGGTAAACGCCCAACTCTTTCTAGATCTAATAAACCAGTAAAACTTTTTCCTTTAACTACAAAAACATCTTCATCATTATTAACATACTTTCTAATAAATTTAGAAAATTCCATTTCCGGACTTAA
>JABJOX010000009.1 GCA_018664115.1 Candidatus Woesearchaeota archaeon
ATCAAAGGTGGAGACGCTTTAGAAACTGCTCACAAATTAAAATATGTTGTCTTTGATAAAACTGGAACAATTACTAAAGGTCAACCAGAAGTAACAAATTTAGTTGTTAGTAAAGGACTAACTGAAAAGAAATTGTTAGAAATTGCTGGTAGTATCGAAAACAGTTCTGAACACCCTTTAGCAGAAGCAATTGTTAATAAAGCTAAAGCCAAGAAAATTAAATTGAAAAAAATTACTGGTTTTAAAGCAATTACTGGTAAAGGTGTCAAAGCAAAATTTAACAAAAAAGAATACTATTTAGGAAATCTTAGATTAATGGTGGAAAGAAAAGTTAATCTGTCTACTTTCAAAAAGAAAATTGAAACTTTAGAAACTGAAGGTAAAACGGCAATGATCCTTTCCGAGGGGAAAAAAGTTTTAGGCGTGATTGCGGTTGCTGATGAAATTAAAGAAGATTCACCGAAAGCAATCAGAGCTTTACAAAAGTTAGAGATTAAAGTTTATATGATCACTGGCGATAACGAGAGAACTGCAAAAGCTATTGCTAAAAAAGCAGGTATAAAGAATTACTTTGCGGAAGTTCTTCCTGGTGAGAAAGCTAAGCATGTTAAGAAACTGCAACGTAAAGGTAAAGTTGCTGCTGTTGGTGACGGAATTAACGATGCCCCAATGTTAGCCCAAGCAGATATTGGTATCGCTATGGGTTCAGGAACAGACGTAGCAATGGAAACAGGCAGCATTGTTTTAATGCGAGATTCTTTGTTAGACATTCCGAAAGCAATCAAGTTAAGTAAAATGACCATGGCTAAAATCAGACAGAATATGTTCTGGGCTTTGTTTTACAACGTCTTGGGAATCCCAATTGCTGCAGGAGTATTATATCCTTGGACTGGTTGGTTACTTAGTCCAATGATTGCTGGTGGAGCAATGGCTTTAAGCTCTGTAAGTGTGATTACTAATAGCTTGTTGCTGAAGAAAAAAAGATTGTAAATATTAAGGATGGTAAAAGAAAATCTATTTCAATGTAAAGAATGTAACTTTTGGTATAAAGATAAAGAAATGGCTGAGAAATGTGAAAAATGGTGTAAAGAACACCATAGCTGTAACATGGAAATTACTAAATTTGCAGTGAAGAAATAAAAAAAGGGTTATTAACCCATAAAAGCTTCCTGCAATTTTGTTTTCGCATTTTGTTTATTGCCCATTGCTTCCATTTTAGTTTTCCAATGAGCATTGGCAGAATCCACAGTTGCTTGAGCAACTTTATTCATTTTTTCACCATTATGTTCTTCAAAAACTTTTTTCATTTTCTCAAGCATTAACTCTTCCCAAGCTTTATCTGCCAGTCTTAACATGGCATCAGTCATATCACAACCAGTACTGTGACAAGACTCTTTCTGACTACTACATTTATTTTCATTACAATTTTCCATTTTAACCTACCTCCGTTTAGTTTGATTAAAAAATTAAAAAAATTTACGATTAAAATTAAATTTTATCTTTCTCTATTTCCAAACAAACTTACCTTCTGAAATAATCTCTGAAACTTTTTTTCTGTCAGACTGAAGTTCCATCTTTTGCATTTCTTCAGAAAGATCTTCTTTCTTCCCAAGCTGACCAATAGCAAACATCATTTCAATAGAATAATTATCAGGAACTTCTAAAACTTCTTTAGCTTTATTTTTATCAAACCCTTCCATCCCATGAACTACTAAACCTTTCATGGAACCTTGCAATGCTAAACTCATCCATGCAGAACCTGCATCAAAAGTATGGGTTACAGTTGGCTTGTCATTAAATTCAAAATTATTTCTTGAAATTGTAACAACTAAAACTCCCGCGTTCTTACACCAAGCTTGGTTAGGTTCAGCCAAAAGATCAAATAACTTACTCCAATGTTCTGTTCCTTTTTTAGCATAAATAAATCGCCATGGTTGATTATTATAAGATGATGGTGCCCATCTGGCCGCTTCAAATAAAATCTTTAAATTTTCATCAGAAACATCTTCACCGGACATTGCTCTGGGGGACCATCTTTTAGGAAATATCTCATTAACATTAAATTCTACTTCTCTGTTATTAATATTCATCCTTTCGCCTCCAAGAATAATTCATTAACTTTTTCCCAATTGATAATGTTAAAGAAATTTTCTACATATTCTGCTCTTTTATTTTGGTATTTTAAATAATAAGCATGTTCCCAAACATCTATCGCTAAAAGAGGCTTTTTGCTGATACTAAGAGGACAATCTTGATTCTTGGTTTGAATGATTTCTAACTCCCCATCATTCAAAACTAACCAAGCCCAACCACTTCCAAAAACTGTAAGTGCCGCTTTAGAAAAATCTTCTTTAAATTTTTCAAAACTACCAAATTTTGCATTAATTGCTTCTGCTACTTCTCCAGAAAATGGAACATCTTTCTTCATAATTTCCCAAAAGAAACTATGATGGTAAAACCCACCCCCGTTATTAATTACTGCCATTTTGATATCTTCAGGAAGTTGACTTAAATCAGATAAGATTTCTTTAACATCTTTATTTTCTAATTCAGTTCCAGAAATTGCAGCAGTAAACTTATCAAAATAAGCTTGATGATGTTTATCGTGATGAATCTTCATTGTTTGTTCATCGATAAACGGTTCTAAGGTGTTATATCCATATGGTAACGGTTTAAATTCATTCATTTTTTGTACCTCAATTAAAATTTAATCTTTACAATTCCTTGTTTGATTTTACATTGACAAGCTAATCTTCCTTGCCCTTCCATACCCATAATCTTCTCTTCTTCAGTTAGTGGAGTAAAATTATCAAATCCTTCAACAACATCAATCTTGCAAACACCACAAGCCCCAACTTTGCAATCGAAAGGTACACCCAATTCTTCACAGGCTTTAATTATTGAATCTCCATTATTAACATTTACTTCTTTATTTTCAGTTTTTATTGTTGCCATAACTCTTTAACTAATAATGAATTATATAAAGATTTTGTTGATTGAAAAGACTTAACACCACCCACAAGATTTGTTTAATCTTTTTTCTTTAATTTTCTTTTCATTGCAAAGATCACAATAATTCAACGCTTCTGAATCTTTTCTCTCCAAAGTATCATCACACAAATCACACACATTTTTTGATTTCATTTTCTTTTCCTCCTATTTCTTATAAACAATAAAGTAATAGACTATTGCTGTAATTATACTAAAAAGAATTGCGAATATTGTCCACAACACTTTTTTTCCCATACTCATTCCTTTATGATTAACAAAAACATCATAGATCACCCAAATCATTGCTGCTAATCCAATTAACCAGCCAATTGTTGCAAGTACCATTTAATTTCACCTCTTAAATATATTTTTTTCATTTCTTTCAATTCTTTTAATTCCATTTTTTCTTTTTTCTCCCTGCCATTTTATATTCTCGATGTTTCTTGTAGATATTATTTTCTTGACAATAAACTTCCCATCTTCTTCTTACATCTTCACAAGAGTTGCAATAGAATAAATCATTTTCAGTTAATTCCACATCACAAACTTTACAACCCATTTTAAACACCTCTGAATTAACAATAGTTAATTAGTATTTAAAGAATATGGATTACTGCAATTAAACAAAAGAAAAACGCACAACAAAAAGAAAGATATATATACTAAAATTCTTTTACTTAAGCAATCATGAAAAAAAAAGAGGATCTCTTCAAAGATAGTTGGGAAATAGTTAAAAAAAATAAAATCTTATTTTTCCCAAACATTATTATTTTATCAATTAACGTTTTACTAGTATTAATCTTATTTTTTATCACCGGTCTTTTTAAAATTTTAATTGAAAATGATCCTAGTAATATTGCAAAAGTATTTCTCTCCGGAGAATTTATTTTCTTCGTATTCCTTTATTTGATTATCTCAACATTAATGGACAATTTTTTCCTAACAATGAAGTATGGTTTGATTAAAGATGTTTTATTGAAAAAGAAAACTAATTTCTCAAACGGAGTTAAATTTGCTAAAGAACATTACTGGACTACTTTAGGAATTCATATTTTAAGTTTCTTAATCATCTATGTGCCTTTAATTTTATTAGGAATAGTACTCTTTACATTTTTACCTCAAAATGGTTTAATTGCTGCAGCAATATTTATCCCTTTGATGATCGTTTATCTTATTTTTATAGCTATCAGATTATTATTTGTTTACCCTACAATGACTTTTGAAAAGAAAGGCGCATACAATTCTTTAAAAGATGATTTCCATTTTGTAAAAACACACTTACATCACACTATGGTTACTTGGTTGGTTATTCTTTTAATAGGTATTGTTACCGCCATGATTAAAAGAGGGATAGAACCTTTACAAGGAATTTTATTCCAACAAGTAGTCTTCTTAGGATTATTATTAGGAATAGCAATCATTGCTTTAGAAATGGCCGTTTCCGTTTGGGAACACGTTTATATCTTTAAAAGTTATTTAGTTGGTAAAAAGAGAAAAAGAAAGAAAAAATAAAAAAAATTAATAATCAACAAAATCATCTTCTGAAATAGAGTAATTACTTTCCAGGATCATTCCTCCACCCCTTTCTTGTAACAAAGTTGGAACCTCAGATTTAACCAATTCTTCTAAAAAAGGAAGAAGGGTACTAAATCCAAGTCTTGTGTCTCCAATACCTAAATCAGAGATGCCTCTTTCATCAAATGGAGCACGACTTCTCAAGATTTGAGATTTGTATGGTTCTGCCACAGTATCAAGACCCATTAATCCTCCTCTAACAACCACAACAGTTGGAAAATCTAAAATAGTTCCAGCGGGAGTTTTCATTGGTTCGGAACGTGTTTCCAAATACAACTCGTGTCCACCAAATGGGTTTTCAAAAAATACTTGCTGTACTTCGACTTTGTCATAATCACGAGCCTTCTCTCCTGTCAATTCCATTGTCCCTTCTGATTTAACAACATACCCTGCTTTAATGATTATTTCACGCATTTGTTCATAACTACAATCAGCATAAAAGGTTCCATGTTCTAAACCAGCTTGGATTAGACTTTTTTTCCAATCTAAAGATGAATACAATTCTTTTTCTAGATCACTTGGTTCAGGAACATCTTGACCCTTTTCTCTCAAAGTTCGCATTGAAAATTCATATAGATCTGCATCTAATTCATCAATCTTTTTTATCCAATCAACATAGTCTTTTATTGTTTTCATTTTATATCCCTCCGTTTTTTGTTATTACTACTTAGTAGAACAACAAACTACTTAAATCTTTGTCGTACCAAAGATGTACGAAAGTAATATAAAGAAAGAAGAATTTAAGCTTAAATATGGATACAACTATCTTAAGAACGATTGGTTTAACTACGAATGAAATCAAAATTTACATTACTTTGCTAAAAATAGGCTTAAGTACAGCCTACGAGTTAAGTAAAAAAACAGATATCTATCGGGTTCATGTTTATGATAAACTTGAACAGTTGATGGAAAAAGGATTAGTTACCCACGTGTATAAAGGGGCAAAAAAACATTTTCAAGCCACAGATCCCGAAAAAATATTACAATATTTAGAAGATAAAAAACAAAAACTAGCTCAAGAAGAAGAGCAAGTTAATCAACTCTTACCAGAACTAAAAGCTTTAACTAAATTGCCTCAAGAAGATACTAAAGTAGAAGTTTTCAAAGGTAAAGAAGGTTTAAAATATTTCTTAAAAGATATTATCAAAACAAAAAAAGAAGTTTTAATTACTGGAATTGATGATGCTAAATATAATGAAACTTTGCCAATCTTCATGCAACAATATTTTCGCGATTTGAAAATAAATCAGATTAAAGAAAGAATAATTACAGTTAAGAAAAAAGGGGTTTTTCTTTTCAAAGAAAAAAATGCTCCCACTACAAATTATAGATATTTAGAAGAAAAACAGTTTAATCCCACCAATACAATTGTTTATGGTAACAAAATTGTAATTGTTTCCTGGGGAACTCCTGTAACCGCAACAATGATTGAAAATAAAGGAATCGCAGAAACCTATAGAAACCATTTTGAACATTTATGGAAAATTGCTGCAAAGAAAAATTAATTCTTTCGAAATAAACTGCTTTTATACTTCTCTTCTTGAAATGCTTTCATTCTTTTAATCTCTGGGCGTAAATTAAGTTTCACCAAAACTTTTTTTAATCTCTCTTCGTCAATATCTTGATCATATCCTAAACAAAGAATATCTGGTTGTTTATCTTCAATAACTTTATACTTATTTTCTAAATCTCCCAGAACTGCTTCATTAACTATTGGTTGTTTTTTAACTTCGCTAAGTCTTTGATTTTCATCATAGGTTGTTTCTTTATTAGTATTCTTATCTCTAGCCACAATCACAATCAAATAATCACCCAATCCCTTTGCTTGTGAGAAATAGTTTAAATGACCTTTATGCAAATGGTCAAATGTTCCGAAACAAATTATTTTAATCATTTTAAAGAAGCCTTCTTAATAATCATTCTCGCTACAAATTCACTCTCTTCCTGAATTTCAAATTCTTCAATAACTAATTTCTTCTTGAATAAAGGACAATCAAGAACTAACGATTCAAATTCGCCACCTTCTCCAGCAACATTTGAACCAATTTTATTTTTTAACTGATTTAATTTTTCTAAATCATCTGAAGTAATAACTTTATTTAACCAAGATTTATTTAAACCATCTGCGGCAATTGAAGTAAAAATAAATTCAAAACTATTTTCCAAAAGTTCAACCATCATCACATCCTGCTCTTTATGCCATAATGGATTAACGCATTTCAATCCTAATTTCAAACAAATTTTTTCTATCCGAGAACTTTGGTATTCAGAAAATAAAGCACCTGTGATAATTCCTTCAAAATCAAACTTCTCCCGAGCAATTCTAATCGCTAATTCTAAATCTTCTAATTCTGTTTCTTTTTCCCCTTCTGTACTAGCAATGATGTGAGGCATCTCCATCGCTTCTGCTTGTAACTCAGTTAATTCTATTGCAGGCGTATGAAACATGTAAGAATCCGGATTATCTGATTGAATCGTAATTAAACAAGTAATCTCATGACCTGCTTGCTGAGCTAAGTAAATAGCGTAAGTGGAATCCTTTCCTCCTGTGAATAATGCTGCTAGTTTCATTGATATTGTTTTTAGTGCAATATTTTATAAATTTATAGGAAATAATAGAACTATGCAAGAAATCTTCATCCAAAACAATGAATTAATCCATAAACTAGATTGGGGTAAATTAATCGATACCTTCCAATCCCAAGAAACTATAACCAGCAAAGAAGAAGCAAAAACTATTCTTAAAGAAAAACTTATTCAAGCAGTAAAGTTAAGATTACCAACAGCAAGGTTTGGCATCTTTTTCTCAGGAGGCGTAGACAGCTCACTAATAGCTGCCATTGCTAAAATCTTCCATCAAGACTTTACTTGTTATGCCGTTGGCTTCCAAGATGATGAAACTAAAGAACCGGATGATATTACTGAAGCAAAGAAAGTAGCCAAAAAGTTAAATCTCAATTTAAAATATAAAATTTATAATTTAGAAGAAACTGAAACCATCATTAAAAAAACAATAACTATCCTTAAAAAAGTAAATAAAACCGATGTAGTAAATATTGGTGTGGGAGCAGTCGTATTAGCAGCAGCAGAATTAGGCAAAGAAGATAATATCAATTACTTCTTCTCTGGATTAGGTTCTGAAGAAATCTTTGCAGGTTATGACCGCCATGATAAAGTTGCTAACATCAACCATGAATGCTGGTCCGGCTTGAAATACATGCATGATCGAGATTTAGTCAGAGATTTCACTTTAGCTAAAGAATTAAACATCGAAATAAAAACACCCTTCTTAGATAAAGATTTAATTGCGTATGCTATGAACCTTCCTGGTGATTGGAAAATTGTTGAAGAAAAAAAGAAAGTTATTCTTAGAGAAGTTGCCGAAGAATTTCTTGGTGAATTCGCTTGGCGAAAAAAGAAAGCTGCTCAATACGGAAGTTGTTTTGATAAAGCCATCAGCAAACTCACCAGAAATAATGGCTTTAAGTTGAAGAAAGATTATTTAGATAGCTTGTAACTAATCTAAATGCAATTCTAAAATGTCTTCATCCAGAAGTTTATGTCTCAAACTAACTTTCTGTGCTGGATGCTTCGCACTTTTTCCCCAAACTCTAGCAAACTTAAACTTTTTAACAAAATCTTTATGTGTTTTTGAACAAACATCCCTAATTGTTGCTCCACGATAAATAATCATTGGTTCTTTCATGTCTGCTTCTTTACGTGGTTCTTTCATATAAATTCTAATAAAATCTAACTTCTGAAAAATCATTTCTCTTAACAGATTAATATTTAATCCATCCTCAGCAGAAACAACTAAATCCGCATTCAACTCTTTTTTCACTTTACTCACTTGAGAAGCATTAGCTAAATCTACTTTGCTGATACAAATTAAAGCAGGGACATATTTCTTATTACCTTCAATACAATCAATAAAATCATCAATATCGACCGGACTTCTAATTAAAACTTCAGCATTAACCAATTTGAATTCTCTCAACACTTTTTTTATTGTTTCATCATCAACGTTTAATTCAACAGTTTTACCAATTTGAATTCCACCTTGTGACTTTTTCTTGATCCATACTTGCGGTTTTTTCTTATTAAGTCTGATCCGAGATTCCCAAACTTCTCTTAAAATAGCAGGATAATGTTCAGGATGATTAACGTCAACCACAATCAAAACTAAATCTGCATTTTGAATAACTGTTAAAACTTCTTTACCTCTTCCTTTTCCTGAAGCAGCTCCAGAAACAATTCCCGGCACGTCTAAAATTTGAATTTTTGCTTGTTTGTATTCCATCATTCCTGGCACAACCGATAAAGTAGTAAATTCATATGCCGCAACTTCAGAATCTGCTCCCGTTAACGCGTTTAATAATGTGGACTTACCAGCAGAAGGAAAACCTAACAACAATACAGTTCCATCACCAGACTTTCTAACCGTATAACCATGTTCAGACTTTCCAGTTTTTTTAGAAATTCGTGCTTCTTGTTTTTCTTTAAGTTGAGCAATTTTAGCTTTAACAATTCCAATATGGCCCTGAGTAGCTTTATTATATTTCGTCTTTTTTAATTCGTCCTGTAATTCTTTAATTTTTTTATTATTGTCAACCATGATATATCATCCATAAATCGAGTATGCTTTATATATATTTTCGCAATTTTTATAAAGGCTCTTATTAATTTTAAAACTATGGTTAATGGAACTATTGTCACCAGTGCGGTCGGTACAGCTCAATCTTACTTTTATACTGTTATTGTAGGTATCGTAATTTTGTTAGCGGGTTTTGGGTTAGGTATTTTAGTTCAGAAACTACTCTATAAACTACTGCAAGAAATTGGATTAAATAAAATTATGAATAAAGTAGGAATTACTTTCAACTTAGAGAAATGGGTTAGTAACATTGTCTCTTGGGTAATTTATTTGGTCTTCATTGTAATTTTCCTTAACCATCTGGGAATCACCTCTATCGTTCTTTACTTGATCCTGGGAGCAGTATTGATGCTAATCATTCTTACTTTTTTAGTAGGATTAAAAGATATCATCCCTAATTTTATTGGCTGGTTATATATCCAAAAGGACGATAAAATTATTGTCGGCCATAAAATTGATGTTAAAGAAATTTCTGGCATTATAGAAAAAACAGGCTATTTAGAAACAGAAATAAAAACTGAAAATGGAGATATTCTTTACGTTCCAAATTCACTATTCTTAAAATCAAAATATAGATTGAGAAAAAACAAAGATTAATTTTATTTATCTTCTTTAACTTCTTTATCTTTTTGTAATTCTGCCATTACTTCTTTCTGTAAATCATCAATACTTTTTTGTAAAGTTTCTTCCTGTTTAGTAAAATTTTTTAGACGAACATCAGCTACTTCTTTCTTTTCATTTAAATCTTTCACTAAATCTTCTTTAGAAGCAGACAACATAATCTTCCCTACAATCTTATAAGCTTTATCAGTTGATTCTAATTCATTTAAAGCAGAATTAAGTTCTAACAACTGATTCTGAATTTGCTGTTTCTGCATAGCAACATTTTGCAAATTCTGTTGAATAAGCTGTAATTGTTGAATTTTTTCTGACATTTTATTGAGCTTTAATTTTATTTACTGTTCTTCGATCTTTGTACAGAACTTTACCGCCACAATAGGGGCATCTAACCTTAGCAGTTAAATATTCGTCATCAACTTTCTTTCCACATTCAAAACAAACATAATACATTTTTTTCCCTCTAAAAAGTATAAGCCTTTCCAGCAAACTTTACATCACATTTACCACATTCCCAAATTCCTGCAGCTAATCTTTTTACATTTACTTTGTTACAATAAGGGCACTTCTTTTTACCCCGATGTTGCTTTTCTACTTTAGCAAACTTTGTTTTTGGTTTTCTTCCGTACCTTGCATTAAATCTTTTTGTTGGCATTTTCTTTTTATCTCCTAAATAACAGTAATATGGGGCCGCCCAGATTCGAACTGGGGTCTAAGCGTCCCAAACGCCCAATGCTAGATTGCTCCCCCCAAAAATACTACCTTTTGGTGGTCCAAGCTACACTACGGCCCCATCTATTTATATGCTTTTCGTTTGAAAAGCCTACCTTTTTTAAATACTTTGCTATTGATTCTTCTTTATATAAGCAAATGTTGTGTTTTCCGGCAGATTTAAACTCAAAACCATGAATCTTTGAAACTTCTAAAACATCATTAATAAGGTTATTAGAATGATTAGTGAATTTAATATAATTCTTTCGATCTCTTTTACAATTATAAACACATCCATCCGTATCAATAAGTCCTTTAAGACAACTTAATGAGTATATTCCATTATCTTTAACCCATGATGGTACCTCCACTTGATTTTTTACTTTATTACCTCTCTTAATACCATATTTAACTAAAAGATTTGATAAATTTTTATTATATACATAAACAGTTATGGTATTTGACCTTTGAGAAAAATACTCTTTTGAAGTAATTCCAAATAATTCATAAATTAATTCTTTTATGTAATTAACATATGGTTTTTCATTTTTGCTCAAAGTAATTCTAAGCATATTGTGATACAAATTTCCATCTCCAAGTATTATGCCTATTAATTCGGCAAATTTTTTATTTTTTCCAGTAAAATTTATTTTTGGAGACTGACTGTGTTTTCCAAGATTTTTTTGAGGGGAAAAATATATTTCTTTAAAATTTAAATCTTTTAAATTAATTATTTTACTAACTTTATTTAAGTCGTTTAAAGAAATTGTTTTATTTTTGTAAATCAAATTTTTTATATTTGACTTTAAAACTAAATTTTTAGAAAGCTCTTCTTGATTTAATAAAATTAATTTTCTAAAATCTTTTGTAATTAAATATCTCATTTGCTGCTACACCTAAATACACTAATGAGTATTTATTTAAAAAGTTTTGCTTTAAAACCTAGATTTTGACTTTAATTAGCTCTTTATTGCTTTTTGTCAAAACATTTACTTTTCCATCAAAAATGACCGTATCTTCAATTCTTAATCCAAATTTTCCTGGAAAATAGATCCCTGGTTCGACTGTAAACGCCTGCCCATACTTAATTTTATAATTACTTTCTTTCAAATAAGAAGGTTTTTCGTGAATATCTAACCCTAATCCGTGTCCTAAAGAATGAATAAAATAAGAAGAATATTTTCCTAACTGTTTTCTAGCAAATTTGTCAAGTTCAATAAATGACTTATTTTCTTCAATTTGTTTAATTGCTCCTTTCTGAGCTTCTAAAAGAAGATTATACATTTTAATTTCTTCTTTATTGGGAGTGCCTAAAAATAATACTCGTGACATATCCGCACAATAATAATCATACTTGGCACCAAAATCTAATAACAAAAATCCTCGTTTAAGTATCTGTTGAGAAGTAAGATGATGAGGGACAGCTGCATTTTTACCCATCGCTACAATCGTGGGAAAAGCTAATTCTCCACCCCGAGATTTGATTTTTCTCTCGAGAAAATCTGCCACTTCTTGTTCTGTCTTTAATCTCTTTTTGGGTAATTCTTTGATTAATTCCTGAAAGGCAAAATCAGTTATTTGACAAGCTTTTGTAATACATTTACGTTCTTCATTAGTTTTAGTTGATCTTAATTCCATCAATTGTTTAGAGATATCAACAAATTTGGCTTTAGGAAATAATTTTTTAAGTTTCTTAGAATAAGCCATGGTTATTGAAGAATAATTCAAACCAATTTTTTTAACATTTTTATTAAGTTTATTTTTCCAATCTTTATCAAGAATCTTAACAGTAATCTCTTTAAATTTCGGTTTCTTATCTAATTTAGTAAGATATAAATTAGCAGACCGAGGAGAAATAAACAAATAAGAGAAACTAGGCTTAACTTTAGTAAAATAAGTAATATTAACATCTTGATCAGTAAGAATGGCTAACCCAATTTTTTCTTTTCTTAAGTACGATTGAAATGCTTTTAGTTTCATATTTAGTCATATACCTTAAGAAGTTAAAAACTTTTTCTTTTTGTATGTTTAAGTAAAGAAGGATGTTGATAAATAAGAAAAAATTATATAGGTGATAATTATAATAAATAAAAAATGAAATTAATTCACTTCCCAGAATCAGAACATAAATTTACTATAAAAAAAGCCGAAGCAATTCTTAATCATAAACCAGAGATCATCTTATTTGAAATGCCGGAAGGTTCAATCCCGGACTTTAATAAATATGAGGCATTGGAAAAACCAAAACAATTGATTTTAGAATGGGAAGCTAGTTTAAAGAAATCATCTAAGATGTATCCTTGGCTTAAATCTGAAATTCTAGTTGTTAAGGCTATTAATCAATTATGGAATTCGGGCCATCAGGTTTTGATTTATGAAATTGATGGACCTCAAGAATTAACAAGTCTTGCGATAAGGGAAGAAATAACAAAAAAAGGTATTATGAATCAAGTATGGAATTTTCTACGTGAGTTATATATGGTGGAGAAAATTAAAAAACATATTCAAGATGATAAGAAAATTTTAGTTTTTCTTCATGATTTTCATTGGAATAATGTTCAATTTCTTCTGACTAATCCTTCATCTAAGCGTATTTTTAATTATTCTTTTAGAAGAAGTGGATATGATAATCCTCAGCAAGTAAGAGATTTAATAGAAAATAAAATGTTATTAACGTTTTGGGATAATAAAAATCCATTTTGATGATAACAAATTAATGCAAACTAAACTATATATTGAACACTTTACCAAATCATTTATAAACCATAAAAATATACTATTATATATGAAAAAAGTAGTGTTAAGAAATGGTTTAACTGTACTCTTTGAACAAAAAAGAGGAAACGCGGTAGTCATTGAGATCATGATTAAGGTAGGCAGTAATTATGAAACTGCTACAGAAAGAGGAATTTCTCATTTTATTGAACATATGCTTTTTGAAGGCACAAAGAAAAGACCTACCAATTTACTTATTTCTAATGAGATTGAAAAAATTGGTGGAGAGTTTAATGCCTATACTACTAACGAACGAACTTGCTTTTATGTTAAAGTTCTAAAAAAACATTTTACTACTGCCATAGATGTCCTTGCCGACATTTTACAGAATTCATTATTCAAAGAAGAAGATGTTCTCAAAGAAAGAAATATTGTTATCAAAGAAATTGATTTGGTTAATGATGAACCCCGATATTATCAATGGGATTTGTTACAAAGAACAATTTTTGAAAAACATCCTACCAAATATCCTGTTTATGGTGAACGTAAAGTTATCAAAAGTATGACTAGAAAAAAAGTATTAGATTACTTTAACAAATATTACGTGCCAAATAATATGATCATTTCTGTAGTTGGAGATGTTAAAAAATGGCAGAAAGAAATTGAAAATAATTTTACTTTTACTAAAAAAAAGAAAGTGACTGTTAAAAAAATAACCGAACCGACTCAAAAGAAAAATAAAGAGAAAAAAGAAAAAAGAAAAATCGCTAGTACTTACACTGTTATGGGTTTTAAAACAGTTCCCCGAAGCCATAAAGATAGTTATACTTTAGATGTTATTAATGGCGTTCTAGGCAGAGGACAATCAGGAAGAATGTTTACTGAGATTAGGGCTAAGAAAGCTCTTGCCTATGATGTGGGAACACAACACCTAGCTGATATTGATTTTGGTTATTTTGCGATCTATGCTACTATTGATAAAAAGAATTTAGCATTAGTTAAAAAAATGATTTTAACAGAATTGGAAAAATTAAAAACAATTAACCAAAAAGATTTGAATGAAGCTAAAACTTTTATTGAAGGTGATTATCTTTTGGAAATAGAAGATCCACAAAAAGTTGCTGATCAAATTGTTTTCTGGGAACAAGCAGGTTCCGCAAATTTAATGAACGAGTATGTTAAAAATATTAAAAAAGTCACCATTAAAGATGTACAAAGAATCATGAATAAATATTTTAAGTATTATACTTCTGTGATTGTAGAAGGAAAGTAAGAAAATAAGAAAGTAAAAAAATAAAATTAAACTATCTTGTAACCTGATAACTCTCAACTAACTTCTTAAGTTTCTTAGCAGTTTTATTCTTCTCAAAATGTTCACGCACTGGAATTAACAATTTATTAATTTCCCTAGCCACAGCAATCTTAAGATCAGCAGGATGAAGTTCACCTTTTACAAACACTTTCTCTAACTCATCATAACTATTAAACTCTAAATTTCCACCCCATTTCTGCGGTCGTTCAATTAATAATTGATCAATCTTTTCAAAAACAATGTATTTGCAATATTCTAAAACAGGATTATCTTCAACAATTTTTTCAGGACAATAAGCTTTATTGAATTTTCTTTTAATCTCTTCCTCAGAATCAGTCATGAAAATGCAAGAATCAGGTTTTGATTTAGACATCTTTAATTCTATTCCTCGATCAACACCAGTTAATTTTGTATCTACTGGTTTACTTAACCCTAATAACATGTGATGAGAAACTACTATTGGTTTTTTATAACCTAACTTTGGAGCAACTTCTCTAGCTAAAACGTTTACCTTACGTTGATCCATTCCTAATTGTGTAATATCAGCTTTCAAATGAAAAATGTCTGCACATTGCATGCACGGATAAAATATTTGCGCTGCAGATAAAGAATCTTTATCTCCTCTGCCCATGATTTGACTGCAACGAGTAATTCGAGTAACTGAGTTTAGACGACCAATATTAATCACTTTCAACCAATAATCTGTATCACTCATTACATCAGAAGCCCAAAGGAATTTTACATTTTTCATGTCCATTCCAGAAGCTTTCCAAACCTCAATAAAATATTTTCCAACAATTTTAATCTTTTCTAAATCGCCACCCATCTTATTATTCATTAAGGCAAACCAATCAGCAACCCAAAATTTAAAATGGATTCCCGCTTTAGTAAGTTTGTTAACATTAATTGCTCTAAGAATTCCTTGTGCAATATGAATATTACCCGAAGGTTCAAAACCATCATAAGCAATAGGATGCTTTTTCTTTTTCAGTAAAGCAAGTAATTCATCTTCAGTAATTATTTCTTCTCCCACTTCTTTAATTAATTCTAATCTTTGTTCTGGTGTCATATTAATGAAGAATTTAATTGCATATATAAACGTTTTTGCTTATTTGTTGAAGATAATTCAGTAAATTATTTATATCTTGAAGTGTATCAGCCTGATAATATGACAAAAGCGATTCTATTTGACTTTTGGGGAACTTTAGTAGAAAATGGAGTCTGGAGTCCGATTAAACAAGTAAAAAACATTCTTGAAATTAAATTGCCCTTCCCAGAATACGTTGTTAGAATGGAAAAAGCAATGATGACTTCTAAATTTAATAATCTTAAAGAAGCTTTTGAAAATGTTTGTAAAGAATTTAATCTTGAAATTAATAATGATAAAATTGATTCTCTTGTTGGAATGTGGAACAAATCCTGGATGTTAGCTCAACCTTATCAAGAAATCAAAGAAATTATTACAGAACTGAGAAAAAAACATCAAGTTATTTTAGTATCTAATACAGACTGTTTTTCAATTAAACAAGTAATGGAAAAATTTAACCTTAACGAACTTTTTGATAAAGTGTATTTATCCTGTGAAATTGGTATGATTAAAACTGATCAGAATTTCTTTAAACATGTTTTAACAGATTTAAATTTAACAAGTGATGATGCCACTATGGTCGGCGATAGTATTCAATCAGACATCATGGCTGCTAAACGAATGGACATAAAAGCAGTCTTGATCGACCGTAGAAATACCCGTGATTATCATCCTAAGATTAAAAGTCTAAAAGAGTTAAGTAGAATCTTAGAGATGTGAAGTTTAATATATAATTCTATTTTTGTTATCATCTAAAAAACAAACATTAAATTTATTAATACAACCCATATCTTAAAGAATATATATGGTAGAAATAATTTTCCTGGGAACAAGTTGTATGCAACCAACTAAGAAACGAAATCATCCTAGCTTTATGCTTAGTTATAAAACTGAAAATATTTTGTTCGATTGTGGAGAAAATG
>JABJOX010000062.1 GCA_018664115.1 Candidatus Woesearchaeota archaeon
ATGAAAGTTATGCTCGGCATAATGAACTTGCTGTTGAAAAAGATATTGCAAAAGTAGGAATAACGCCAGAATTTATTTATCAAAGTAAGATGTATCGTGATGGAAAGTATGTTGAAGAAATTAAAACTGCTTTAGAGAATACAAAACTAATCGTAAAAATCTTAAATGAACATAGAGAAAAACCGCTAGATAAAGAATGGTTGCCAATATCTATTTTTTGTGAAAAGTGTGGTAAAGATACAATTAAGAAATTAGAATGGCGAGGAGAGTATAATATTTATTACAAGTGTGAATGTAATTTTGAAGATGAATTTGATTTCAAGAAAAAACCATTATTAAAACTTAAATGGCGAATTGATTGGCCAATGCGATGGTATTATGAAAAAGTTGATTTCGAACCAGGCGGAAAAGATCATTCTGCTTCCGGAGGAAGTTTTGATACCGGTAAACAAATCTGTAAAAAAGTTTATGGTTTTGAAGCCCCATCATATATTATGTACGAATGGATTGGGATTAAAGGCAAAGGACAATTTGCTTCCTCTTCAGGAAATGTAATTACCGTTAATGAACTTTTAGAAATTTATGAACCGGAGATATTACGTTATTTATTTGCCGGAACTAGACCAAATAGAGAATTTCAAATTTCTTTTGATACTGATGTTTTAGCTCTTTATGAAGAGTTTGACAAAGTTGAAAGAATATATTATGGATTAGAAGATATTAATGAGAAAGAAAATAGTAAAGCTAAAGCGGCTTACGAATTAAGTTATATTGGAGAAATTCCAAAGACTATTCCCTACCAACCAAGTTTCAGACATTTAACAACGTTGTTACAAATCTATGATTTTGATATCAACAAAGTTATTGGTTATTTTGTAAACGAGTTAAAGAACGACCATGATAAGAATCGATTACGGACAAGAGCGGAATGTGCAAAGAACTGGATTCAAAAACATGCACCGGAAGATTTCAGGTTTCATGTTCAAGAGAAGTGTCAAGTAACTTTAGTTGATAATGAAAAGAAAATTCTACATCAAGTTGCTGAGAAACTAATGGAGAAAGATTGGAATGATAAAGAGTTACACGAAGAGATGTACATTCTAGTTAAGAATAACGAATTTCCTGTAGGAGATTTCTTCAAGTTAGCTTATCGGGTTTTAGTTAATAAGGATAAAGGTCCTCGTCTGGCTAGTTTTATTTTAGAGATTGGGAAAGAGAAGGTAGCTGAATTGTTTAAAGGTGTATGATGATTGAAAAAGTAAAAGAAGCAGTTTTAAAAGTTGCTGATGAAGATGAATGGAAGTTTCATTTATCATTAGTTGTAAAATATGCTAAGCATCTCGCAAAGATAGAAAAAGTTAATATGGAAATTGTTGAACTTGCTGCTTTACTTCATGATATTGGAAGAATAAAGTTTGGTGGTAAAGATCATGAGATTACCGGTGTTCCAGAAGCTGAGAAAATTCTAAAGAGATTAGATTATTCTGATGAAATTATTGAAGAAGTTAAACATTGTATTGAATCGCATCGAGCAGGTGTAAATCGTCCTGCGAAAACAAAAATCGCAGAAATTATAAGAGATGCAGATGCAATTTCTCATTTTGATATAATTCCAATTTTAATTCAAATTGGATTAAAAAAGTATGATGGAGATATAAGAAAAGCTGTAAAATTAGTTCACAAGAAAATAGATAGGGACTGGAATAATAAAATGCATCTTCCGGAATCAAAAAGATTAGTTGAAGAAAAGTATAAAGCAGCCAAGTTACTTCTTGAAACGACTGAGAAATGCTTCTAAAAATAGAAGATTTTAAAAACCTTTAAAAAATACTATTAATATGGTGATAGCTGATACTGCGATAGATGGAATTCAACCATTGATAGATTTCTTTCAACCAATCTTTGTTAAAGCTAGTTTAGTTGTCGGTGGTATATTTGGAGTATATCTTTTATTATTAATTGCTAGAGTGCATTATGAACGGAAAAAAGTTAAACTTTTACAAGATATCCGTTTTGATTTAGATCAGTTAAATATGTTTCACGGAATTAAAACTCACAAACAAAAGTATGGGATTATTAGGGGTACATTTGATTTTTTCAGAAGAAAGAGAAGAGAAAAGAAAGTTGCTAAAGAGTTTAGTTCTAATAGTGAAACAGAAGAAAAACCACATAAAAAGAAGCACAGACATAAACGTAAACACAAAAAATGAAGATTACTGTTAAAAAAAGTGTTTTTAAGAAATTTAATTCTTTAAAGATTGCTTTTATTCTTGTTGAAAACATTGATAATAAAAGTAAATTAAATGAGTCAAAACATTTATTGCATGATGTTGAAGAGTTGATCAAATTAACTTTTAATAAGGAAACTATAAAAAATCATGATTTAATTTCACCATGGAAAGTTGCTCAGGAAGAGTTTGGTTCTAAGGCAAAACATTATCACACTGCTGTTGAAAAATTGTTGAAGAAAGTTTTAAGTGGAAAAAGTATTAAGAGTAGAGATGTACTTACTAATTTAATGAATTATGTCGCTTTAAAACATATTGTTCCATTTGGAGTTGACGATTATAGTAAAATCAATGGTAATCTTACATTTGCTTTATCTTCGGGAAAAGAAAAAGTGGGCGCTTTAAGAGAACTTAAGAAAGGAGCATTATATTATCAAGATGAGAAAAGTATTCTGGGCATGAAATTAGATTTCTGGAAATCTAAGAAAACTGAATTAGATAATAAAAGCAAATCTGCTTTAATTCATTTTGAAGTGATGTTACCGGTTACACAGAAAAAATTAAACGAAATTGTTAAAGAAACTGCTCAGTTAGTTAAAACGTTCTGTGGCGGCGATGTTAAGATCTATTTCTTGAATGAGAAAGTTAATAGTGTTATGGTTTAAAATGAATCTTAAAAATAGAATCTATCCGGGAATAACTTGTACTTCTGCTATTCGTAACAAAGATCACTGGCGATTACAGTTGAAAGAGATTAATCTCTTAGGAATTAAAGAAGTAACTTTATTTCCAACAACGCTGGGAATTCAACAAAGAAAAGAATTGTATCAAGAGTTAGAAAAATCTTGTATCAAGAAGATTAAATTGGTACACATGCGTGGAGAAGATTTTACAGAAGAAGAGATGGAATATTTCTATAAACGTTGGAAAACAAGATTGTTTAATTGTCATGAGAAATATTTTGATCAATTGTACAAGAAATTTCCTAAGTTCAGAAAG
>JABJOX010000017.1 GCA_018664115.1 Candidatus Woesearchaeota archaeon
AAAGATAGCATTTCAATTATCTCAGAATTAGTCACAGAAGCAAAATTTAATGTTAGTAATAACGGTTTAGAAATGGTGGCCATGGATCCTGCTAACGTAGCAATGGTTATTTTCAAAATGTTAAGCAGTTGCTTCACAAAATACGAAATTAAAGAAACGGAAGAGATTGCCATTAATCTAAACAATTTAAAACAAATTTTAAGAAGAGCAAAATCTGACGATGTTTTAACTTTAGAAACAACAGAAGATAATAAACTCAAAATTCAAATGAAAAGTAATACTACTCGGTCTTTTTCTATTCCTACTTTGGAAATTGAGGATAAAGAACAAAAAGTACCTGAATTAACTTTTCCAATGACAGTAGAAATGAATTCTGGTATGTTAACTGAAGCAATTGAAGATGTTTCTGTAGTTGCAGAATCAGTAACTTTCTTAGGAGAAAAATCACAATTATCTGTAAAAGCAGAAGGCGATTTAAGTAAAGCTTTCATTGAAATCAAACCTGATGAACAAACAATGATTAGAGCAGATTCTGATGATAAATTTAAAGCCAAATTCTCTTTAGAATATCTGAAGAAAATGATTGCAGGTAGTAAACTAAGCGATAAAGTTTCTGTCCACTTTAATACTGATTATCCAATGAAGATTGAGTATAAGATTGTTGATCGGTTAGCATTAAGTTTTATTCTCGCACCTAGAGTGGATAATGACTAGATTTCCCTAGTTCTTTTTTTCTTATTATTTCTCCACAATACCACAAAATATATAATGCAGACTTAGTTTTAAGCATAAGATGAGAAACAAACATGTAGGATATTTGATACTTGGACTAACAATAATTTTCTTTTTTGTAGTGATGTCTTTCAATTATGCTTTGCAAAGTATTGTTGAAGTTTCTTGTACCCATGGAGAATTATGTCCAATGCATGCTACAGTCCAAACACAACAAATTATCAGTTACGGATTAATGGGGTTACTAGTTTTAGTTAGTCTCTTTATCATCTTCTTTATGAAAGATGAAACTATCATTCAAGAATCTAAAAAGGAAATCTCTGAAGAAGAAAAACAAAAGAAATTAGAAAATCTTGATGAAGAAGAAAGAAATCTAATGAACATCATTATCAGAGAAGATGGTTCTGTCTTTCAAAGTTCTCTTGTTAATGAAACTAAATTAAGTAAAGTTAAAGTTACTCGAATCTTAGACCGTTTAGAAGGAAAATCTCTGATTGAACGGAAAAGACGTGGAATGAGTAATGTGATTATTTTGAAGTAATTCTTAGGAAAATTATTTATTAAACCGGTCTTTCTGAATATATATGGTTCACTTACTAACTAAAGTTGGAGAATATGGGATTATTATTGATAAAGAAAATAAACAATTTTTAATGGTGCAATGGGGAGAATATTATAAACACAAATGGCACTTTCCCGGTGGAAGAATTGATGAGAAAGAAAAAGAGAAAGAAGGTTTAATTAGAGAATTAAAAGAAGAAGTTGATGTTGAAGTGAAAAATATTAAACCAGTTTATGCTAAATATATAGGAGACGAATATATGACTACTCCTAAAGATGAACCTCGTTTTGCATTATTTTATCTTTGTGAACTTAAAGAAAATCAAACTATAACTCTCAAAGATAAAGGCTTAATTTCATTTAAATGGTTTAAGAAATCAGATTTAAGTGAAATTGATTTTTGGATGCCTTTCTATAAAGAAATTTTAGAAGAAGTATTGCCTTTTTGAAATTAAAAAATAAAGTAAAAAAAGTAAAAATAAAATTAAATCTTCAATGCTTTCATTATTAAATCAAGCTTCTCATTGATCTGTTCAAGGCCTTTAGAGCTATTATCTCTTCTGCCTCGAGAATCAGGTCTAGAATCACTCTTAAAACAATCACTGCAATAAACTGGTTTATCAGAAGTTGGTTTAAAAGGAACTTCGCATTTAGCTTTGCATTTGTCGCAAATTACTTCAGTTCTTTCTGATCTGTCACGAGAACTTCTTTCTCTGTCACGAGATCCTCCCTCTCTGCCTCTACTTGGCCGATCTCTGGAAAATCTGTCTGAAGAATCTCTTCTTTTGAAGCTAGAACCTTCTGATCGTGATCTTCCTGATTTTCTGTCCCTGCCCTTTTTAACGGGCCCACGTACGAATTTTTTCATAATTCTCCCAGATTATGTTTAGTTTATAAACTTATTGTATGAAATATAGATTCTAGACAATATATTCAAATAAAGCGAGAAAATGTCTCTTTGGAAACTAGTTTCACTACTTCTTTTATAAGCTGTTACAATCCTAATACTAGCACAATGAAACAACGAATAATGATTTTGGGATTAATTTTAATAACAGCATTGTTTATTTTTGGCTGTTCAGGTAATGAAAGTTCTAGCAAAGAACCAGCGACAACAACAGTTAATGCTGGATTGGTAGAAATACCTTTGAATTCTATAACTGACAAAGTACAAAAGTTTGATTATAATGCAAAAGGTGTTACAGTAACTTATTTCGCTGTCAGAGGATCAGATGGTAAAGTAAGAACAGCCTTTGATGCTTGTGATGTTTGCGGTGGAAATAAAGGTTACGAACAACAAGGCACGGATATTGCTTGTATCAATTGCGGTAAAGTGTTTAAGATTGACGGATTGGGAACACAGAACAAAGGTTATGGTTGTTGGCCAAGTTATTTAGGCCATGAAATTAAAAACAATAATATAGTAATAAAAACTTCAGAGATTGAAGCGGGAGCTTTTAGATTTGCATAAAAAAATAAAGAGGTAAAACAAAATGACACACTATGAAAAAGAAGAACATGAACATCATAAACATAATGAACACCACGTTCGTAAAGAACACCATCATACAGAAAAGAAACCTGAACACAAGAAAGTGAAAGATAATTGCTGCGGAACAAAACTAAACAGTTTTCAAAAGTTTTTAGCAGTTGCAGTTATAATTCAAGTTTTATTGTTAGTTTTCATTGCTGTAAAAATTTCTGCACTTTCCGGAGTTGCAGTTGAAGGAAATAATGTT
>JABJOX010000025.1 GCA_018664115.1 Candidatus Woesearchaeota archaeon
GCGGGCAGAATTTATCAAGCTTTCAAAAATTTGTTTATTCTTAACAACAGCAAAAATTATTTGATTAAAAAGTATGGAAAAGAAGCTAGTTCTGAAAGGGAAAATGATCTTTTAACAAAAATGTTTAAAAAATGTGCAAAGGCAACATATGATGCATTTTCAAGAGTTTGTGACATCTGTTTCCATAAAGGAGTAGAAGATATTACTTCGATGTTACAGTTAGCTTTCAGAAAGTTTGTCCATGAAAAAAAAGGGTTATGGACAGTTACTAAGATTGATACAAAAGAAACTCATCCTTTAAGATTATATCAAGGCATTGTTAGGAAATATGATGCTCGGTTACATCAAGAATGGAAAAAGTTTGAAATGATGAAGAAAGATGAAATGAATTATGTCCGAAAATTCTTTGCAGAATATCATTTCTCTAAAGAACAGTTGCAAGCCATTCTTGATTATAAAGATTCATTTGCTTTGAAAGAAGTTATTGCTAGAATGTTATACAAGAGAAATTATGTTATTTTAAATTTTGGTTGTAACGAATTATGTAGTCGTGGACAAATTTGTATGAAATGTTAAACTTTCTCTGCTCTTCCTTTTCTGATCATTAACTCAGCAACTTCAGGGAAGATTTCTACTTCGTCATTAACTTCATAAGGACCATATTCTTTCATATCTTTCCAAATAAAACTAGGCATCGCTTTGATCATTTTGATTTTAGTTAATTCTTGAGGTTCTGGTGTTTCAGTTTCTTCATCTTCTGATTCATTAGGTTCAGTTGTCTCTTCTTCCGGCTCTTCTGACTCACTTGTTTCTTCTGTTTCTAAAGAATCCTCTGCTGGTAATGTTGCTTGTTCTAATTTCTTTTCTTGTACTTGTGATAATTTAACTTCTTCCTTAACTACTGGCTTTTCAACTTCGAAACAAACTCTGCTCAAATCTAATAAAGAAGGCAACTCGCCTTTAAACAAATTCATAATTATTCCCTGACGAAATTTATCCAAAGTATCTAAAATTCTTTCATAGAATTCTTTCTCTTCTCTAAGCATCGCACTAGTATCGATAATCTCTGAACCGGTTCTACTCCTGTTAAGAGCAATGTCTAAGATCTTCTTTTCACGTTTTTCATAAATTTCTTTCAGAATGCGTTTAATACTTCTAATTTCATACTCTAACTTAGCTTTTTCCCCTGAAGCAAATAAATCGTCCTCATCTTTTTTAGTGGCTAAGAAGGCTTGTTTTTCGCGCATATAACTAATTACATCAATAAAGAAAGTACTTTCTAGTTTTTGTAAATCTTCCCTCTTTTTCTCATTTCTGAGAATATCGTACAAAGTTTCCAGAGTAATCTTTATATTGTCCATATCCACCCCAATTTTCCAGAAGGGCAACTTATTAAAAAGCTTATCTTTTCTTAAGGACACATATTAAGTTACCACTGGTTGATTACTATTACCAATAAGTTTATAAAAAGAAACCATAATTATACTAATATGGCAGAATTAGCGTTTAAAACGTTATCTTTTGAGATAAAAGGAGAGGATTTACAAGTTAATTTACTTAGAATATTCTACGCTAAGATTCCACTATCAGAGTTGAATCAAATTGGCCCATTTAAATTAATTGATCAACACACTTTAGAGTTCACTGACACATATCAAGAAAAAGCAGAAATGAAATTCTCATACTTATTATCAAATCATTTTGACAATCTTAAAAATTCAATTAATGGAAACAAAGCAGTTTATGTTCATCAAAATTCAGGAATTCCTTTGATGGGTAACGTTTCTTTTGGGATTATTTACAGAAACACTTCTTTGATTGAAATCAAGCCAGTAACTTCTTGTAACTTAAATTGTATTTATTGTTCTGTCGGAGAAGGGAGTAATTCTAAAAAAACTGATTTTGTTGTTGAAAAAGATTATTTAGTTGAAGAACTAAGAAAATTGCTTAAAGTTGTTAAAGAGCCAGTAGAAATTCATATTGGTGTGCAGGGAGAACCTTTCTTATACGCAGACTTAATTCCATTAGTTGAAGATTTGTATTCAAATGAGCAAATAACTGTGATTTCTATGGATTCTAATTTCACTTTAGTCACGAAAAGTCAAATGGATAAGTTGGCTGAGTTCAAAGATAAATTAAGGTTCAATGTTTCTTTAGATGCAATGAATCAGGAATTGGCTGAGAAACTTGCTGGTTGCAAATATAATTTAGATTATGTTTTAGATATGATTAAGTATGCTGTCAAGAAAGAAATAAATATCTTAGTTGCTCCAGTTTTTATTCCCGGATATAACGATAATGAATTAGAAAAAATTACTGCGTTTGTTAAAGAATTGGGATTAGAAGCGAAGAGTAAACACCCTGTATTAGGTATACAAAACTTTTTAAATTATAAAACTGGTAGAAATCCAGTGAGAGCAAAAGATTGGCAAGAATTTTATGGCATGATTAATGATTTAGAATGTAAAATCGGATTAAAACAAAAATTGTCAGCAACAGATTTTGGAATTAAAAAAACTATAGAGTTAGAGAAACCATTTCAAATGGGAGATGAAATTAAAGCAATAGTTAAATCTGTAGACCGTTTTCCAAACTCAGTGATTGCTGTAGCTAAAGGAAGAACTATATCTGTTCCTGAATGTCGGTTCAAGAAAGATAAGAAAATTAAAGTTAAAATTTCTCGGGACAAACATAACGTTTTTGCTGGGAAAATTTTATAAATTAAAGCGAGGAAAATAATAATATGGCAATAAAAAATAAAATATTTTTTAAGCAATTTTTTATGGAGGAAAATAAAAAATGGTAAGTCAAAAAAATAAAACAAAAGCAATACAATTTATTTGTGACAAACTAGAAGATTCTAGATTGTATGATATTTTGAATAAAAATGATAAAGGGATCTTGGTTACAGAAAAACCAGAATTTAGTGAGACTCCTCAAAAAATAGTTGTTTTCATCCCTAATTTTTTAGGAACAATTAAAGATGTTAATCAAGCTTTTTATAATAATCAAAGTCAACAAATTGTTTCAGCGCCAGTATTATACAAAGATGGCAAAACTTCTTTTGTAAGAATGGTAGATAATAGTTCATGGAGGGCCGATAAAAGTCTAAAAAGATATACTCCTAAAGAAATTAATCAAATGCTAAGTTTACGAGGAAAAGAAAAAGCTGTAATGGATAGATTTGGAAGTAGATTAACTTTTTATCAACCAGAAACTGAAAGATTAGATGAATCTTTAAAAGAATTTATTTTATATGATGTTCAATTAGATTATAGTCATCTTGATTCAACAGATGAGGGATATGGTTTTGCAAAGGATAGAACTTCTATTGATTACAAAATTGCTAAAGAGATTGGAGTTATTGAACCGGCAGCTAAATTTAGTTTTGGAAATAATAGAAATTTTTATTTGGCCAAATTAGTTCCAGCAGAAGATATTAAAGCAGTTAAAGAAGATCTAATGAAAAATGCTATGGATGAATTAGGAATAGATGACCCAGCAGAAGCATACGAATTAATGCATCCAGAAGATTAAATAAAATTTTCTTTTTTTATTTTTTCTTTCCAACAAATTCTTTCAACTCATCAGGCCAATCTTTCTCAACATCTTCTTGATATATTTCAATCTCATCCCAAATCTTTTTCTGCATATTGCCAGTTTCTACTAATTTAACCAGCTCTTCTTTCATATAAACAGGAACACGTTTCAAATTCCAGATTTGCATTTTTAATTTTTCTTGAAATGTATCTTTACGATCTTCTTGCTGTTTTTTCTGCTCATCCCAGAAACCAGTATAAGAGAATTCTTCTTTCTTCTCTTTAATCAATTTCTTACCATCTTTCAGAGCGATTTTAGCCAGAACCATCTGGTGCATCCGTTTCAAGAATTCCTGTTTATCTTCAATCTTAATCACATCTGAATAACCGCCGACAATCAAACCGAAAGAAAAAGGACTAGGCATCAGATTATTTGTTTCAACCAAAGAGATTTTTCCATCAACAATACCATCAATAATCAATTGCGCATTTTTATAATCCATTAAATCTTCCAGAACTTCTCGTCTTGCTTCTTTCAAAATGGGGAAATCATTACCAATCCTCTTAACAGCATTAAATAAAATTCTACTATTAACTTGCATTCTTCCTGCACTTTTTTTCCTGCCCATATATGAACGAAGCATCATTAAAGAACGAGCAGCACAATGTCTAAATCTTCTAGAAAGAACTTCACTTCTTTCAATCGCATTTTCTAATGTCGCACGAAAATCTTCTGACTTTAACAATTCAAATGCTCTTAGGGCATTAAAGATTTTTTCTGAAGCCATATAGAAACCGTTATCTGTAATTCCTATTTCTACATCCCGATGTTGAGATCTGCCGATAGCAAAGCCTAATGCTCGAGAAAGGCAATCGTTTACTCTTCTGCCAAATAAAGTATTAAAAATAACATAATTCATTCCTCGATCAGAATATTTCTCAATAACAATTTTACGGTGGGATGGAATCTCACTGAAATGATATTGTTCGTAAAAGAACTGGTAAATCGCATTAGCCGCTTTTCCGTCAACGTATAAATATTCGTTAATAAATTTGAGAATATCTTTCTTACTAACTTTATGAATAAATTTATCATCCATCAAATGTCTGAACTTATTAATTTCCATCGCTAAATCAAATGACAACGGTAACATTTCACTGAACCAAGAAGGAACGGTTGGTGGTCGACTAACTGAAGTAGAAACTTGCACCGTCATTCCCCGAGAGAATTTAAACATGTAAACACTTCCTCCAAGAACAAAGACATCTCCCGGTCTCAATCGTTCAAGAAAGCCTTCATCAATTGTACCGACAATTCGTTCACCAACTTTAACTCTAATAAACGTCTGTTCAGGAATGGTTCCAATATTAGTCATGTAAATAACTCTCGCCATTTTTCCTCTCTTACCAATGTTTCCTGTTTCTGCATCATACCAAATTCTAGCAAAGACATATCTTTCTTCAAGAGCAACATACTCTCCGGAAAGATATTTAATAACTTCAAAGAAATCTTCCCATTCTAAGTTATGGTAACAATAACAATTTTTGATGAGGTGAAACATTTCATAAATGTTTATCACGCCATTAATTGCTATCCCATAAATGTGTTGTGACAAAACGTCTAATGCGTTTTGGGGGATATGAATGCGATCAATCTTACGTTCTATTGCTGCTTTTAGAATTAATGAACATTCAACTAAATCATCTCTATCAGTAACAATTATTCTTGCTTTTACGGTAGAATGTAATTGATGCCCTGCACGACCTGCTCGTTGCAGGAATCTTGCCACAGACTTTGGAGATCCTAAACATAAAACTAAATCAACATAACCAATATCAATTCCTAATTCTAAACTTGTAGAGGAAACGACAACTTTTAATGTTCCATCTCTTAAATCTTGTTCCGTTTTAAAACGGGCTTCTTTTCCTAAACTACCGTGATGAGCAGCAATATTATTATCGTTGTATAATTTTGGAAACCTTTCTTTAAGATTATGGACAACACGTTCTGTAGCTGATCTAGTATTAGTAAAGATTACAGTTGTTCGATGTTTCTGAACAAGTTTATTCATCAATTCATACATTTTATTATGTGTCGAAGTATAATCTGTATCAACCAAACTTTTTACTGGGCTGAGGACTTGTAGATCCATTTCTTTAATGAACTGGACATCAATAATTCCACAATCTCTGAGGTCATCACCTTTGTAACCAACAAGATATTTAGCAATTTCTTCTAAAGGGGCAATGGTTGCAGAAAGACCGATTCTAGACATAGCCGGAGAAATTCTTTGCAATCGTTCCATAGTAAGATTGAAATGGACCCCTCGTTTATTATCAGCAATAGCGTGAATCTCATCAGCAATTAACCATTGCACATCAGTAAGTTTTTCTTTGAACTTTGGAGAGTTAATCATAATGGCAAGAGATTCAGGAGTAGTAATCAGAATATGGGGAGCGTTCTTCAACATCTTTTGTTTTTGGTAAGCGGTAGTGTCGCCTGTTCTAACGCCAATTCTGATCCCTAGTTTGTCTTTGTTAAGTTTTTCTATTTCTTCTAACGGTTCAATTAGATTCTTGGCAATGTCGTTGTTTAATGCTTTTAATGGAGAAACGTAAACACAATAGACTTTATCTTCTAAAATCTGTTTTTTAGCTGAATCGATTAGTTCGTTTAAAATGGCTAAGAATCCGGTTAGAGTTTTAGTTGCTCCTGTTGGCGCAGAGATGAGAACATTATTTCTTTTATGGATTTCCATTACTCCGTAAAGTTGTGGAAGCGAGAAGTCTTTAAATTTCTTGAAGAACCATTTATTTATGAGAGGATGAAGTATAGACTTCAAATGTACGGGTTTATAGGGGTGTTTAATTTTAGTTATCATTTGAGCTTAATTATAAGAACATCTATGTAATATCTATTAGAGGAGGTACTTTATATAATTTGCCCGTGGTTGACCAGTGGGTTGTGCGACCTTTTTGTCGAATAACCCCCAGAAATCATTTATAATTTCTCGCGCGGGAGTGGGTCAGAAATACTCACAATTGAAACAATAACTTTTATCATGGTTTTTTGAGAAATGATTTAAGTAACTATAAAACATCAGATGTATTCATATTTAACAATATATTTTGCAGGAATCCTTTTATTGATACTAAAATTATGGCTAACAACAGTAGATCTGAGACCCATTCTGGTAAGGAAAAAATCATTAACCATGGTTTCAATTCTTTCAGTAGGGATTAAGAAATAATTTGATTTTGAATCTGGAAAATTTTGGTAAACTATTAAATATCTACTGAAACTAAACAAAAAATTATCAAGAATGTTTTTTTTACCATACAAAAATATTTTTTCTAATAATGCAGGACACTTTATAGAAATATGAAGTACTACTGGTTTTGAATCACCTAATACTTTCCATAGTCTATCAAAACATTTGAGGGCATAGTTAATCTCTTTTCTTTTCAGTATTGAATTTGCTTTTACATAATCTAACAATTGATTATCGGAAATTTCTTTCTTACGATCATATTCTACACCAATAAGCCTAAGACAAACAGTTCTTCTAGCATATTTATAGTTTACAGGACCCTTACCATTAGGGTCAACAATATATGACCAGAATTCTGCAATTCTTCTTGCATAATCTTCAGCCTCTGACTTAATTCCAGTATAATAGATCCATTTTCCTTTTTGATTCTTATAAATGTCCCCAGAAGTAAAACTAGAACCTGCTTTTCTAAATAGGGCAACTAATTCCTGTACGTCTCTTTCATTGTACACTTTCATTCCAGGAACAAGCCCATATCTCCGGATTTTAGCTAAAGCAGCAGAATTAGTTCCATGATAAATAAATCTCGAATTAAGATTATTCTCCCAACAATCTTTAAATATTTCTATCTTTTCTTGATCTTCCTCAATCTCTTTTACTTCATTCTTAGTTATTCTCCTTATAGATTCTACAAGTTTTTTTGCTTTATTCACTTTCTCGAATTTAGAATATATATATATACGGTCACCAAATGACCATTCCAATAGTTTACGAGCATCATGGAGTACTATGTAACACTCTCTTAACACTCTCTGATCTCCATGATCAAATTCTAACTTTCTTATCTCAGCTAAGTCTAAGTCGACTATTGCTTTTATTTCTCGTCTTGCTTTAGTAATTTTATTACTAAGTAAGTCTTTATACACCTCTTTAGCTAATGCCTGAATCATATAAACAGATACACTTAATTTCATAATTAATATTAAAAGATAAGGACTATTTAAATATTTTCAAAAACCCTAACGCTTTGCTACAAAACCAGTGTAGCAACTGAATTTTCGGTCTCGCAAGCTTGACGAACATAACATAGTTAATCAAATAGATCAACATTTCTGATGACTTCTTTTATTCCCGATGTTAAATTTAATAGAAACACCTTTATAACTGGGAAGTATATTTTACACTATAATGGAAGAAATAACATCATTTAAAGATTTGAAATTAATGCCCGCATTAGAAAGAGCAATAACTAAACAGGGGTATACTATTCCTACACCCATCCAAGCAAAATCAATCCCGGGTTTATTATTAGGTAAAGATTTGATTGGTATTGCTCAAACAGGCACTGGTAAAACTGCTGCATTTGTATTACCAATACTGCAAAGGATGACTGAAAAATATCCTAGGACAATTAAAACTTTAGTACTTGCTCCAACTCGAGAACTGGCAGCCCAAATTGGAGAAAGTTTTTCCGTGTATGGTGAGTTTCTTAAATTTAAACACACCGTGATTTTTGGAGGAATAAGTCAAGGGCGACAAGTTCAAGCATTATCGAAAGGAGTTGACATTGTTGTGGCAACACCGGGCAGATTATTAGATTTGATGAATCAAAGAAAACTTAATCTTAATAGTATAGAATTTTTTGTATTAGATGAAGCAGACAGAATGTTAGACATGGGATTCATTCATGATATTAAGAAGGTAATTGCAAAATTACCCCATAAGAGACAATCATTATTTTTCTCAGCAACAATGTCTCCACAGATCAATACACTAGCAAAAAGCTTGCTTAAGAACCCGATCCATGTTGAGGTTACACCACAAGCCACTACAGTTGAATTGATAAAACAATATGTTTTTTTTACTGATCAATCTTCAAAAGAAAAATTATTACTGGAACTATTAAGACAGAAACATCTTACCAGCGTTTTAATTTTCACTCGAACAAAACATCGAGCAAATAAAGTAGCAGTGTACCTTAACAAACATAATATCCCTGCTGATGCAATTCATGGAAATAAATCACAAAACCAAAGAACCAAAGCAATTAGTAATTTCAAAACTGGTAAAATTAATGTATTAGTAGCCACTGATATTGCAGCAAGAGGAATTGATATTAAAAATATTTCACATGTTATAAATTTTGAACTTCCTAACGAACCAGAAAGTTATGTTCATAGAATTGGAAGAACTGCCCGGGCAGGAACTGATGGAACAGCATTTTCTTTTTGTGCGGCTGAAGAAAGAAATTTTTTGAGAGATATTGAAAAATTAATCAAACAGGAGATAGAAGTAATGGACCATACCTTTCATTCAGAAACTGCTAAGAATGCTGTAGGAACAGCAGCTAAACCACCACCTCGAAAATCTTTTGGTAGAGGCTCTAGATCTAAACATAAATCTGCATCAAGACCGTTTTCTAGAAATGGCAATTCTGGGAATAAATTTAAAAATAAACGTAAAAGACGGTAAATTAAAACTGTTAAACCGCAATAAACTTTAACACAACCATTAAACCAATTCCTAAGATTAATGCAAAGATATGCCAGAAAGAATCTTTAGGGCCACATTCTTTATGTAATTCTGGTATTAAGTCTGAACCGGCAATGTAGATAAATCCACCGGCAGCGAAAGGAATAACCAAACTAATGAAAGTTTCTGATGCGAATACTAAACCGATAACTGCGCCAATAATTGCTACCAAAGCTGATAATAAATTATAGAATAAAGCTTTAGATTTCTTTAATCCAGAATATAATAAAACTCCGAAATCGCCGATTTCTTGCGGAACTTCGTGCAAAATAACTGCAATCGTAGTAGCAATCCCTAATGGAATACTGGCCAGATAACTAACTGCAATAATTAAGCCATCAATAAAATTGTGTACTCCATCTCCAACTAAATTCATAACAACGAGATGATGTTTGTGACCAGAACATTCTGGATCATGGCAGTGGTGCCAATGGACATACTTTTCAATCAGAAAGAAAACTAAAATTCCTGCTAAAACTGATAATGAAACGGTTAATGTGAATCCAGTCTTTGCAATTGCTTCTGGTAAGAGATGTAATAAAGCTCCTCCGAATAATGATCCGGCTGATAAACTTACTAGAAATAGAAGAGTTTTCTTTAAAGTAGATTTCTTTAAAATAAAGAAGACAATTCCAAGTAATGAGATTAAAGAAACTATAATCACTGATAAAAAAGTGTAAAGTATTGCGCCCATTTTAAGTTAAAGAAAAAAAAGAAATATATAAATGTTGCCTTAACCAAACAAAGTCCAAAGGGTCCAAACAGATAATACTCCCCAAATTAAGAATACAGGGATTAACGCTTTTCTGTTCTTAATGATGTCTTTGCCAAACTTTAAGTAGAGTTTTGGAGACATTACTAAAACTAAAGCAAAAGTCATCATTCCAAATAACGATGCTACGATTAAATTGACAACTCCTAAAAACAATACCAAATAAGCTCCTAATACTAAAATAAAAATACTTACAAATACAGCTTGCAAAACGATATACTTATGCATTGATTCTACTAATGTCATTAACCATTTTGGGTTAAACAAAAACATAATTATTTTCAATAAAGTTAAAATTGCAATTACTACTGCAATTATTTCCATTGGATTCATTTTAATCTACCTCTTTTTTCTTTTTACTGTTTTTTTATCAACAACTATCCACTTGTATGTCCACCAGAATACTGCCGAGATTATAAAAACTGCAACAGCCAGATAGACTAATTTTAATAAACCCCAGCTAATCATCCAAGATCCGCCTTTCGCACCATAAAATGGACAAGCACTGGTTTTATTCCAAGCACCACCTGCAAGAACTGCTGGTAAAGCTATAATTGTAGATAGAACACCTGTTATTATTTTTTTCATGATATACACCTCTTTTTTAATGAGAATAAGTGTAGGATTATTTAATACTTACTATTTTCGCTCTTTAATTTAAACTAAATCCCTCTTTCTTAAGCTCATCAATAAGATAATGGATCTGTTGATTCTCAATCATAAATTTATTATGTAAATTCTCCATGAAACAATCCAATTCTTTGATGTTTTTGTGTACTGTCTCAATTAAAAAATTCCAATTATTATTAATCTTAAATACCGTATTAACATTAGGATTTAATTCTAGATGATTTTTTAATTTCTCTTTATTTTCATTACTAACTTTCAAAAACACTTTAGCTCTCGCATAATAACCTAACTTAGAGAAATCTAATAAAACAGTACTTTTGGTAATTAAGTTTCCTTGCAATTCTTTCAGCAAATCAAAAAGAGTAGAGATTGGAATATTAGTCTTCTTACTAATAGTAGTAAGCTTCTCTCTAGAGTTCTCTCTTAGGTGCGTTAAGAGTTGTAAAGTTTTTGAATTCATATTGATTTAATAAAATTCTTTTTTCTTGACCGATATAATATATTACTTAAATCTTCAATTGCTTCTCTTCTTCTTGAATCTTCAGGAAGACTACAACACAAGTCAGGATTAAAATATACTTCTCCGGTTCTATTGTGAATAATTCTTATTGCGTCTTGAATTTCAAAATCATACGCATCCGGCAATAATAAAAAATCTTCTTTCTCAAAATATAATACCATTTTATTTTCCTCCAAATCTCTTAACATTATCTTTAATATCTGGCGGCACATATACTTTTCCTAGTCTTTCTCTTTCTGCGCCACCATGATGATCACTCCCCCCGGAGATTCTTAAGCCCAGAGTATTTGCAATTTTTACATATTGTTCGCTTTGCTCTGAAGTGTGGTCATAATGATAACATTCAATTCCATCTAAATGTGGTGCCATACCACAGATAATTGCTTCTTGAGCTTGAATATCTTCTGTTATTTTCATAATAGAATAATCTTTATCCCCATGAGGATGAGCCAAATAAACATCTCCACCTGCTTGTCTAATCAAATTACATCCTTCTTCAAAAGTTAACTCTTTTTTTGGAACATTACATTTTATCAAATATTTTTTAAAAGCTTCAATCTTGTCTTGAACAACACCTTTCTCAATTAACAATTTAGCTAAATGAGGTCTTCCAATTGAACCTTCAATGTTATCTTGCAAAGCCCGAAATTCTTGATTAGTTATTTGGTCTTTGCCTTCTTCAAATAGTGCTGAATTCAATTTGAATATAATTTCTCCCGCCCGAAATTGCCGATATTCTTGATTTTCTTTTAAGATTCTGTTCAACTCACTATTTTGATCATCAAACCCATATCCCAAAATATGTATCTCCATTGGGTTTATTCCTTCTTTGTAATCTTGATGATAAAGCGAAACACTTAATTCAACACCGTTCACAAATTCAACCCCTAAATCTGGTGCTTTTTGTCTTCCGGATTCTAAACCAGATATGCTATCATGATCAGTTATTGCAATCATTTCTAAACCTAAATCATAAGCTTTTTGAACTATTTCAACTGGTGAATCTTCCCCATCTGAAGAGGTTGAATGTATGTGCATGTCAAGTGATGTAATTTTCTTTATCATTTTAAGTCCCCCATTTTAGTTAAAATATTTTTGAATTAAACATAAATTTTAACCCACAGAATTACCAAAAGGGATAACAAAAATGACCTGAAAGATGCCTTCTGGCAGCCTTCATAAATTCACGTACTTTCTGCGAATCAATTTCTTGGTGATGTGGTTTAATATTTACTTCTCCATCAACAGCATCCCCTTTTTTCAAAGAAGTACTTACAATGACACCATTAGAATAACTAAATAAATCATTAATATTTTCTGCTGTTGCCCCACTTCCAATAATAATAGGAACATCAGTTAAAGAATTAGTTTTTTTTAATTCATGTAATTTAGGTGGATCTCCAGTAATTCTACCAGTAACAATTAATCCATCAGCACCTTGAGCAATAGCTTCTAATGCTGATTCCTCAATAGTTTTATCTTTATCAATCATTTCTGCATGCTTAACTTGAACATCTGCATAAATTTTAACACTTCCAGCACCAAGTTTCCTTCTAATATCAGTAACTTCTTGAGAATTAGCATATATTTCACCATAACTGGTACGGATATCATCCACAAATGCAGGAACTCTAATAAATTCACCACCAGTTTCATGGGCAATTTTTAATGCAGATTTATAATCATTAAACAAAACACTAATCCCAAAAGGCAATTTAGAATCTTCCATTAAATCGTTAACTAAAGAAGTCATCATTTCAACTGCTTCTTTAGTTTCATCAGTTGTTTTATGTGGGAAATTATAATTATTTTCCAGTATAACTGCATGGACTCCGCCTTTTCTAAATGCTTTCAAATCTGTTTTTGCTTTTTTAAGTATTTCACCATAACTTTCATGTCCTTCATAACCAACCATTGGTGAAAAGTGTAGAGCCCCTATTACGTAATTCTTCATTTTGTAAATCTCCACGTTTTAAGTCCGTTTGACTTAGATTATTGATGTCATAACTTCTACTTAAATTAAATGTCACAAACAGAAATATTTATAAAGATTAGGCACATCTCAAAATAAAATGTCACAAATAGAACAAGAATTCCGACAGTTTCTTAGTAAAAAGCCAGAGATAGAAACTTGTTATCAAGAAAAATTAATTAATAGAAGATCTCTTGCCAGATACTTAGTAAAACAAAGGATTGCAAAATCTAACCAACTTGAAGCAGTAATTGCAATGTTACGTCGTTTTAAGTTTAAAGAAAATGGAAAAGAAGCAAAGAAATTATTTTTAAAAACTAAGATTAATATCAAAGACAACATCACTATTCTTGATTTTCAAAAAGAAAAAGAATTAATCCAAAAATTAGAGCATCTAATTGCTAATACCAATTATGACCGAGGTGATACTCTTAAAATTGTTGTCGGATCTTCATCAGTAAAAGTATTCTTAGATAAAGAAAATGAAGATAGAATGAAAGAAATAATTAATAAATTTAAATTGCAAAACAAATTATCAAATATCTCAGAAATTAGTGTGATTTTCCCAGAAGAAGCTATTAAAGAAAAAGGGATTCTTTCAACAATAACAAGAGAATTAGCTGTTAATGACATTATTGTCAGTGAATTATTAACCGCAACTCCTGAACTTTTAATTTACTTAAAAGAAGAATATGTTTTAAAAGCATATGAAATTCTGAAAAGATTACAAAAATTTTAATATTTTCTAAATAACTATGAGTAGTATTAAAGATTTACAACAATTTATAACTGCCAGGATAATTATAAAATTAGATTATGGAAAAAGATAAAATAATATATATTGTTGTCTCTTTATTATTTTTAATAGGACTAATAACAGTAAGTATCCTCTATGGCTGGTTTCAAGAAACTATTTATGAGGAAACTAAAGAAGTTGATAGTGATTTAATAAATTTTAATTTAGAACTTAATCCAGACCATGACTTATATAAAATGATTATAACTTTAGGAAATGTTAAAGGGCGTGGTTCTGTTAGAACAAAATTAATTTCTCCTTCAGGTAAAGAATATGACCAAATTTTTAGCATTGGTTCTGGAGGGGCTAGAATTAGAAATTCTAAGGCTATGAAAAAAAATGCTTTTATTGATAATATTGAGTATGAAGAAGGTACTTTTAATTTTGAAGTTAAAATTGTTTCTGTAACGGTTCAAAATGTCAATATAAAAATTAAAGAATCGTAAGGGATTATTAATGTTAACTGATAACTTTCCTCACGACCATTGTCGCGTAACTTCCTTTTCCTAACGAGAATAAGACTTTAACTTTCTTTTTGTTAATGTTCAGTTCATCTTCTTCTGTAACCCCAATTTTCAAATCAGTTATATCAACGAATGCGTTTCTCAAATCCCCTTCCATACTCAATTCAGGGATTTGTTTAATTACAAAATCAGAGAAATGTAAGTTTTCTTTTTTCATAATTTGTTCTATGATTTCTTTTGTTTCAGGTGTAACTAAAGTATCGTTGAATCCGATTAAAGGGATTTTTAGATCTAATTTTTTATCTGTGAAAACAAAATGACCTAAACTATAAGCGACTTCTGTTACAACTTTTGAATTCTTTCTCAGATATTCAGCGAGAGTTTCATTCCACAGATAACTCTGATAGGCATGCACATACATCATCAATAAACGTTTAGGTAATTTTTTCATTGCACCAATAAAATCGTTATGGTGTTTCTCTAAATGTTCATCTGCTCGAGAATCATCCATTAATTTAACAGCTTCTTTAAACTCTTTCTTGACTAAATGTCTGCCAATATCAACGTTATGAACAGAAAACCTTTGTTCATCAAAGTAATTAGCTACAAAGTTAGTTTTGTTGATATTAACTTCTTCTAAATCTCTGATTGTAATTTCGAAACTGTTTCCTTCTAAATCACCTAAAGAAATTGGTTTGTTACCAGAACCCAAGATACTTAATTCACAGTTGTCAATTTTTATTTTACTTATCTTTTCTTTACTAACTCCAAGAACGGAAACTAATTGTGTTGTAACTGCGTTCTTATCTTTACTACCAGCGAAACCTACATCTTTCTCTTTAAGATTAAGTTGTTTCGCAATCTCTTTAACACAATCTAAAGTATTGCGATTAGTTTTCTTTAAATTAAGATACAAATATTTACCTTGACCGAGGATTTTGACATTACTTATCTCAGTTACAACGAAATCTTCAGGAATTTGTTTAAGGATGTACATGATACCTCAATATTCAACAAACATTATAAAATTTACTTTTATTAATGGTTTTTATTATTTACTCGTTAGTAAAGAAATATTTATAAAATAAGTCCAAATCTATCTATTATATGGAAATAAAATCAGATTCAATACTTTATCAGCGAATTGAAACAGCAATTAGAAATAACTTTGAAAATAGTTCAGATTCATTAGAGCAAACTCTACAAACATTCTCCAACGATTGTCAAAATTTTGCAGGTAATCCTTTACATGTACAAAGATTATTAGATTTCATGCAAACAGATAATGTTTATGAAGCGGTTAATAATCTTCATTTGCGTAATATTCAAATTAGATTAAAAGATCAAGCAGAAGTTATTGTTTCTAAGTCTGGTCACAAAATGACTCAGCAAGCTTACCAGTTCATTAACAGGAAAGACCCTTCTGGTCAAACATACGATTGTGGAATTGAATTGGCAGTAAGTTTATTTCAAACCTTTGGTAATGGTGAACAAAAAGGAATCTATGTTGATCAAAAATTAAAAAAGGAAATTAAGAAAAGAAATAAAAAAACACAACCACAATCATTAGAAGATGTAATTAGTAATCTTGAAGAACTTGAAGATAATCCAAATTTAATTAACCAAGTAACTAATCCTAATGTTAGAAGACAATTAAAAGATTATCTTAGATTAAATTCTGAATTAAAGAAATTAATTCTTGCTATTGATGAATTATCTTATGGAAACACTGCTACTTTAGAACCAAGAAGAGCACACTTTTCTTTAAGTGCAGATTATGGTGGGGCAGTAATGAAGTGGTTAAAAAGAAAAATTAGCGATGATCCAAATTCTGTACCAGAAGAAATTACTGAAGCTTACACTAACTTAAACTCAGAATATTTAGATTTATCAACAGTTGAAAGAAGATTATTATTCTCTGCTTTATGTAAGTATGAAGCTACTGAAAGAACGGTTAATGCAAAAGTTGCTTTAGGAAATTACATTGATGATTTAGAATATTTATTAGATTTATCTGCTGAAGATAGTTTTATTAAAAAATATGGTAAACCAGATTTAAGTAGAGTGAGAAGTGTTTTAGAAGAAAGTGGAGAGATTAGAAAAATTGATCTTCCACAAATATTTAACATTCCACAAGTTGCCAGAATCAGAGAATCGGCTAATAGCGATTATGAAAATATGTTTGGCGATGATTTAGAAGTTGCTAAAGAAACTTTTAGAAGTTTATTTATGGATGGCGATTATTGGAAAGATGATTCTAAAAAATCTTCAGTGCCAATGGGGAGATTAAAAAAATCAACTTTCTTTGCAACTTTAATGCAGAAAGATTTTGATGTAGTTAAAAATTATTTGTTAATGGACACATTAACACCAGACAAGAAGAGAAGATATAAATCACATTCAATTAAACAATTTAAAGGAGTTGTTGAAGGAACAGTTAAAGCCGTTCGTAAAGTGATGCATTTAGAAGCTGTTCTGGAGGGATTTGGAGTTAATGTTAATGATCATGCTCAGGGTTATGCCACTGCCAATCGTTTCCAAAATCAAATGTTACGTGGCCAGAATTATGAACTTGTTGAACATTTTGAAGATGAACAGGAAATCAGTTTGGCTGAGGTAATCATAAGAGCCGACATTTCCAAAAGAGACTTTAAACAATGGAAAAATGGATCTCTGAAGTTAAAAGAGTTGGAACAATTTGGATTATATGATTCTAAAACTATTGCAGAAGTTCAACCAATCATTGATGAGATGAAAACATTAATCCCTTATACTGATGACTTAAAAGAAGCATTCAAAGAACTTATTGATTACTTTTCAAATCATGATGACGTTGTGGAATTAAATAATCTGCGTTTGCCAGTTGATACTCAACCATATTTACATCCTACTGGAATTAATGATTTAGCTGGTTTAGTTGAAGCAAAAGAAGAATTGGAAAAAAGAGCAGAAGAATCTCCCGAAATTATAGTGCAAAGAAATGAATTATCTCAAGCAACTTTTTATTCTGGTGCAATCAGAGCAAAGAGAATTATGGTTGATGTTAATAAAGAAATTATGCCACAAAAAGATTATGGCGCGATTATTTTAGTTGATAATGAGAAAGTTGAAGAACACTTGAACACAATTGCAGCTGATTATGTTAGAGTCTCAGATTTACCACAAGGTTGGTTAACAAAAGCTCAACATCTTACAAGTTTTAAAGCCGCTGAAGAGTTAAATAAAGCTGGTTTAGAAACATCATATGCTGGCACTTGGAAAATTATGCAAAATGTTTCTAATAGAGATTATTTACATAAAGATTTAATTGAAATGGTTGAGAAGTTATAAAAATCCAAATTCCATAAAGACCATATTAGCATTCTTACTATCGTTAAAGAAAATTTTACTTTGACAGTTTCTAAAGAATTCAAAAGCTGCGCCCTCGTTATCTTTTATTCTTTGATGGTGTACTTCTTCTGCATTGAAAGTTTTACCTTTTTGTTCAACACCAAGAATGAAACCTTTCTGTCCTAACCACAAATGGAACTTATGTGGCGCTTTAAATTCCGAATGGTTTAAAACATTTGAACCGGCTTCGTTAAGAAAATAAGAAACTTCATCATCTTGATTTTTATTAACCCAGTTTATTAAATCGAAATTAAGAGAGGGATAATATTGATTAATAATTTCTACTAATTCATGTTTTGCATCAGCATACTTTTCTATAACCTCACAGGAAGAATAAACATCGCGTTCAATTTCTTCTTTGTGTACTAGAATATGATGATAACCTTCTGCTTGAATGTTTTCCAATGCTTGCTGCAAATTATGTTCGAAATGTAAAGCCATAATTTAAAAAAATAAGAAATAATATAAAAAACTTTGTGAATCAAGGCTTAAACCGGTCCATAGTTCTCGGGAAAGCAATCGCATCTTTAATCGTTTCCAAACCACAAATCCATCTCACTATTCGTTCTACGCCCATTCCAAAACCAGCGTGAGGTACAGAACCATACTTTCTCGTATCGAGATAATATTTATAATTATCAACATCCTCACCAGCAGCTTTTAGAGAAGCTTTCAGTTCTTCAATATTTTCATCTCTAACACTACCACCAATAATCTCGCCCATCTTTTCTGGTCCAAGTAAATCGAAACACAAAGCTGTTTTCTTATCTTTTGGATCACGAGGTTTATAGAAAGCCATCTCTTCTTTAGGATAGTTTGTAACGAAAGCAGGAACATCTTTACCGTCCATGAATTTTTCTTCTTCCAAAGTTCTCAAATCTTTACCCCATTCAACTTTCATCTTTTTCTTTTTCAGATCTTCAAGAACTTTAGTATAAGTTACTCTTGGAAAAGGTTTCTTTATTACTGGTTCAAGAACTTTAGGATCTCTCTTTAGAATTTCTAATTCCAACTGATTCTTTTCTAGAACTCTTTTAAAACATAATTTTACCATTCCTTCTGCAAGGTCCATTAATTCCGGAAGGTCTGTCCAAGCAACTTCCATTTCAGCGTGCCAATACTCACACAAATGTCGAGAGGTACTACTTTTCTCTGCTCTGAAGCTAGGAGAAATAGTATAAATTTTTTCTAATCCAAACATTGCTGCTTCTGCATACAACTGCCAAGTTTGACATAAGAAAGCAACGTCTTTATAATATTTAATTTCAAACAATGTTGGCCCTTCCTCTGCACCGCCAGGAATAATAATTGGTGATTGGAATTCGTGATAATCTAAACCTCTGAAATATTCGTGGAGTGCACCGAATACAGTGCTACGAATTTTCATGATTGCAACCATTTTTCTTGATCTCAACCAAAGATGTCTATTATCTGATAAAAATCCTGTAGAAAAATCTTTTCCAATTGGGAAATTGTCAGAAGTACCTACAACCCTATAATCAGTTACTTGAATTTCATAACCAGTAGGTGCTCGTTCATCTTTCTTAATGGTTCCATGTAATTCCATCGAAGTTTCTATTTTAGTGCTATCAATCTCTTCCCAAGTTTTTTCAAAGTTAGTTCTTTCTAAAACACACTGGATGATATTAGTAGAATCTCTAAGAGTAATGAATTTAAGTTTATTGCTACCACGCTCACGGTAAACCCAGCCCCTAATGGAGACTTTGCCTTTACCTTTCTTAATTGCTTCTTGTATTGATATGTATTTCATATTAAAAGTTATTTTATTGGATTTTATAAAGCTTTCTTCCTCTGTTGAAGATATTTCTGAAATAGTTCTTTAACAGTTTTCGTTGCGAAAGGTCGTTCAACTAATTTTTCATTGTTTTCAATGTACTGGACCATTTCTTTTTTGTTCTTTTTAAGAATCTTACTTATTGCAGGAAAACCTTTCTTAGTTGTCATCCAAATAAAATCTAAATCTGTAAAAGTTCCCAAGATAACATCTTTCTGATAAATCTTATTATTTCCTAAAGCCCAATTATCATGCACAGAAACATAATAACTGATTGTTTTTATTTTATCTTTTGGATAGTTTACTTTTTCTAAAATCTCTTTAGCAATTTTCTTACCAGCTTTCATATGCGCTTTTCTTAAATCTAAATTATAAGGGTTATCTTTCGGAACTTCAGCGTAACCTACATCATGGAGAATAACTAATGGTAATAGTAAAGTATCATCTAAGTTTTCTTTCTTACAAACTAAAAGAGCATCTTTCATCATCCACTCAATGTGATCAATGTCCATTGGACGACCTTTCTTGTAATAGGGTTTAGCTAGTTTCCATATTTGTTGATAGATTGGTTTCATTTTTTGTTAACTGTTCTAATCCACAACTTCTTAAACCAAGTTAAGGTTAATGTTGATAACACAAAACCTGTTGTTGGAACAATAGAATTGATGAATGGTTTAGGTAAATCTGCAAAGTAAAAGAAGATCACAATCACCGCATAAGTTAAGATTGCAACGACAATCTTTCTGGACCAACTAGTTTCCCAGGCTTTATCTGCTTCTACTCTTTTATTTCTTGCTTTGATTTGTTCAATCTCCTCTTTTATAACTGCCATATTGTTAAAGAAAATAAAAGAATATAAAAAAGTATTGATTACAACAGCACAACTTTTCGTTTAGCGAACTCTTCTTCAACTTCTTCTGGCCAAATAGATGCCTGTACTTCTCCCACGTGCGCTTTCTGCAACACTACCATACAAAGTCTTGACTGTCCGATTCCGCCGCCAATTGTTAAAGGTAGTTTCTCTTCCAAAATAGCTTTATGGAAAGCTAAACCTTTTCTCTCTTCAAGACCCATATGTTTCAATTGAATTTCTAATGATTCTGCAGCTACACGAATTCCCATTGAGGATAATTCTAAAACATCTTCTCTTACAAGATCCCAAACTAAGATGTCGCCGTTTAAACCTTTCTTTCCAGAAGAAGTTTCCGTTGACCAATCATCATAATCTGCTGCACGAACATCATGCGCTTCTCCAGATTTTAAAGGATGACCAATTCCCATTAAGAATACAGCTCCATGTTTCTTAGCAATAGATCTTTCACGTTCTTTCATTGATAATTTCGGATATAAGTCTTCTAACTCTTGTGCATGAAGAAATTTTATAGCTTTAGGTAATTTAGATTTCAGAGCAGGATATTTTGTTTCAACAACTTTTTCTGTTTCTAAAATTGCAGCATAAATTTTTTTAACAACTTTTTTCAAAAACGGAATTGTTCTTTCTTCTTTAGAAATAACTCTTTCCCAATCCCACTGATCAACATAAATACTATGAATGGGAGAAATATCTTCATCTTTACGAATCGCATCCATGTCAGTATATAATCCTGTTCCTTGTTTGAATCCGTATCTGCCTAAAGCATGACGTTTCCATTTCGCTAAACTATGTACAACTTCAACTGGAGTTTTACTAAACTTAACTTTAAAATCAACAGGGGTTTGTGTTCCTGCTAAATCGTCTTGTAAACCTTTACCAACCATTAAAAATTTGGGTGCAGTAACTCGGTGTAATGATAATTTTTTAGCTAATTTACTTTGAAATGTATCTTTAACTAACTTAATCGCTTCTTCAGTTTCAAAGAAACTTAATTTTGATTTATATCCTTTTGGTAATATTTTCATTTTTTTATTCCTCCTTTGATAGTTTAACCTAATAACTATCACTATTTATTATTTCCTATTTCAGTACAATCAATATCTAAATTTTGAACCCATCTCTTTCTCCCATTCGATCCGTTTCAGTTCATATTCCAATTCTTTTTCTGCAGTCATTTTGTTTCACCCCTTTTTATTTTTTTATCTGACAATTTTGTAATCAGTTCATACAACACTTTTTCTTTTGGTTCTGCTCTTTTAGAAAAATATGTATCTTCTATTTCTGTTAACCTAACCATTTCTGCCATTTTTTCAGAACCACCTTCACATGGTTCTTCACTTTCAAAGAATTCATCAATTTTAATTTTATATTCACTAGGACCATCCCAAGGGGCATAACCTATCTTAATAGTAATACTATCTTCAGAGCTTAGTTTTCTTTCTAAATCTGAAACCATTATCTTAGCAGCTTCTTCTAATGTACAATGATACAAAGATGCTCCGCCACCATCACAACTACCCAATCTTGCAGGTTTCTTTCCAGTTTCATCACCAACTCTCCAGCACAAACTAGTTCCGCCTTTTCCAGTTACTTTTGTATAAATTGTATATTTCATTTTTTCCTCCGAATTTGTGAGGAGGGACTAGAAATCTTTTGATTTCTATTTTCCTCCATTGTAAACATCTCAAACCTCTTTTTCCTAATATCTCAAGAGAGGAGTTAGTATATATTATTACTCCAAAAATAATGGAAAAATAGGCGATATTTACGAAACATTTATATAAATATGGAACATTTGTTCCATTATGGTTTACAAACTGGACGAGAAAGATAAAAAGATCATTGAAATCTTAGAAGAACACGGAGATTATACTACTCGACAGATTGCTAAGAAAACATTATTACCAGCTACAACCATCCATAACAGAATTAGAAAGTTAAAACAAGAGAAGATTATCAAGAAATTTACTATCGACTTAGACTACAAACAAATAGAGAGAGGTTTCTCGATAATTGTTCTAATATCGGTTGATTATAAGACTTTAAGAGAATTAAAGAAAGATCAGCATCAATTAGCTAAAGAGATTAAAATGTTGCCAGAAGTGACTGAAGTGGCTGTAGTTACCGGTGGCACAGATATAGTAATGAAAGTCCGAGTTAAAGACGTTGAAGCCTATGATCATTTCTTACTTAAAAAGTTTCAGATTATTAAAGGAATAGATAAAACTCAATCTTTAGTAGTGATTCATGAGAAATAAGTATTTTAATATATTGTTTCTATTTTCATAAACCTTAAAAGCAATTTTTACTTTTTGATAATAAAATGAAATATATAATCTCGATATTGGTAATAATGATGTTTTTGCTAAGTGCTTGTACTTTGCAAAGTCCATTAAGTAAAGACACTAGTGAATGTGCTTCTTTAGAAGGCTCAGCGAAAGATGACTGTTATTTAGAAGAAAGAAAGTGTAGTAAGATAGATAATGAATTAGTTAGAGATGGTTGTGTAGTAGAACTAGCTAAAATCAAAGAAGATGTTAAAGTTTGTAAGTTAATTGTTACAGATAATGTGAAAGCACATTGTCAAGAACAAATTGCAGAGTTAACTAACAACCATGACATCTGTAAAGAGATCACAGACCAATACTGGAAAGATAATTGTAACTTTCATTTAGCGATAAATAATAACAAAGATGTTTATTGTTCGTTAGTTAAGAACAACGAACAGAGAGCTGGCTGTTTTAATGATATTGCTCAAGAGACTGAAAATTATTTACTTTGTGAATTTTTAGCAGATAAATCTAGAGACACATGTGTTTACAATATTGCTAAGAAAACTGAAGATTTCGAACTTTGTGAAGAATTGATTGACTCAATGGGAAGAGCAATGTGTAAATTAAAAGTAGCAAAATTAACTGAAGATGCAAGCAAGTGCGAATTGATTAACAGTAATGATGTAAGAGCACTTTGTGAAGAATATCTGGGAGTTAATTAACTCTTTTTATTTTTTTTATTTAATTTAATTTAATAAGAATGATTAGAAAATAGTATAACTTTCTGGAATAATAAATAAAAAATTACTCTTTACTTCTTGTTTAAGAAAATTTAAAGAAAATTAGTTTTCAGAACTGAAGTGAAGTAGGTTTTACTACTTTTTCTTGTTCCACTTATATGTTCGAGTTTTAGCAGTATCGCCAAAACCACATGAAGAACATCTCTTTTTCCGAGCATGATAAGTATGGCCGCCGCATCTTCTACAAATGATGTGAGTTTTCTTGCCGGATTTCCGACCCATAGCTGCTGTTCCTGTTCCCATTGTATCTTACCTTATGCTGGAGACAAAATAATGATTGTATCTCCTCGAATAAAAACTGTTCCCAATTTTCTTTTAAGTTCGCCGTTTATATGTTCTTCTGCTTCATCTAAAACAACGTTAATATGAATATCAAAAGCTTTTAACTTTCCAACATATCTTGATCCGTTCTTTAAGTCTACTAATACTGATTTTCCTCTTGCTGCATTCAATGCGTCCAAAGGTCTTGAGTTTTCTTCCATTTTAAATATTACACCCCGTTATATGAATTAAATTAAAATTAGAGAGGGGTTATATAAATGTTTCTAAAATTAAACTTATAATGAATAAAGTTTAAAAACAAACTACTATTTTTACATAAATATATGTGGGGGAATTTAAAATGACTAATCAACAAGTTGTAGTAACTGAAAAACAAAGAGATTTTGATTTTATACATTTAGGACTAGTTCCCAAGATTGTAGATGATGAAAGAAGCCAGATATTCTTTGATAACGAGAAAGCATGGGATTATTTAATGGGTGAAGCAAAATTATTCTTAGAAAAAATACCAGAAGAGTATAAAATTGGATTAGAGGAAAAGTTAAGAAAAGAAGATATGGTAGGAGAGTTTGTTGCTCTTGACACCCCACACGATTTTAGGTTTGGATTCTCTCCTGGTTATCGTTTATTAATGGGTAACTCTGATATTAATTGTTCTCAATTTTATCTTGATTTTGTTCCTACAAATGAAGATGAGGCTACTGGAATTATTAAATCAGCATTAGACCAATTTCACTTACATTTACCTTATGGACCCGGTAACATGCTGGCTCTGGAAGTGAAAGATAAAAAACCAGTGATTGAAGGCACTGATTTTCTTGACAAATATTTGGATGAAGGAACAAAAGTAGAAATAAGATGCAATTTATATTTGGGTAATGCTACAAGGACACACGTGGTTAAATAAAGAAATAAACAAAAAGTTTATATACTTCGTGTATATATGGCATATTGGTGAGACATATGGTACAAGCAATGATTCAAATTTCTGAAAATGCAAATCAAGTGTTAAATATAGTTAAAGCTAGATTTAATCTTAAAGATAAATCTGAAGCAATTGAAAAAGTTGTTTTAGATTATGGTGGAGATATTCTTGAACCGGAATTAAGACCAGAATTTGTTAGTAAAATGAAAGAAAGACAAAAAGAAAGCACTGTAAAAGTTAAAGACTTTAAAAAACATTTTGGATTAAACTAAAAAATGTACTCATATGAATTCAGAAAAAGTTTAGAGAAAGACTTACAAAAATTAGCAAAAAAGAATCCCAAAATAATGTTGATAATTGAAAAAAAGATTACAGAGATTCTTCAAAGCCCACATCATTACAAAAATTTAAGAAAACCTTTACAAGATCTTAAAAGAGTCCATATTGAGAAAAGTTTTGTGCTTACTTTTTCAGTTAATGAAGAAACTAAAAACATTATTTTTGAAGACTTTGATCACCATGATAACATTTACAAATGATTAAGAAAATTCTCAGAAACCCTTATAAATGAACCTATATTCTGCAGTACTATGGTAAACTTTGATAAATTAAGGAAACAAATTCAAGATTATGATTCAGAACGAGAAAAATTAATCAAACAAAGTAGAGTCGTTTTAAAGTTAAGCAAACAAGTCATTTATGCTGTTCACAGAGATGAGATCACTGAAGCTGGTAAATTAATCAAGCAAATTGAAATTGAGAAAAAGAAAGCAGATACAATTGCCTTACATAGCAAGAAGATGTCCGCAGAAGGCAGTTATAAAGTTGCTATTCAAGAATATGTAGAAGCGATTCTGTATTACAATTTTGTTAAATCTGGGAAATTAGTTGACTTGAAAGTTGCTGCAGATCATTTTGTGTTAGGATTAGCAGATCTTCCTGGAGAATTAGTCAGAAAAGCAGTTTTCTTAGCGGGGAAAGGTCATGTTGATAAAGTTAACAAAATCAAAGACGAAGTGGATATGATTTACGGCGAATTATTGAAGTTTGATTTCAGAAATAATGATATCCGAAGAAAAGTAGATGCGGTTAAATATGATCTTCGGAAATTAGAAGATTTGGTATTGGATTTGAAGCTGAAGAAAAGATAAGAGTTCTTAGATGTTCTAAAGAACAAAATGATTGAAGAAAAATTTAAACCAGGAACACCACAAAATTGCGTATTTAATAATGGATTATATCAAAGATATGGGTTGTGTAACATTTCTGAAGGATTGAAAGAAGTTAATTGTGTTTACATCGATACTAAAAACACGAATAAAAGAATATTCTGTGATAAAAAAACAAACGAAATGGTTTCTTTATTATGTTATCAATGTAATTATCAAAAGGAGGATTAAATTCACCACCAACCAATAACAAAACCAAAAGATTTATAAAGTAGAATTTCTATTATGATTATATGAAAATATTGGCTTTAAGCGATATTCACGGTGATAAACATCTTGCTAAAGAGATGGCCGAGAGAGCTGAAAAAGAGAATGTAGACTTAGTTTTATTAGCTGGTGATCTAATCAGTGATGAAGGCAGTGTAGAAGGCTTAGTAGGGCCATTTCGAGCTAAAGGATTAGAAGTAGGCTTGATTCCCGGAAATTGGGAAGGAATGGCAGAGATTGGTTTTCTAGTAGAAAAATATGGTGCAAAGAATATGCATGGTTATGTTTTCAAGAAAGGAGATGTGGGAATCTTTGGTTGTGGTTATGGAAATATTGGACCACATCAATTAAATGAGAAAGATGTTTTCAATACTTTGAAAAAAGCGCACAGCTCTTTAACTGATGTAAAAAAGAAAATTATGTTAACTCA
>JABJOX010000027.1 GCA_018664115.1 Candidatus Woesearchaeota archaeon
TGTAAAAACTAAACAAAGAGATATAAAATTAGTTAATTATCATGCTGAAGATTTAATGAATTTAATTGAAGCGAGCGAAATTCCTATTTCTCGAAAAGGAAGAAGGTATATCGAAGATAATACAAATTTTAATGGAACTATCAACAGAGAACTTTTTTGTATCGCTATAGAATTATATGGTGATATTTCCAAACTCAGAGAATATTGTAAAACAAAATCTACTTCAAAATGATTCTTTTTCCATCTTCCATAAGATGGAGATTTTTATCAGCATAACCCATTTCTTTAGCTAATTCCACAATATGTTTTCCTTTCTCTTTACTTCCGTGAGAAGGGATAATATGTTTTGGTTTTACTAATTCAATCAAGTCACGGTGATCTTCTCTAGCAGCATGGCCAGACATATGAATGTCTTTAAAGATTCTTGCCCCTTTTGCTTTTAAAGCATTCTCTAATTTATTTCTGTTATCTTTATTTAATTCAACTGGAATTACTGAACAACTAAAAATAACAACATCACCGTTAGAAAATTTGAAAGGTAACTCTCCCTTTGCTAATCTGGAAAGAACAGCTTTTGGTTCGCCTTGATGGCCGGTACAAACAATCAAATATTTCTCTTTACCCTCTTTCATAATTTTATTAAGAACTTTTTCTCTTTTATCATTATATTTAACTAATTGAATGTCTTTCTGAAAATCAATAAGGTTAATTCTTTCACCAGCAGAAACATATTTTGATAATGATCTTCCTAGAAAAACAATTTTTCGATTTAATTTTTTACCCAATTCAATAATACTTTTTAATCTGGCTAAATGTGAAGAAAATGTTGTTACAATCATTCCTTTACCATCAGTATAAACTCCCAGCATGACATCTTTTAACATTTCTTTTGCTACGGATTCAGAAGGTGTTTTTCTATGTTCGTGAGCATATAAAGATTCAACAATTAGTAAAGTTACTCCTTCCTCACCAACTTCTTTTAATCTTGCAAAATTTGGTTTTTTACCTAAAGTTGGTTGACGATCAAACTTATAATCGTTAGCATAAACAATTTTTCCGTACGGGGTATGAAGAACAATCATTGATGCTTGCGGAATTGAATGGGTAATATTAACTAATTCTACTGAAACTTTATTTGATAATTTGTAAATAGAATTTAAATTTAAAGCAATTAAATCGTTAGGTATTTTTATTTTTTCATCTTTAAAAATACTTTTTAAAATTTCTGCAGTGTAAGGTGTACAAATTACTGGCGCTTTAGGAAATATTCCTGCTGCGAAAGGAATTGCCCCAATATGATCTAAATGACCGTGACTAGGAACAATCGCAATAACTTTACTTTTCCATTCTTTGATTAAACTGTAATTAGGGACTGCTTTTACATCTAGTAATTCGTTATAATGCATTGCAGAAATATCTTCATCTTCAGTATGACGGATATAATTTTCCATGTGTAATCCCATGTCTAGAATAATCACTTCATCATCTATTTTAATCGCAGTAGAATTTCCTCCCGTTTCTGAATAACCACCGATTGTACATATTTCTATAGGCATATTAGTGGAAAAGAGTTATTGGTTTAAAAAGGTAACTTAAATTAAAGAAAGGAAATGTGGGTGGCAGGGATTTCGAAAAAGCTGCACTTTAATTCATTAAGCACAACTTAATACTCGAACCTGCGTAAGCACTAAGCTAATGGATTTTGAGTCCATCCCGTTTGACCACTCCGGCACACCCACGTAGAATTGTAAATAAAGATGCTTTTTATAAAAGTTTCTTACAAATATTTATAAATGAAAAATCTTTACTAACAATTATGAAAAAGAGGTTAGCGTTAATCTTACTATTTATGATTCTCTTACCATTAGCAATAGCGGAGTTAGAAATTGAATTTACTTCCTTAGACAAAGAAGATTTTAATGGTTATTTACTTAGTTTAAAGTTTGGTGATGCTGTTTACAAAGAATTAATGGATGATAATATAGTAAAAGTTCCCACTAATCAAATGGGTTCTTTTACTGCTACTTTAGATTCTTCAAAAACAGCAGCAATCGATTATTCCGGAACCATCACTATTGATCAAGAAAAGACAGAATTTTTAGTGTATCCCAGTGGATATTTGAAAGGAAAAGTAATGGATTTAGCAGGTAATCTTATTCCTAATGCACAATTGAATTTTAACTGTTATTCAGAATTCTCGTTTAATTATCCGGAAAGAGTTGATGCGATTGGTTTTTTTACTGTAAAAAACGTTCCTGTGGGTAGTTGTTCAGTAGTTGCTTCTAAAAATGAATTAGTTGGAAACACTGAATTTAAAATTGAGAAAGGTCAGGTTACTTCAATAGAGATTACTTTGGGCGAATCTGTAGCTAGAAAAAGTAATTTTGTTGTTTGGTTACTTGTAATATTATTGGTAATTATGGCTATTTTATTATCAATTCGTTTGATTTTACAGAAAAAACCTAAAAAAGAAAAAAACAAGAAAAAACAAGAAAAAAACGAAAAATTTGAAGATAAAATTGAAGAAAAATTGTCTAAACAAACTCAAGCTTTAATGAAAATTTTATCTGAAAAAGAGCGAAAAATAGTTGATTTTTTGCTTGAAAATGGTTATAATGCTTCTCAGGCTAAGATTAGACATAATACTAAAATACCTCGAACAAGCTTAACTAGGGTTCTACAAAGCTTAGAAAAGAAAAAAATAGCTGAAATCGAAAAAGAGGGCAAAATGGTTTCTGTTAAGTTAACAAAGTTCTTTTTAGGGAAAGAATAGTTTTTGGAGATATTTTTGCCCTTATTTTCTGATTTGGGTATATTTTTTTAGTTATTTTTGTTAAGATGTCCGCCCAATCTTTAAGTAAGTGTTTGACTTTAGGGTAACTATGACAAGAAAAATCGATTGGAGGTCGACAAAAATGAATTTAAAAAATATTGTGTTAATGGCTGTATTGTTATTGTTCGTAAGTTCAGTATCAGTTATGGCTGAAAATGAATGTAATAACGTTTTACTTGAAGGTGAGACTGATAATTTTGTAACTTCTGAAGGAACAGGGTATCAGATCACTGCTAATGATTTTGTATCTCAAGATTATGCTGGCGGTGTACATTCAGCTGATTTTGTGGTAAATGGAGAAAAATTTACTTTATTGGAAGGAGAAGAATATACTTTGGCTGATAATGGTAAAATTACATTAAAAGAACTTTATTATCAAACTTTTGCTGGTGGAATTCACAGAGTGACATTTTGTTTAGATAGTGAAAAAGTTGAAGTAGATATTTCTGGAGAGCCAGTGCAATTTGATGTAACTGTTAATGATTATCCAGATCACCAAGATTATGGATTATCAAAAAATATTCAGTTTGCATATGTAAATATGTACACTGTTGAATTAGAAGGAGACGCTTTTAAAGTTGTAGATGTAGAAATTCGAGGTACTACAAAAGATGCTGTAGTTACTTTAACAATTCAACCTGGAGAGATGGTTTACTTTGAAGGTTTCAAAACTTTAGAAAGTGCTAAAGAAGGTGCAAAAGCTAAAAAAGCTTTACTTTGGACAGCTCCGCCTTACAAGAATTTCGGAACTAATGATGGTAAATTATATCAAACTAATTGGTTAGAAATTGATGAATTCTTAAAAAACAATCAGGACTATGCTGCTGCAAATTCTTTAAGTACGCCTTATCAGGATGTTGGTCAAGATACAACAGAACCTACCTTTTTTGTAGAAGATGAAATTGTTGAACCTACATTTAAGCTTAAAGTTAAGAGTGCAGTTAAAGGTGTTAAATTGGATTGGAAAGATATTTCTGGTTTTGGAGAAACTTTTGATAAGTACAATGTAGTTTATAACAAAGGTAAACAAATAGTAATACCAGCAAATTCTTATGTTGATTTTAGTTATTACAATTTAGTAAACTTGAATCCAGGAGATTACTGGACATTTATGGTTTGTCCAACTCAAGATAAAGTGATTGTTGGAGATTGTAGTAATGTTGTTACTGTAATGGTTCAAGGTACAACTGAAATTGTTAAAATAGAAGATGTTAAAGACACAACTGCTAAATATTCAATTTGGACATATAGCCATGGTGAAACTTCTCGAGCAGACGTAGGGAAATACATTGTTGATCCTAAAAACAATTATCGAGGTAAGTTGGTAGAAGTTCGACCAGCAAAATTAATCGAAGATTTTGAAGGTAATAAATTTTATGAAGCAAGATTTGACGTAAAAGAAAATGAAATTGTTACTTTTATTTCATTCAAGATTGGATTGGAATTACCTAAAGTGATTGATAATGTAAAAACATACCCTGGATATCATAATGTCTTAGAGAATGTTGGTTTTAAAGATCAATGGATGAATCAAGCTTTATGTAAGTTTGAAAAGAAATGTACTGGTGGAATAACTGGTGAAGGTCAAAACATTCTTTACACTCTTAATGTTCATGATGTAGATACTACTGTTGTTCCTGGGCCTATAAAACTTCCAGAACATTTAATTAATCCAGAAGTTGGTCCAGAACATGAACCTCAAACAATTTGTCCAAGTGGTTGCGATTATCAAAATAAGTGTGTTCCAGTAGGAACAAAGATTAAAGAGAATGGAGATTCTTTGTTTTGTAATTGGAATGGGGAGATGGATAATCAATTAACTGTTGGAGAAGTTTGCCAAAACGATTACGAATGTGGAAGTAACAGTTGTATGAGTGGTAAGTGTCTTGACTTAGAGAAGAAGTTAGAAGAACAACAAAATCTCTTAAACAGAATCTTACATTGGTTAGAGAATTTCTTTAATTAATTTTTTTTCTTTTTTCTTTTTATTGCTATTAATTGATTTCTATTTAATGATGATGGGACATGTGCAGAGTAATTGTAATTGAAAAGAAATGTTTATTAATCATGACGTATTTATTTTTTTATGGCAAATAAAACTATTAAGATGGTTGTTTCTGAGCGAGCTTATAATAAGTATAAAAGAGTAATGAAATTAATGGGTTTTAAGAATGAATCTCAGTTTTTGATGTATTGTGTTATGAAAGCAGTTCGACCAAAAGTAACTGATATACAGAAAAAACAAATGTCTCAAGAGATGAATGAATTAAAAGCAGCTCAAAAATAAATACTTTTCAATTACAATTATTGCACACAACATAAGTTAAACAAGCAATAAAATAAACAAAAGAAATTAATTCATAGTTCTTAGCTGTCCTTCAATATCTTTCAGTTGTGATTCTAATTCGTCTAATTCACTAGCTGTTTTTTTAACAGGGGCAGGAACAGGTTTAGGTATTTCCATTGTGGGTTCTTCATCAAGAGGTTCTTCCGGATGTTTTTCTTCAGAAACAGCTTTCAATTTGCCTTTTGGGAAGTGATGCTTTAATTTATCAACCATACTATTAATTTCATTAACGTCTTTTCTTAATTGAGAAAAAGTGGCTACTTTTTGTTCTTGAATACTTTTAAACTTCTCATAATTTTGCATGAAAATGATTACTTCTCTTAATGATTCCAAGATATTCTTTCTAGCAGTTCGAGGATCATTAATTTGAATCATGTATTCAGGTTCTTTTACGTGATGTTTAACCGGAGCTTTTCTTGTAGTTCTATTTACTGACTTACTTTTAGTAGCCCTTTTCTTTTTTGCCATTTTTATTTATTTTAAAATTGTTCTGGTTCTTGCAAAGATTGATTAATAAAATCAACCTTCTTTTCAACTTCAGTTAAAGCGTTTTGCCATAACTCTAGTTGATGATCTTCTTCATTCTTTAAGTCATTTATTTTTAACAAAGTTTCCTTTGCATCATCAATTTTTTTTCTAACTAACTTAACTAAATTGAGTACATTATCATATTCATCGATTTTTACAAAGACTGGCATGCGATCCATTTTAATCACCCTTAAAAATTATTTTATCTGCTTGCAATAGTTTATCATGCATTGTTTTGGTTACTTTTTTTAATTTAACGAAATGATGTTCTTCGTTATATTCTGAAGCTACTAAATCTTTACTCACTCCTTTTAATGTGCTAAGTTTATTTTTAATTTCTCCCAATTCTTCTAAGATTTTTTGGTAAACGTCCATTTTGATGTACAATGGTTCAACTCTTTGTTCTGAGAAGGGATTCATTGGTGGAACAAATTCTTGTGGTTGTTCCGATTGAACTTCTGGAAATATCTCAGGAGCTTCTGGTGGAAGATTTTCTGGAACTGGTTCTTCTTTAGGAGGAGGACTAACTGGTTTCTCTAATCCTGCCGCTTCTTTTATTTTTTCCGGTTCAATCACTCTATCTTCAGAACTACTTTTTGAAAATTGTAATGTTTTCTCGTTAAATCCTTTACCTTCTGGAAAAGGAACTTTTGGAACAACTTTCTTTTTACCGAATAACCAACCCATTTTATTTTCTTTAAGTAGAGAACGTTTAAAAACTTTGTTTAGTATTGTTAAGTAGTGTAAAATGGGGTTGCAATAGATATATAGGCAAATTCATTTTCTTAAATATACTTTTCTTCTTGGATATTCTTTTTAATTATTAAATAATTGATGATGTTTGATGAAGATTTATTCTTATTTAGTGATTTTATTTCTTTTAATACCTTTTGTTTCAGCAGAATTAATAATTACAGAAGTAATGTATAATCCTTCTACGGAAATGGGTTCTGATTCAGATTTAGAATGGGTGGAAGTTTATAATTCAGGAACTAGTAGTTTTGGTTTAGTTGGTTTTACAATTAATAATAAGAAAGTTGATGATTTAGTTGTTGGTCCAAAAGAATATGTTGTGATCGCGAGAGAATTGATTGATGGTTCTGATAAAGATGAAGATTGTTTTGAAACTTTTTATGGGAATGGTGATAGAGTGTGGAATTCTTCAGATGGAAATTATCAAGCAGTAGATGCAGGAAGTTTTAATTTAAAAAATAAAAAAGGAGAGATAGTTTTAACTAATGGAAATTTAGAAATTAAAGTTAATTATCTTGATGATTTTGGAGGGGACGGTAATGGTCATTCGATAGAATTGGTTGATAATGCTTGGTTGGAAAGTAAAGAAACAGATGGGACTCCTGGCAGAGAAAATACTGCAGACCTTGATTATGTTCCTCCAGAGAAAAGAGATGTAAAATTAAGTATTTATTTAGATGATCAAATTTATACTAGTAATTTGTATAATAATTTGTTCAAAATTAAATTTTTGGAAAAAGATAATTGTTCAAATAAAGAAGCAGTTAAAGTTCATTATTATTTGCTTGATGAAAATAATCAAACCATTTTTGAAAATGATTTTGTGCGAGAAAAGATTGGTTGTTCCACATTTTCCAAAACGGGCCAGTTATTATTAAATAGGGCAGGAGACTTTGTTTTATGTAGTGAGGTTGTTGATTTAGATTTTGAAGATATTAATTTAGATAACAATTTTGTTTGTCAGGAAATTGAAGTTATTGATACTTCTAAAATCCCTTGCGATCTTACAATTGAGATTGTTAACGAAAAATTATTTTATTTTAATAAAGAAAAAGTTGGTTTTTATAACCAGTTAAATGAAAAGAATTATCCTTTTACTATTGAGTATTGGGTAGAAGATCTTTTTGGGAATAAAATTAAAGATAAAGTTGCGACAAAAAACACTAATAAGAAATCTTATACTCCTAACATTGAAGAGGAAGATAGAGTTCTTTATCTTAAGTCAGAAGTTAAACCTCTTTGTAATGATTCAAATTTCACTAATAATTTTGCAGAGAAAATGTTGATTGTGGTTAATAATCAAATTAGTTCACAATCCGGAGAGGGTGATTCTACAGAAAATTCAAAGATTGAAATTAAGAAGATTACTCCTGCAGAATCTAGTTTTGGTGATTTAGTTAAGGCAGAAATTAAAATTTATAAAGGCAATACTAACAAATATTCTTTATCTGCATACATTGAAAAAAATGGCAAGAAGATTAGTGAGATTACAAAAATTAATCTTAAAGACAAATTTACTGATTATAAGGTCACTTTACCAATTCAACTTAAACCAAACTGTAATTTAATTATTAAAGAAGGCGAGGCTAATTTAATTGTTTCTGGGTTAGGTGAAAAAGATGAAATTGAACTATTAATTGAGGGAGTAGATAAAAAACTTTGTAGGGATTATTTGTCTTATGTTAAAGAGTTGGAGAAAGAAGGGAATAATGATAATGAGGGCAGGGGTGACAAATTATCTTACAAAATTGTTGATTTGCCGAAGAATGTTTTTGCTGGTGAGGAATTAAAAGTTAAATTAGACTTTGAGGGAGATGGTTCGGAGCATGAGTTTAAAGTATGGGCTTATTTATATCGGGGTAGTAAATGTTATTCTTGTTGTAGTGATTGCGAAGTTGTTTTAGAACGGGATGATAATTTAATTGAATTTGATTTGAATAAAAATAGGAATAAAGAAGTTGAATTGAATATAAATATTGATTCTGATCTTGAGAAAGGAGAGTATAATTTGAAAGTTAAAATAAACAAAGATAATCAGAAAACAGATCAAGAATTAACTGAATCAATTATTATCAAAGAAAATGAAGAATTTGAACTTTCTGAAAAAACAAATAAAATTACAGGAATGGCAGTAACCAATTTTGCTGAAAATGATAATTTTGGGTTATCTGCGGAGGAATTAGAGATTAAAGAAAGATCTAAAGGGATTGTTGTTTATGAATCCAGTTCAGAAAAGGCTCAGAAAGTTGTCCCTTATTTATTGATTATTATTTTAGGATTAGTTTGTTTTGTGTTGATTTTTAAAAAGATTTAAAAATAAGTCCAGATTCGTGATATTTATGGAAAAAAAGATTTTATTTAGGGCAGTAATTGAAGTTTTAGGTAAACCGCAAGAACACGTAGATAAATCACTTAAACAGTTTGTTGAACAGATTAAAACTGGTGAAACTTATGAGGTTATTAGTGAAGAATATGCAGATCTTAAAAAACAAGAAGAACAAGAATTATGGGCTGGTTTTGCAGAGTTGGAACTTAAAGCAGCAGCAATTGAAGATTTAATTAGTTTTTGTTTTGATTACATGCCTTCAATGATTGAAATCCTTGAACCAAAAGAGTTAAGATATTCTGATACGGACGTTTCACAGTTTCTTAATGATTTACAAGCAAAATTGCATCAAGTAGACATGGTGGCAAAACAAATTAAGTTTGAGAATGATCAATTGAAGAAAAGTATGTCGGGATTATTGAATAATTATATACTGGTATTATTATCGAAAGGTAATTTAACTTCAGAACAATTAAGCGGATTAACGGGAGTGAATAAAGATAAATTGGAAGATTATCTTGACAAATTGATTGATGCTGGAAAAGTAGATTTAAAAGAAGGGATTTATTTTGCAAAAAATAAGTAAATATCAATAAATTAAAAAAAGACAATAGAAAATGAAAACATTTTCTGAGTCTTTTTTTATTTATAAAAAGAGGGATAATAACAATGACTGATAAAAAAAAAATTGAAGCAGTTCTTTTTGCTGTAGGTAAAGAAATTTCTACGGAAAGATTAGCTAGTTTATCTTCATTAGAAGTTAAAGAAGTTAAGAAAGTAATGAAAAGTTTAATTGCTGAATATAATGACAGAGATCATGCTTTAAAAATTGAATCTAGGGATAATGGTTGGAAGTTAACTGTGCGTGACGAGTTTGTTCCTTTAGTAAGTAATATTGTCACCTCAACAGAAATAGAAAAACCTTTAATGGACACTCTTGCTGTAATCGCCTGGAAATATCCTATTGTTCAATCTGAAATAATTAAGTTGCGTGGTTCCGGAGCATATGAACACATGAGTAATTTAGTCCAGCAAGGATTTGTTGCTAAAGAGAAATTTGGTCGAACTTACAAAGTAAAATTGACTCAGAAATTCTTTGAATATTTTGATCTTCCTAGTGAAGAAGCTAAAGAAGCTTTTTTGAAATTAGTACCAGCAGAAGTTTTAGAAGAAGCGGAAGCAGTTGAAAAAGAGCATGATGAAGTGGAAAGATTGATTGAATTAGAAGAGAAAGAAAAAGTGGGTAAGAGTGAGATTGAAAAAGCGATGAAAGAAGTGAAAAATTAGTAGAAATAACGCTTAAAATTTAATAAAATCAGTGTAGATTTCCAAAACCTTTATAAACTACTAAACCCTCATAATTCTTATAGTTTATCGTCGATAAAGCTAAATTTTTTAATCTTAAAAAATGGAAGAAAATAATATTGAAAAAGAAGAAGTGAAAGTGGATAAGATTAAACCTCGAATTATTGAAGAGGAGATGAAAGAAGCTTATGTAAATTATGCTATGTCAGTAATTGTTGGCAGAGCTTTACCTGATGTTAGAGATGGTTTAAAGCCTGTTCACCGAAGAATTCTTTATGCCATGCAAGATTTAAGCATGTTTCATAATAAACCTTTTAAGAAATGTGCTCGTATCTGTGGAGAGGTTTTAGGAAAATATCATCCGCACGGAGATCAATCAGTTTATGCTGCTTTAGTGCGAATGGCCCAAGATTTTTCTTTACGTTATCCATTAATTAAAGGTCAAGGTAATTTTGGTAGTGTTGATGGTGATAGTGCCGCAGCTTATAGGTATACTGAAGCAAAATTAAGCAAACTTGCTGAAGAGATGTTAAAAGATATTGAAAAGAATACTGTTTCTTTCAAAGAAAATTTTGATGGTTCATTAAAAGAACCGGAAGTTCTTCCAAACAAGTTACCTAACTTATTAGTTAATGGTTCAACAGGAATTGCGGTTGGGATGGCCACTAATATTCCACCTCATAATGTGAATGAAATTTGTGATGCGATCATCGCTACTATTGATAATTCAGAAATTTCTGTTGAAGAACTAATGGAAATTGTTCCTGGTCCTGATTTTCCTACCGGTGGAGAAGTTTCTTGTGGGAACGCTTTATGGTATGCTTATGCCAAAGGTAAAGGTAAAGTTATTATAAAATCTGTTTGTGATATTCAAGAAAATAAAATTGTTATTACAGAAATCCCTTACATGGTTAACAAAGCAGATTTAATTATTCAAATTGCTAATTTAGTTAGGGATAAAAGAGTTTTAGGAATTAGAAATATTAATGATGAATCTGACCGGGAAGGAATTAGGGTCGTGATTGATTTAAAGAAAGATACAGATGGAAATGTTATTTTAAATCAGTTATTCAAATATAGTCGTTTGAAAGTTTCGTTTGGAATTAACCTATTGGCTTTAGTTGACAATCAACCTAAAGTGTTAAGTTTGAAAGAAGTTCTGGAAGCACATATTAAACATCGGAAAAATGTTATTACTAGAAGAACAAATTATGATTTAGAACAAGCTGAGAAAAAAGTGCACATTTTAGACGGTTTATTAATTGCTTTAAATAATATTGATGAAGTTATTCCGGGAATTAAGAAAAGTAAAACTGTTGAAGAAGCTAAAGAATTTTTAATGGGAACTTATGAGTTAACAGAAATTCAAGCTAAAGCTATTTTAGAAATGCGTTTACAAAAGTTAGCTTCTTTGGAACAGGAAAAAATTAGAACAGAACATGGAGAATTATTAGAAAAAATAAAATATTATCGGGGAATTTTAGATTCTGCCCAAAAAATTCTTGATTTAATTAAAGAAGAATTAGAAGAGATTAAAAATAATTATGGTGACGAAAGAAGGTCTAAAATTATTGTTGGAGAAGATGAAGATGTTGATATGGAAGAGTTAATTGAAGAAGATACTGTTGTTGTTACGATGACAAATTCTGGTTATGTGAAAAGGTTACCTCTTGATACTTATAAGATTCAAAGAAGAGGCGGTAAAGGTGTTAGAGCAGCAGGAATGAAAGAAGAAGATTTTGTAGAAAAGTTTTATGTTACTTCTACTCACGCCTATTTACTTTTCTTTTCTGATCAAGGTCAAGTATATTGGTTAAAAGTTTATCATCTTCCTGAAGGAAGTAGACAAGCTAAAGGAAAACATATTGCTAATCTTTTACAATTAAAAGAAGGAGAAAATATTAACGCAGTTATTCCAGTAAGAGATTTCAAAGAAGGTTATTTATTCTTTGCAACTAAAATGGGTACTGTTAAGAAAACAGAACTGTTAAATTTTTCTAAACCTAGAAAAGGTGGAATTAGGGCTATCAGTTTAGATGAAAATGATTCTTTAGTTGGTGTAAAGTATACTGATGGAGATCAAGAAATAATTTTAGCTACTAAAGGTGGGCTTGCTAATCGTTTCAGAGAAAAAGATGTTCGTTCAATGGGTAGAACTGCTCGAGGAGTGCGAGGAGTAAGATTAAGAGAAGGAGATAAAGTTATTGGAATGTTGGCAGCTGAAGAAGGTAAAGAAATTTTAACTTTGACCAAGAAAGGTTATGGTAAAAGAACTCCTGTTTCCGATTACCGATTATGTAACCGTGGTGGTAAGGGAGTTACCAATATTAAAATTACAGATAAGAATGGTGAAGCAAAAACGGTAATGTTAGTTGATGGCACAGAAGAATTAATGGTTATGTCTAAGAACGGAATTGCGATCAGGACAAAATGTTCTGGCATTTCTGTAATTGGTAGAGCTACTCAGGGAGTAAGAGTTATGCGCTTAAATGAAGGTGATCAATTGGCAGCAGCGGCAATGATTGTGATTGATGATAGTGAGAATGGTTCTGAAAGTGATCTTGAAGATGATAATGTTGATGATGAGAAAGGCGCTGATGATGCTGAGGGGAATGATTCTGGTAATGATGCTACGGAAAAGAATATTCCTGAAGATGATGATGAAGTAGAAAGTAATCCTGATGATGTTGATGAGAATATAAATGAGGATGAAAATCCTGAAGAATGAAAATCTTTATTTTAGTTAATTCTGGATTAGAAAAACTTGCTCAACAGGAAGTTAAAGAGTTATTAGATGTTGATGCTAAGATTTATGATTCTGTTTTAGAAGTTGATTTTGATATTGAAAGTTTAGAAAAATTAAATCAATTACAATCAGCAAAAAGAGTTTTAATCTCTTTAGGGAAAAGTTTAGATAATATTTCTGAAAGTGATTGGGAACAACACTTTTCTGCAGAGAAATCATTTAAAGTTGAAGTTGAAAATGTTAAAGGTAATGAGAACAGATTAGGGATTGCCAAAAAAGTTGCAGGGATGGTTTATGCTGGTTTAGATTTTGAACCTAAATTGGAATTGAAAAAGCCAGAGATGTTAGTTATTGTTTATCATAATGGTAAAGATTATTTTGTAGGGATTGATAAAAATGTTGAAGAATTAAATTCTCGAAAATATAGGGTTTTTGCTCACTCGGCTTCATTTAAAGGAGATTTAGCATATTATTTTGTTCGCAAGTCTGGTTTTGTTGCAGGGAAAAAAGTATTAGTTGGTTTTTGTAAAGATGGAACAATGGCTATTGAAGCAGCTTTGTTTTCTAAAGAAAAAGTTTATGGTTTTGATTCTACTCGACAGAACGTTACTGCAGCCAGAAAAAATTCTCAATTAGCAGGAATGAAAGATTTTGTAGATATTCAAAAATACGAATTAGATGAGTTAGATGTTAAATTCTCTGAACTAGAATTTGATAATTTAATTTTTCAAATCACTTCTAAAGATGAGAATCAATTGAACGAAATTTATTATCAATCCAATTATATCTTGAAGAAAAAAGGTAAATTGTTGTTAATTGGCAGGCCTAATTGGGAAGTGACAGTTTCAGAAAAATTTAAATTGCTTGAAGAAGCAGAAATTAAAAAAGGCGAGTCAGTACATAAATTGTGGTTGTTAGAGAAGAAGTAATATTCTGAAACAAATAATTTAAATAGTACTCTTATTTAATTAATCATAAAAGATGGTTAGCTGGAAAGAAGTTACTGCACGAATTAAAGATTTTTATAAATTTAGTCAGCAAGAGATTGTTGGTTTAATTGGTGCTACTATTATCATAACATTCATTTATTCTATGATTGAAAATTATCGGATTATTATTGATCCTTCCAAATTATTATTAGTTCTTATTGCGGTAATCATAACTTTATTTTTCAGAGTTTCTTGTCAAAAAATTTATGGCCTTTCTCAAGGTCAAAAAGCAGAATTTAAAGTTTGGTGGATTGGATTAGGAATTTCCTTTGTTGTTGCTTTACTTTCAGGTGGAAAAGTGCCTTTGATTTTTGTTGGAGGAGTTATTTCAACGATTATGGTTAAACAACGATTAGGAGAATTTAGATATGGCCAATCCAATCAAGTGATGGCAATAACAGCTTTATGGGGGATTTTGGGTAATCTGATTTTGGCAATACTGTTTGCTGTTGCTTTGTATATTTCTCCACAAAATTATTTTTTTAATCAAGGAATGATCATAAATTTAGTGATGGCATTTTTTTCTTTATTTCCTTTTCCACAATTAGACGGATTAAGTTTGTTTTTTGGTTCTAGGAATTTATATTATGTTGCTATTGCTGCCGTACTTTTATCAGCAGTGTTGTTATTAACTAAAACTGCTTTTGGATTAATTGCCGCAATTGTAGTTGGTTTAGGAGTAGGATTATTTTATATTTTAATTGGATCGGAGAAAGACTAAGATGGCAATAAAAAATAAAATATTTCATCAGAAATCAAAGATTTCCGGGGTTTCCTACAAAAACTTTAAACAATCTTTAATGGAGGTGAAACATTAAAGATGGAATTTAAGTTAGAAGAACAATGGGCAGAAGTATTAACAATATTATTTCTAGCTCTTGGTTTTGTAATTGCAGTACTTTTACAAAGTGCTTTATTTACTTTTTTATCAGTGATTATTGCTGGATTCTTAGGGGCAAGAGTTTATTACATGAAGCGGTTTTCTGAACCGATATTTCCTTTTGTTTTAATTATTGTTGGTTTCTTAGTAGGATATTTATTAGGATCTTTTTGGGCAAGTAGATTATGGGTTATAGTGTTTTTTGCTTTATCTTTTGCATTGTCTTATTATTTACATTTGAAAGGAATTTTCGCAATATTTAAAAGTGAGGACTTCATCAAGTAAGAATATGGAAACTCATAAAGTAAAAAGTGTTACAATCAGTAAAAAACCGGGTGGAACAGAAGATAGTTTTAGAACGGCATTTATTGGATTATTTGATGTAAACAATCCTCATTTGAAAGCGAAGGCACCTTTCAAAGTTTTAGAGTTTAAGAATGTAGAAAAAGTTAGGTTACACGATCTAAGAAATGTTTCTTTTTATTTAGTTGGAAATGATTTAGTTATCAATAATTTAATTGAAGTTAATTTTGAAGAGAAGAAAAATATTCTTACTTTAACCGGTAAACAAGATTTGCCTAAATAAAGTTTATTTCTTTATAATTTTATTGGATTTATGCCCACTGGACACCCTCTTTGTCCAGTGCTAGAAGCTTTCTATCTGGAGAATTTTTTGGTTTCAGCGTTTTTGTGGTGCCACTGGTCAACTCCGGACAAGCTATATAAGGGAGTTCGGCTACTATAGTAACTGCAGCTTAAGATGGTTGCGACCTCGCGGATGGCAATAATTGTCATCTGTCTGAAATAAAACGCGAAAGCAAGAGGTGTATAAAATGAATACACAAAAACAAGAAGTTGTAGTGGAAACCGTAAAGGAAGGAAACTACCCGGAAAAAAAGTATAGAGCAGGAGCTATTTCTGCTACGGTTTGGAAAAATAGAGGCCAAAGAGCAAATGGAGAAGAAACTGAATATAAAACAGTTTCTATTGAAAGGTGTTACACCGACAAAGAAGGTAATTGGCAAACAACCAATTCTTTAAGAACAAATGATCTGCCAAAAGCAGTTGTTGTTTTACAGAAAGCCTATGAATACATTGTTCTAAATGAACAAGAGATGTTCAGGGGAGAAGCATAAGGGGATTTTCCCCTTTTTTGCATCATAAAAAAAGTAGAAAAAGCTTTTTTTAGGATCCAAATAAAGCACTTATCTTCAATTTTAAAATTGAAGATTGTGTCTTTATCTTGGATAATAATTAAATACAAAGAGGTATATTAAAAATGACTAAACAAAAAGAACAGGTTGAACAAATGGCTCAAGAAAACATAGATGAAATTAATACAGAAGATATCAAAGTTGAAGCAGATATTCCTGAAACAGTAGAGGCACCAAAAATGGAAAAACTAACTATTCAGGATTTGCCAGGAGTTGGAGCGGCAACTGCAGAAAAATTAGAATCTGCAGGTTATAGGGATTTAATGTCTATTGCTGTGGCGACATTAGGACAGTTAGCAGAATCTGCAGGTGTTTCAGAATCTGTAGGTAGAAAAATGATCAATGCTGCCCGTGATAGTATGAAAATGGGTTTTGAAACTGGTATGGATGTATTAAAGAAAAGAGAATTAGTTTGTAAAATTAGTACTGGTTCAGAAGGATTTGATACTTTAATGGGAGGCGGCTTTGAAACTAATGCGATTACAGAATGTTTTGGTGAGTTTGGTTCTGGGAAAACGCAAGTGGGCCATATCTTGGCAGTAAATGTATTAAAAGATGATCCAGATGCTTATGCGGTTTATATTGATACTGAGAATACTTTTAGACCAGAAAGAATTACTCAACTAGCCCACGGTGTAGGAATTGATCCTCAAGATGCGTTAAATCGAATCATGGTTGCTCGAGCTTATAATTCTGATCATCAGATGTTGCTTGCCGAAAAGGTAGATAGTTTAGTTAACGAACAAGGTAAGAAAATAAGATTGGTGGTTGTAGATTCTTTAACTAGTCATTTTCGAGCAGAATATATCGGTCGAGGAACATTAGCAGAGAGACAACAGAAATTAAATAGGCACATGCATGCTTTAGCTAAGATTGCTTCTAGTCACAACATTTGTGTTTACGTAACTAATCAAGTGATGGCAAAACCAGATCAGTTTTTTGGTGATCCAACAGCCAGTATCGGTGGACATATTGTTGCTCACGCATCTACTTTTAGGATTTATCTAAGGAAAGGTAGAAAAGGAAGCAGAGTTGCTAAGTTAATTGATGCTCCTAATTTGCCTGATGGCGAAACTTGTTTCATGGTTGAAGAAGGTGGAATTAAGGACATGACTTAATTTTTTTTCTTTTTTTCTTTTAATTTTTTATGATTTTACATAACATTTATATAATATTTAGACATTTAAAGACTAAAGTTATGATTAATATAAATACAAATGTCACAGTCTAATTCTTATAAATCTAGAACTAAGTACTTGGAGGTACATATAAATGAATGAAAGAACAGCTCCTGTTAAAGAAGGAGAACAATATGAAGTAAATATAGATTCTGTTGGTGGTAAAGGTGACGGAATTGCGAGAGTTAAAGGTTTTGTATTATTTGTTGCTAATACAAAAGAAGGAGATTTTGTAATGGTTAAAGTTACAAAAGTTTTAGAGAAAGTTGGTTTTGCAGAAGTTGTTAAACAATTAGATAAGAAAGAACGTCCGGCACCTAGACAAAAGAGATTTGAAACTGTAAGTAAAGAATCTTTGGAAAGAGTTCCCGAAAAACCAATGTATGATGAAAACATTGAAGATACTGATGATTTTGGTGAAGATCTTGATGAAGAGTAAATATTAAATTATTTTTTTATTTATATCATGGTTTCAGAAAAATTTATTGCGGAATTAGAAAAGTTAGGTTTAGAACATGTTAAGATAATTAAAGAGTTCTTAAATAATTTGCAAGAATATTTTCCTGACAAGGATGTTGTTATTGATTCTCCTAATGCTTTAATGAAATATTTAACAAAAGCATTAAGTCAGTTGGCAGGATATATTGACCATAATAAAAGTGCAGCTAAAGAAGATGCAAACTTAAAGTTTAAATGGGAAAAAGCCATGGTTTCTTATAATCAGTTACAGAAAGCATTGAAAGAACTTCGAGGTAAACATGATTATGGTGGATTGTGGAATCGAATTAGGGGCAAAGGCGGGATGTTTAAATAATATTTTTTCTTTGTTTCAGGTGTTATTAAAGAGTTTATATTACCATAATCTTAATAAACCATCAGTTATTTTTTACGTTTATGTCTAAGTTAAGTTTGGAAGAAAGAACGGTTGGTTTTATTTTAAGAGCGCCTTTAGGTGATGGTAAAACTAGTGGAAGTTTAACTAGTGAAGCAGTTAAACCATTCTTAGAAAAAGAAGAAGATTTTGGGTCTTTAGTTAAAGATTCTTATAACCAGGAAGGAGATAAATATAAAGATTTAGTTGAAAGAAATCCTTTTGTTGGTAATCATAATTATAGCATTGTAAAAAATTTAATAAATTCTTGTTCTAAAAATGGTTGGGATTTAAATCAAGCAGTGGTTCAAGATGCTTCAAATATTATTGGGTCTATTTATGTTAACGAAACTCATGATGATCCTGAATGGAGAATCTCTCCTTATGGGTTAATTTCTCTTTTTGCTAATTTAAGTTTAATCTCTGAAAAACTAGGTTCATATGAGGCAGTAAGAGAAGAAATATCAAAACAGGTTGAACACTATCAAACTCTTATTGGTTCTGCTTATGAAAAGCACATTACTAATGATGAAACTTTTCCAGCAACAAAAATGCACACCAATCTTACTAAAAATCTTGAGAAAATTCCTGCCGAGGATAAAGAAATACACAAAAAGATGATGCGAAGTAACGAAAAGGCGTTTCAATCTTTTATGACATTTCAGTTAATTGATGTTTATCAAGAACTTGCTGATTTGCCAAAAGTTTTGTCTTTAGATTTTTGCAAAGAACTTTGTGGTGATCCTGTCAAAGGTGAGAAAAATATATATTTTGTTCCGGATATAAATCAAGGGGATTTGCATAATATTAATGTAATCACTTCAGTTAAAATGGAAGATTTAAAATCGTATGTTAGCAAGTATGGTTTCTGTTTTGATAGGAGGTAATTATAACAAATTTTAAATACAATTGACTATTCCATATCTTATTAATAAAGAGGTAGATAAAATGTCATATGTTGCTTGGTTTAAAGATTTAAATAAAGATTCTATTGCTACTGCCGGTGGTAAAGGTGCTAATTTAGCAGAGATGATTAATGCTGGACTTCCGGTTCCAAATGGTTTTGCAGTTACTGCTCAGACTTACAAAGAGTTTATTGAAAGAACGGGAATAAAAGATAAGATTCAGGATAAACTCAAAGATTTAAACGTTGATGACACAGCTACATTACAAAGAGTAGCTAAAGAGGTTCAGAAAATTATCATTGATACAGAAATTCTTGAAGAGATGAAAGAAGAGATTATTGATAATTATGAATTGTTAGGAGCAGAAAATGAAGCGCACGATTTAATTGAAGCGAAAGAAGTTTTTGTAGCGGTAAGAAGTAGTGCGACTGCAGAAGATTTACCAGAAGCTAGTTTTGCGGGACAACAGGCTACTTATCTTAATATTAAAGGAAAAGCTAAAGTAATGACTGCAGTTAGGGCATGTTGGGCATCATTATTTACGGCGAGGGCGATTTATTATCGAACTAAGAATAAGTTTGATCATGATAAAGTTTTAATTTCTGCGATTGTGCAAAAGATGGTTAATTCTGATAAAGCAGGAATCATGTTTACGATTAATCCAAGTACAAATCAAGAAGATGAAATTGTGATTGAAGCGGTTTATGGTTTAGGGGAATCAATTGTTTCTGGTTCAGTTAATCCGGACACTTACATTGTAGATAAAAATACAAAAGAAATCAAGTCAATGAAAGTTAAGAAACAGGAATGGGGTTTGTTTAGGAATGAACAGGGAGAAAATGAAAAGCAAGATATTCCTGATAATGAACAGGGAAGACAAATTATTCCTGATTCAGAAATTAAAGAATTAGCCCGGTTAGGAAGAAGGATTGAAGAACATTATCAGAAACCGATGGACATTGAATGGGCAATTGAAAAAGATCAAGTATTGATAGTACAAGCAAGAGCAGTTACCACATTTCATAAAGAGGAAAAAGTTGAAGAAAAATCAACAGGAAATTCTTCTGCGGAAGAAGAAGCAGGAAAAATTTTAGTTAAAGGTGAAACTGCTTCTCGTGGTATTTATGCAGGGAAAGTAAAAATTATTAAAGATATTTCTGAATTAAGCAAGATTGAGAAAGGGGATGTAATGGTAACTAAGATGACTACCCCTGACATGGTTCCAGCGATGCAAAAAGCAGGAGCAATTGTTACAGACGAAGGAGGAATGACTTGTCATGCAGCGATTGTAAGTAGAGAGATGGGTATTCCTTGCATTGTAGGAACAGAGATTGCGACTAAAGTTTTAGAAGATGCTCAAGAGATTACCGTTCATGCAACAAGAGGAATTGTTTATGAAGGATTAATGGAAATTAAAGAAGCGGTTCCTGTGCAGTCAACTGGAGGGGGAGAAGAGATTATTACTGCCACTGACATTAAGATCATTGCAGACTTACCTGATTTAGCGGAGAAAGCCGCTGCCACCGGAGCAGATGGAGTGGGGTTAGTTCGTTTAGAAATAATGATTGCTAACGGAAAAGTTCATCCTGCTGAATATATTCGGCAAGATAAAGATCGGGATTATGTTAATTTATTGAAAGAAGGAATAGGAAAAATTGCTAAAGCTTTTCAGCATAAACCAGTTTGGGTTCGTTGTTCTGACATGCGTTCTGACGAATATAGAGGTTTACAAGGTGCAGATAAAGAACCAAATGAAACAGATCCAATGATTGGTTGGCATGCTATTAGAAGGTTATTAGACGAGCCGCGGATATTGAAAGCTGAGTTTCAAGCAATTAAAGAATTACATGATGAGGGATTGGATAATGTAGGAGTGATGTTACCTTTTGTTATTCGTGTTGATGAAGTTAAAGCAGCTAAGAAAATTATGCGTGAGATTGGTTTAGAACCATGTAAAGATGTTGATTTTGGAGTAATGATTGAAACTCCTGCTTCTTGTTGGATTATTGAAGATTTATGTAAGGAAGGAATTTCTTTTGTTTCTTTTGGAACAAATGATCTTACTCAATTAACTTTGGGGATAGATCGGAACAATTCTCGGATTGCTAAGTTGTTTGATGAGATGCATCCTGCTGTTCTTGGTGAAATGGCCAAGGTAATCAAAGTATGTAATAAGTTTGGCGTGAAATCTTCTATTTGTGGTCAAGCTGGTTCTCGGCCAGAGATGGCAGAATTTTTAGTACATCAAGGAATAGATTCGATTTCTGCTAATGCTGATGCTGTTAATGAGATTAGACATATAGTGGCAAAGACAGAGAAGAAGTTATTGTTGGATGCGGAAAGGGATAATTACGTTTGAGAATACTATAAATTATTTTTTTTTCTTTTTACTTACAGGAATTCGAGTAAACTTCTTACATTCGAAACAAGAAATGATTACTTTACCATCTCTTGTTCTGATTCTGGCGTTTTTTCCGGGCATGAGGAATTTATAACAATGTTTACAGAATTTTCTTTTCAATTCTATTGGAATTCTAATCTTAACTTTCATAGCAATTTTTCTAGCGAGAGTTACATAACGATTAGCAAGAGCTTTATCTTTAGAGAAAACTTCTTTTGCTTGTTGAAAAAGTATTTTTACTCTTTCTTTAGCAATTTCTTTTTGTTTACTTTTAGGTATTACTGGTTTAGACATTTATGTTCACTTTATTTACTTGCTACAATTAAGTTACTTGTTAATCTTGTTCGATGATAGAGAAGTATATAAATTTTGTGAGAAAATGTTATTATTTTCTTTCAATAAGGAAAACAAATATAAATTAGAGTGACTTTTACATTTTATGGTAAGAGGTAGACCAGTAAAAAGTCAAATTAGGCAGAATATTATTGAAATCTTATTCTATTTAGGTAAAGGTTATGGTTATCAGATTTCTAAGATTTATAACGAAGTGTTTCCACAAGTTACGCAAAGAAGTGTTTATTATCATTTACGGAAAGGTGTTCACACCAAAGAAATTAATGTTAACAAAATCAAAGAAGAAAAAGGTGATTTCTCTTGGGGCGATACTGTTGAGAAAATTTATTACGAATTGGGAGAGGCAGCAGAACCAAGAGGAGAAGGTAGGGTTAAGGAATTTCTGAAAAATAGTTATAAGTGAAGTTTTAATATTAAATTAATTTTTAAATTTCTAATGGGAAATTCATACATAATTCTTGAACTTGATTGGCAATTGTTGCAATTTCTGGAGATGATTTAACTTTATTTTCAAAATCAGCGAATTCTAATTCATTCCATTGCGAACAAATTTCCATTACTTGATTTATCCAAGCAGCAATCAAAGTTATTTCAGATTCTTTCATTCCTCTTGTTGTAATCCAGGGTGTTCCTAAACGTAAAGCAGAAGGATTAGCTGGTGATTGTTTTTCTTGTGGCATTGTATTCATATTAGCAATAATACCAGCGTAATCTAAAGCTCGAGCAAATTTCTTTCCTAATAATGGTTTATTAGTAAGATCAATTAAAATTAAATGTTTATCTGTTCCACCAGAAACTATTTGAAAATTATATTTTTGTAATTCTGAACAAAGGAATTGGGCATTCTTTACAGTTTGTGAAGCGTATTCTTTAAATTCTGGATTTAAAGTTTCTCCTAAGCCAACACAAATTCCGGCAATGGAATGATTGAATGGGCCGCCTTGTAGTCCTGGCAAAATACTACGATTAATTTTTTTAATCATTTCTTTGTTAGCAAGAATTAAAGCACCTCGACCTGCACGTAAAGTTTTATGAGTGGTCATAGTAACCACATCTGCTATACCAACTGGAGATTTATTTACGCCTGCGGCAATTAAACCAGCTTCATGAGCAATATCTGCTAGATAATAAGCACCAACCTTTTCAGCAATTTGTTTCATTCGTTGATAATCAATTTCTCTGGGATAAGCAGTTCCACCTGTAATAATTAATTTTGGTTTATGTTCTAAAGCAATTCTTTCAATTTCATCGTAGTTAAATAATTGTGTATTAGGATTAGTTTTATATTGCACAGTTTTAAAAATTTTTGAAGATATGTTTACTTTTCTTGATCCTCCCATATAAGTTAGTTCGTTAGGGTTTTGTTCTACTTTAGGTTCATAACTCCAGCCATGCGAAAGATGTCCGCCATCGGGCAAATACATTCCCATAATGGTATCGCCGATGTTTAGTAAAGTTAAGTAAACTGCAAGATTGGCATTACTTCCTGCTAAAGCTTGTACATTTACACTCCAATTTTCAGGAAGAGAGAAAACTTTTTTTGCTCTTTCTATAGTTAATAATTCTAATTTGTCAACAAATTGATTACCTTCATAATATCTTTTACCAACGTTGCCTTCGGCATACTTATGCATGAACACAGAACCAACTGCTTTTCTTACGTCTGCAGAAAAAAAGTTTTCAGAAGGGATCATTGATAGTTTAAACTGTTGTTTATTTTCTTCTTTTCTAATAATATTGGCAACTTCTTGATCTTTTATCATTTTCTTTGGAAAATTACAAATTCAAATTCAGTAAAATCTTTTCTTTCAATTATTTCCCAATTTTCTTTATTAAAGTTAGGAAAGTAAGTGTCTCCTGCATAATCGTTTTTGAGATAAGAGATGTACATTTTATCTGTTATAGGTAAGAATTGTTCATAAATAGAAGAACCGCCAATAATAAATATTTCTTTTTGATAGGATTTTGCTTTTTCTAAAGCTTCTTCTATAGATTTACAAACATCAACATTATCAATGGGAAGCATATTTTTACTAATGATAATATTATTTCTGTTAGGCAGAGGTCTAAATTTTTCAGGAATGCTATCCCACGTTTTTCTGCCCATGATAACTATATTGTTTTCTGTTAATGCTTTAAAGTTTTTCAAATCTTCAGGAAGATGCCAAGGCAAAGAATTATCTTTACCAATAACTCTATTTTTAGTCATGCCCACAATTATATTTATCATTTTATTTATTAAATTTTTATTTATTGTTTTTAATCATTTTTTATGATTTCACACCGCAATTTCAAATTTGATTCTGGGATGAGCTTCATAATCTTCAATAATTGTATCTGTATATTTCCAATCAAAGATGGAAGTAAAATTTTCTGTTTTAATTTTCGGAAGTTGTTTTGGTTCTCTAGTCAGTTGTTCTTTTAGACCTTCTACATGATTTTCGTAAATGTGGGTATCTCCTAAAAAACCAATCAGTTTACCTTCTTTTAGTCCAGATTCTTTGGCAAGCAGATGCAATAATAATGCGTAACTGGCAATGTTGAATGGTAGTCCTAAAGCAGAATCAACAGATCTCTGATTCCATAATAGATTAAGTTTACTATTAATGACAGTAACTTGAAAACCATAATGGCAAGGGGGAAGAGCCATATTGGGAATATCTAAAGGATTCCAGGCAGAAACAATCATTCTTCGGTCCATAGGATTTTGTTTAAGTTTTGTAATTAAATTTTTGAATTGGTCAATTCCGTTTCCTTCCGGTTGTTGATCATGAGAAATATATTTAGCGCCAAAATTACGCCATTGCCAACCATAGATTGGACCTAATTCTCTTTCTTCCATCATTTTGGTTTTAGTTTCTTGATCATGGCCATAGGGAACAATTTTTGGAGAACACCATTCACTCCAGATATAATTATTTCTTTCAATCAACCATTGTTTATCAGTAATCCCTTTAATAAAAAACTCTAATTCAGAAGCAACTAATCTAAGCGGAACTTTTTTTGTTGTTAATAAGGGAAAACCTTCTGCCATATCATGTTCAAACATTGCTCCGGCAATTGCTAAAGTGCCTACTTCAGTTCGACTATGTTTTAGTTCTCCTTTTTCTAAAATTTTTTTAATAATATCAAGATAAGCTTTCATCTCAAACCACCCAATTAGTCTTAGATACCAAATATTTAAAAAGATTATGGTTCCCAAGATTTTCATGCAAGAAGTTTTAGATTATCTGTACGGATTAAAGAAGTTTGGTAGTAAATTACGCTTAGAAGAGATGGAAAAGTTAGTTTCTGTTTTAGACCATCCGCAGAAGAAGTTTAAGTCTATTCATATTGCGGGAACGAATGGTAAAGGTAGTACTTCTGCATTTCTTGCTCAGATTTTACAAGAAGCTGGTTACAAAGTGGGATTATACACCAGTCCTCATTTAGTTAATTTTAATGAACGGATTAAGATTAATGGTAAA
>JABJOX010000029.1 GCA_018664115.1 Candidatus Woesearchaeota archaeon
AAATGATTTTTTGGGTTCAAGAAAATTAAAAATTTTCTGAACAAAAATTAAGTGTTGACTTAATTTTCTGTTTCTTAACAGAAACCTTTATAAACCTGTGAGTCCTCTAAATTCTATAGTTTTATCGTCTACAAATTGGTGTTAGGAAAGCTTATATTTTAACGTAAAAATGGAAGAAAATCAGCCTGAAAATCTAGAGGAAAAACCTCTTCAAGAAGAAGAACAGAATGAATCTGTAGAACAAGCTACTGAGGAACAAGTTAATGAACCAGTAAACGAAGAACAAGCTACTGAGGCTGAAGTTTCCGAGGAACAAGCTTCTGAAGAGAAAGCTCCTGGGGAACAACCTTCTGTAGAAGATGCACCTAAATCAGATTATGGGGCTGCTCAGATTCAAGTATTAGAAGGTTTAGAAGCGGTTAGAAAACGTCCGGGGATGTATATAGGAGATACTTCTGTAAGAGGATTACATCATTTAGTTTATGAGATTGTAGACAATTCTATTGATGAAGCTCTTGCTGGTCATTGTGATAATATAACCATTATAATTCATAATGGTAATTCAGTAACTGTAATGGATAATGGAAGAGGAATTCCAGTAGCAGAACATCCACAGTTTAAAGTTCCAGCAGTACAAGTAGCATTAACTAAACTTCATGCTGGCGGAAAATTTGATAAATCCACTTACAAAGTTTCAGGTGGATTACATGGTGTAGGGTTATCAGTAGTAAACGCACTTTCCATTGAATTAGAAGTACAAGTTAAAAGAGAAGGAAAAATTCATTATCAGAAATATTCTCGTGGTAAACCTTTAGGAGAACTGAAAGTTATTGGTGATACTAATGAACGAGGAACAATGGTTCACTTTTTACCTGATTCAGAAATATTTCCTGAACCAACATTTCATTATGAGATTTTAGCTAAAAGATTAAGAGAATTAGCTTTTTTGAATAAAGGAATTAGTATTACTTTAATTGATGAACGTGAAAAAGATAAACAAGACCTTTTCAAATATGAAGGTGGGATAAAAGAGTTTGTTAGTTATGTTGATCAGAATAAAAATCCTTTACATGAAGTTATTTATTTTGAAAAAGAAAAGAATGATGTCCATGTGGAAATTTCTTTACGTTACAATTCAAGTTATCAAGAAAATATTTTTTCTTTTGTAAATAATATTAATACTATTGAAGGTGGGACACATCTTTCTGGATTTAAAGCTGCATTAACAAGGGTTCTTAATAATTCTTTGAAAGAAATGAAAACTAAAGCAGATACAAAACTTACTGGTGAAGATGTTAAAGAAGGTTTAACTGCAGTAATTTCTGTTAAAGTAATGGAACCACAATTTGAGGGACAAACAAAAACTAAGTTAGGTAATAGTGAAGTTTTTGGGATTGTAAGTTCTATTGTTAGTGATGAATTGAATATTTATTTTGGTGAACATCCACAAGCAGTAAGAACTATTATTGAAAAAAGTTTAGATGCTGCTCGGGCAAGAGAGGCGGCTAGGAAAGCTAAAGAGTTAACTCGAAGAAAAGGTGCTTTAGATGGTGCTGGTTTGCCCGGAAAATTAGCTGATTGTTCTAACAAAGATCCTGAAAAGTGTGAAGTATATATTGTTGAGGGAGATTCTGCAGGTGGTTCAGCTAAGCAAGGTCGGAATCGAGAATTTCAAGCTATTTTACCATTACGTGGAAAAATTATCAATGTAGAAAAAGCGAGGTTACACAAAATTATGGAAAATAAAGAAATTATTGCCATGATCACCGCTCTTGGAACTGGTGTTGGGGATGAATTCAATCTTGAGAAATTAAGATACAACAAAGTAATTATTATGACTGATGCAGATGTTGATGGTTCACACATCATGACTTTATTATTAACATTTTTTTATCGGCATATGAAACCATTGATTGAAAATGGTCATATTTTTGTTGCTATGCCTCCTTTATATCGTTTGCAGAGAGGTAAACAAGTAGTTTATGTTTATAGTGAACCAGAGAAAAATAAAATCTCTGTGGAGATGGGTGAAAATGTGGGTGTTCAACGTTACAAAGGGTTAGGAGAAATGAACCCTAAACAGTTATGGGACACTACTATGGATCCAACAGTAAGAGTACTGAAACAAATTAACATAGAAGACGCAGTTGCTGCAGATTTGATGTTTACTGTTTTAATGGGTGACGAAGTAGAGCCAAGAAGAGCGTTTATTGAGAAACATGCTCAAGACGTTGTTAATTTAGATGTTTAGACATATATTCTATATGTTTTTTCATAAGATTTTTAAATAGAATTTGATTTTTGTTGGTTATGGTAAAGACTATTGATGATTGTATGAAAGGAAAAGCAAAGTTTTCTAAATTAAGTGGAAAACATCCTTATTGTCCTAAAGAGTTCGAGTATGATTGTCATTGTGCTTCTGGTAATAATTATGTTCCTGATGACGAAGGAATTAATAGGCCAATTTGTAGATTAAAAATTGAATTAGGGAAACCTACACCAGATGCTGGTAATGGATTTCTTTCGAGATTATATAAGAAATCTTAAAATTAGCCGAAAAGTTTTTAATATAATAAGTTTATAATATAATAAATATTAGTGGTGATTATATACTTTAATATAGGGGGAAATAAAAATGCCAGGATTTGATAAAAGTTTAGATAAAGAATTATTTTCAGAATCAGCAGAATTTGAAAGAAGTAGAGTTACTGTTGCCGTTTTTGCTTACAACGAAGGTACACCTAAATTACAGGTTACTAGAGAGAATAAAAACGCTGCTGGAGAGTTTTCTTTTACAAAGTTAGGTAGAATGACTAAAGAAGAAGTAGAAGCTGTTTTGCCTTTAATGGAGAAAGCTAAAGCAAGTCTTTAGATTTTTATTTGTTTTTTTCTTATTTTTTAATTTAGTTTATTAATTTGTGATTGTATTTTGTAATTAGAGAAATAACTTATATAACAAATTAACTTTGTTTAGGATGTTCGTGGCCAATATCTTTTCTTTGTTCTAAGTGTCTGATATGGTCTGTTTTATGTTCTTTCAAATCAATTTTTCTTTTTCTGTGTTTACTAATAATATCACCAACATGTTCTCCACCTAAGAAATGGGGTAGGATAACATAGTCTGCACCAGCTTTATACAATCTTAAAGCTTCATCAATTTCATTAGCAGTGACAAATATTTTTGCTTTAGAATTAACAGCACGAGTTTTTCTGATTAATAATAAATTATCTTGTACCTCTGGAACTGTGGAAATAAGAATTTTTATATGTCGTAAATTCATTTTATGGATGATTTCTTCATCAGTAACATTTCCATAAACACAATGATACCCTTCTTTAACCATCATAGTGATAATTTCGGGATTGTAATCAACGACAAGAACCTTTTTCTTAACTTTTTTCATTTTTTGTAAAATACTGTAACCAATTCTATTATGGCCACAAAGAATGATTTTTGGTTTAACTTCACTAGGTAAATATTCTAAACCTTCTGTTGTGAAAATGTCAAACATTTTCAAAGGTTTTTCCATTATTTTGTAAATCAAATGATCGTATTTGATTAGATAAGAGGTTAAAGTGATGGAAAATAAAGTAATTATTACTGTTAATGAAAATAATTCTTGAGAAATGTGTCCTAAGATTAATCCTTCTGCGGCTAAGATCAATGAGAATTCTCCTACTTGTGCCAAAGCTAACGAGGATAAGAATGATGGTTTTTTTGTGTATTTGAATAATGAACAAATTAACATAATCATAAATGGTTTGAGAATAATTACGGTTAAAGTTAGAACAATAAGTTCTAGCCACATTTGGGTAATTACTCCTACAGATAAAGTCATCCCTAAAGAAACAAAAAATAGCAAAGAGAAAAAGTCCCTCAAAGTTTTTATTTTTCCGATAATTTCATAACTATAATCAACGTTACCTAAAGCGATTCCAGCAACAAAAGCCCCAATGGCAATAGAAAATCCCAGATAATGAAATGCTAAAGAGAAAGTAAAACAAACTGCTAAAGAACTGATTAATAATAATTCTTGATTTCTAGCAGCAAACTTAAATACATAAGGGAAAACAAATTTTCCGGCAAGAAAAGCAAGGGCAAAGAGTGATAAGAATTTTAATACTGCTGTACCCACAAGAACTAAAGACACATCATTAATTGTAGTTAAGATAGATAAAGCAAAGATGGCAATAATGTCTTGTAACAATAAAATACCAACAACAATTCTGCCGTGTAAAGTGTTTAACTCTCTCTTATCTGAAAGTAATTTCATCACAATCATTGTTGAAGAAAAAGCGATGATTAAACCAATATAAGCTGCTTCTAAACTTAAGAAGCCGAGGGCAATAGAAATCAAATAACCGAAAATGAAAATAATGATAATTTGGATTGCTCCACCTAAACTAGAAACTAAGGCAACACTTTTTAATTTTCTTAAATCCATTTCCATTCCGACAATGAATAATAAGAAAGCAATTCCAATTGTTGACATAGATTCAATGATAGTAAGATCGGTAACTAATTGTAAAACCGGAGTAATAAGAACTCCAACAATAACATAAGCAAGAATTTGGGGTTGTTTGATTAATCTGAAAAGGAACGCAAATAGAGCAGCGATTATTGTAACTACACCTAGTTGCAAGAATATGTCTCCACCAATATCTATCATCTCTTATAATAGTAAAATAAATGGGGTATATAAAGATTGTTGTTTGTAGGTTGGCATGGATATATTATATTGGCTTTAAAGCATGATATAAATCAATATAAACTATTTTACTTCTCAGACACTTATGTTTCTAGAAACCATTCTGGCGATGATCATTGGGATTTTGTCAGGAGTTGTTACTGGCTTGATTCCAGGGATTCATGTAAACTTAATTTCTCTAATTGTTTTATCACTTTCTCCGATATTGTTGGCGATAACTTCACCGGTTGTAGTAGGAGTTTATATCATTAGTTTAGCGTTAACACATACGTTCTTAGATTCTCTCCCTAGTATTTATCTTGGTGCGCCAGATGAAGCACAGGCTTTGAACGTTCTTCCTGGACATCGATTGTTACACAGGGGAGAAGGACATAATGCCATTGTTTACACTGTAATTGGTTCTTTAGGATGTTTATTGTTAGGAATATTATTATTTCCAATTTTTATCAAAAGCATGGAAACAATTTATCCATTAGTAAAATGGGGTATTGGTTATTTTTTAGCGTTAATTATGATTTTTATGATTGGGAAAGAAAAAGGAAAGAGATTAAAAAGTTTAATTTTATTTTTGATGGCTGGTTGTTTAGGATTGATTGTTTTTAGTATTCATCATTTGAAACAACCATTGTTTCCGTTACTGTCTGGATTGTTTGGTTTCTCGATTTTATTAATGAGTTTATTACAGAATTCTAAGATTCCTGAACAGGATTTATCTAAACCATTAACAATTTCTAAGAAGAATACCGTTAAAGCAGTAACTGCGGCTTCTGGTGTAGGATTTATTGCTGCTTTTTTGCCAGGATTTGGATCTTCGCAAGCAGCGATTGTAGCTACAAATATTGTTGGTGATATTGGGGATGAGGGTTTTCTGGCTTTAGTGGGGGGGATTAATACCGCAAACTTTTTGATTTCGATTGGGACTGCATACATTCTTCACAAAGCGAGAAATGGAGCGATTCTTACTGTGAATAAATTGCTTGGAGAGATTGCTTTACAAGAAGTGTTTTTATTTTTAGGAGTGGCTTTAGTTGTTGGTGGGATTGCAGCAATTTTAGCCATAAATTTATCTAAAGTATTTTCTAAATATATTGTAAGAATTAATTACAACTATATTGTCTGGAGCATTATTGGTTTTATTACTTTATTGACATTCTTCTTTGATGGTTTTATTGGTTTGACAATATTGATTACAGCAACCGCGATTGGAATACTTGCTTCTTCATGGGGCATTGGAAAGAATCATTTGATGGGCTGTTTGATCTTGCCGGTAATTTTATATTTTGTTCTTTAGAAATAAAGTCCTGAATAATACTTATACGCAAAATATATCGCTAATAATAGAACTAACAAAAAGATTACTCCTTTAATTTTCTTCCAGAATTTTTTGATTTTCTTTTTTCTTCTTAGAACTTCATCTTTTTTTGTTAGAACCCTAAAAATTCTTAACGGTCTTTTCAAACCTTTAAATTTCTTTAATCCTAAATGAAGATAAGAGAATTCATTTTTATTCATTGCTGTATAAACCGGTTCGCTAAAAACAACATCGCCAGGTTTAGTAATACTTTCAATTCTAGAGGTAGTATTAACAGTATCTCCATAGATATCTCCGTTTCGATGCAAAACTTCTCCTGTATGAATTGCTACTCTTATTTTTAACGGGTCTTTTAATTTTCTTCCTTTATTGTATGTCCAGAACTCTTCTTGTAATTTTTTACCGCAAAGAACAGCAGTAGTTGCTGATTTAAATGTAACTAAGAAAGCATCACCTATTTTTTTGATTACTTTACCGGAATGTTCAGCAAATGTTGAAAGGCAGAGATTGTCAAAAACATCATGTAATTTGTTAAAGTTTTCTCGATCCAAATCAGTTGTCGTTTTGGTATAACTAACTATATCTATAAACATTACTGTTAATATCTCTGCATTAATCTTTTTAGCCATTAATTTCTATTAGAATTGTATTTTTTTATAAAATTATAGGAACTAGACTATTTCTTTTCCTTTTTTAACTCTGCTAACAACAAAGGAGTAATATCAATCTTATTTGTAGGGTGTTCAATACAATTAGTAGTAATGATCTTATTCACGCCAGCTTTCTTCAATTTCTCCATCCCATTCTCAACAAATAAACCATGCACTCCAATCGCAGAAACAGATTTTGCACCCATTTTTCGGGCTTGTTTAGCAGCTTCCGCGATAGTATGGCCAGTAGAAATAATGTCATCAACAATAATTACATTTTTGTCTTTAATAGGAATGGGATTAATCATTTTAACATGAACGTGTCTTGAAGAGAATCTTGTTTTTTTAAGAACGGTGGCATCGACATGGATATGTTTAGCAATACATTCTGCCCATTGATAAGATTCTCCATCTGGGCCAATTATAATTTCATTCTTGAATTTTTTTTGAATGTAATCTGCAATTAAAAGATTGGCAGTTAACATTTTTGTAGGGATGGTAAAAATATCTTTCAAAGATTTATATCTGTGAATATGGGGATCAATAGTGATCAGTTTGTCAACGGATTCATTTAGCAGTTTAGCCATAATTCTACTGGAGATGCATTCTCCAGTATTGAATCTTTTATCTTGTCGCATATAAGCTAAATAGGGGGCAACTAGAATAACTTTCTTTGCTCCTAATTCTTTAGCGGTATTAGCAGCGAAAATAATATCGAAAAGAGACATATCAGAATGGGGTTGAAATGATTGCACAATTACTAACTTTTTCTTTTTCAGATTAGTATTAAATTTTAAGTATAAATCGCCGTCAGGGAAGGAAGAAACAGTAGTTTCTGAATATTTGCATTTTAGTTTTTTGGCCAACTTCTTAGCAATATCTTTAGAATTTCCCAAACTAGTTATAATCATTGTCTATCAACCTCTTTTAGTTTAAGGAATGTTTTTTGGTTTATAAAAGTAACTGGTTCAAACTTAACAGAAACCTTTATAAATCCCTTCTTATCCTAACTCAAAAGATGAAAAGAAGTTCAAGACGTTGGAAAAAGAAAGGTCAAATGCGTTGGAAGTGGCAACGAAAGAAGATGAAAAAGGCCAAACGTAAGCGTAAGATTCAGTCAAGTTAGATTTAACTAGTTTTTCTTTAAATTAATTTTTTATTAATTAGTTTCTCTTTAAATTATTGATTAATTCTTCAGTTCGATCTTTGTCAACACTTTTGATAATATCAAGATGTTTTCTACCCATAAAGATACTTTCTTCACATTCAGAACTACAAGGGAAATGGGAGATCAGAACTGCATCTTCATTTCTTTTAGTTAGATTGGTAAACATATTTGTTGAATCTAGTTGCAAGTTAGGGTTGTTTGGGCTGAATCTTTTACAGAAGAAATCCACACAACATTTTGGATAGCCCAACAATAGTCCTAGGTCTTTATCGTTATTCATCAGTTCATAATACGATGCTAACCAAGCTTTCTGTTCATCTTTTGAAAAGTAGCAAAAATACATTCCTGGACGTTTGTCTGATTCAGGGATTCTGACTCCTTTGTTGGAATAAGAATTTTCATCAGCAAGAAGAACTCTAAATCTTGATTTTACAAAATGGATCTTATTATCTTTACAAAACTTTTCTATTTTAGGTAATTCTTCTAAATAGAAGCCTTGTCTAACAACATATTTGGCATCACTTACCAAATAAACCATTTCTTCTGCTTTGGTTTTACTGCCGAAAATTAAAGATAATTTTTTAATCATAAAATGTTTGATAATTTTGGATTATATATTATTTGTGGGTTTCTATTATTCAGTTGGATAAAATTTATTAACTTCTTTTTCTTCTTAATTGAAATGGGACTCAGAACTTACGTTTCTTTGTTAACAGCGGTATTTGTAACTAGTTGCGCTCATTATAAACAAGATTACAAAGATTTAACTCATCCAATGCTTGGTCCGTTAAGAGTTTGTTTAGGAAACTTAACTCAATCTCCGGAAGAAAGTCAAATTCTTTCTCCGGCAGAACTTTATAATTGTGCAGAAGATCTTTATTCTTGGGCTGAGTTTGATTGTACGATGAAGAATGATTTGTTGGTTAATCAACAGTTAGAAGAGGCTTTAGAAAATCTTAATGCAATCCCTGCTAACTTAAAACCAAAAGAGGGTTTAGATTTAGAGAAGAAAATAAATAATTTAAAGAGAGGAATAATTCAAGAAAGTTATTGTCAATAATGATATCACTTAACTAAATTAATTTTTCTTCCACTTTTATATCCCCTAATATTTTTAACAGTGGTTTCTAAAATTCGCATTAAAGCTTCATTAGTATTGAAAGCGTTGTGTGGTGTGATGATTACATTGGGCATATCTAATAGAATGTGGTTTTCAACAATTATTTTTAAATCACATTTCTTGACAAATTCTTTTTTTAATAATTGGATGTCTTCAATCATTTCACATTCTTCTTCTAAGACATCTAATCCTGCCCCAGCAATTTTCTTTCTTTTTAAAGCAGTTACTAAAGCATCTGTATCAATTATTCCACCACGAGAAGTGTTAATTAGAATTGCATTTTTTTTCATTAAAGATAATTTATTTTTATTGATTAAATGATGGGTGTGTTTATTGTAAGGAACATGTAAAGATACAACGTCAGATTCTTTGAGTAGTTTATCCATGCTTGTATATTGGAAACCCATTTTTTTTGCTAGATTCTTATCTTTGTTCAGATCAAAAACTAAAACTTTCATTTCGAAACCTTTAGCCATCCGGATAACATGTTGGCCAATATTACCACCTCCAATAATCCCGATAGTTTTATTTTTTAAATCGAATCCTCTTAAACCCTTTAATTCAAAACTTCCCCTTTTTGTTCTTTCAACACAATCAACAATTTTTCTGCTCAAAGCGAGGATTAATGCGAAAGCATGTTCAGCCACAGTATTTTCTCCGTATACTGGAACGTTAGAAACAGAAACTTTTCTTTCTTTACATGCTGCCACATCAATATGATCAAAACCTGTGCTCATAGTGGTGATGTATTTTAATTTTGGTAATTTTTTAAGAATCTCTTTATTGATTTCAGAATGAACAAACACAGCCATTGCTTCTAGGTTGTGATGTTTCTTAGCAGATTGCAAAGTTAATTTCTTTTTAGAAAAGAAGAGTTTATCTTTAGGGAAAGCTGTTTTAATTACTTTTTCTTCCCAGGGTTCTAACTCAAATAATCCGATTTTCAACATCTATCTCCTCTTTTTTATGATTTCTTAATAATATGTAATATGTCAGCTTGCACGGCACCTTAGATTTTGTTCGCTACGCTCTAAAATGTGCCTCATTTGGCAAAGCAGACATATTATTTATTACTCAATTATAATTTTCATAGTTTGTGTTGCGTATATAGCATCAACGATTACACACGTTTCAGCTTCATCAAAAGTCCAACTATAAAGTTCTCCTGGCATGTAAAATCCACTTTTAATTTTAGCACATTTTTGTGCGCCAACAACCATTGCTTTTTTTGCGCCAGTAGTATGTTCATTATGCCATTCTACTGTGTCTCCAACTTTAATTGTAATAGAATCCATTTCAAAACCACCATTAATTAATTTTACAATGTGGGTTTTTGGACCAGTTGGTTCTTCGACAACTTCTTCATCATCTTCTTCATCAGCTTCTAATTCAGCTTTAGTATTTTCAGTTTCATCTTCATCTGTTTCAGTTTCTTCTGTTTCTTGATCATCATCAGTTTCAGTTTCTTCTTTTTCTTGAGTTTTCTCAGTCTGAGCAACTTCTTGTTGTTCTTCTTCAGAAAAACCACCACTCACTTTAATAATCATAGAGAGGACAGAAAATTTAATTTTATTAAAAAATCCAACTGCTTTGTAAGTGATTTCTTTTTTCTGAAATGCTTCTTTTAATGCTTTACTAGGGTCTTTTGCAGATTCAATTCTTTTTACAGTACTTTCAGAAGAGTAAACATTTAATGAAGCTTCTTTTAATTCTCCTACTGTTAAAGTGTTGAATTTACCATCTTTTGTTGTTAATCCTAAAGTTAGTTTTTCTCCATTTTCTAAATTAAAGTGGATATTAACTTGTTCATCGCCAAATAGTTTATCTAATGGTGCTGGAATAGTTTTTCCAACTAGTTCTTTGTTTAAAGCATCTAAATCCATTTCTGTAGCAAAAACAGAGTTGATTAGCAGTAAAAATATTAATCCAAAAATTATCTTCTTCATTTTATGTACCTCTTGTAATTTTGTTTAAAATATAGAAAGTAGTATTAGTTTATTAAAGTTTTTGCTTCTTTAACTTTGACTAGGGTTGATTTTTGCACCATTTTGCTTTTTAAGTCTTATGGAAAACAAATTACTTATTCACTACTCGAAAATACTAAAATAACCGAAACCTTTAAATATGAATGCCTATTCTCAAGTAGTAAACATCTATCACCTCTTTTTCCCCGAGCAAACCTCTCCGGAGGTTTGCCAGGGGTTTATTCTTACTTTGTTTCTTAATGTATAATCTTCATACTCAATAACAATAATACTTTTAAACTTTATAGTGGAACTATCTCTAGGATGGTTTGTATTGAGAAAATTTATAGTGTTTCTGCTTTGGTTGGAAATGGTGCTTGTAATGCAAAATGTGATTTCTGTGCTGGAGAGTACTTAAGACCAGAAGCAAGAGAAAGTGAACTTTATAATAAAAACTTTGAAGCAGCAATAAAATTATCTGCTCGTTATGGTGGATGGTCTTTATCTCTAACTTCTAGTGGAGAGCCTACTTGTGATCCTGATGCTTTAACAAAAGCTTTAGAAATATACCAAAAATGTGAACAGCAAGGTGCATATTTTCCTAATGTAAATCTTTTTACTAATGGAATTCTTTTTGGTGATTCAATTTTTTGTAATAAATATTTAGATACTTGGAAAGAGTTAGGATTAAATAATATTGCGGTGTCAGTTCATGCAGTAGATGAGAAAGAACAGGCTGCCATTTATGGAGTTGAAAGCTATCCTGCTTTGGAAAAAATAGTTGATAATATTGAAAAACATGGTTTGGGTGTAAGAGCAACATTATTACTTAGAAAAAATGGGGTTGATGATTCTAAAACTTATGAAGCCGCAGTAAAAGGTCTTATTGATAAAAGAATTGATAATATCACATCTTGGCCAGTTGGTAATCCCGATGGAACTAGAACTGAAGATACTCCTTCCCGACTTGGTTTATTGGGAATCAAAATGTGGTTACATCGAAATGCAAAGATGTGTCATGGTCATGCTTGGGGTGGAGGTGTTTTTGATTATAAAGGAAACATTTTAAGAATTACTGATTACGTTACTAAACATAATCCTAGAAAAGATTTTGTTAGACAATTAGTTGTTTTTCAAGATGGAACTGTGGCTTATTCCTGGATTAAAGAGGGAGCTTTGTGTATGAAATGAATTTATTACTATTTTTTCCTAATAAAATTCAATTTCGGCATTCTTCTAAACCAGCCTCTTTCAATGATAAAAATAATCATCGTTACCAATACTCCAATTAAGAAACCTACTAAAATTAAAAGATAGTCTCTTTTCAATTGAAATGTACCATTTGCTTTTCTCAGAAGTTCATCTTCAGCTGGAAAATAGATACTTAACTCACTCATTTCTAATGCATACTCTAAGTAAATCATCACCATATATTTTTCTGATTTTTTCAGAGTATTGGCATATTGGTAATATGAGTAACCCAGAATTGGAAATATTCCTTCTGCAGAATTATCAGAAATAACTTTTTCTACTGCAGTAATTTTACTTTCAATAAATTCATCAATATTATCATCACTTAAACCCATTGAACTAAGAATAGCATTAGCTTCTGCTTTTGCTTGGGCGGCTTTGATTAAACATAATTCGAATTCTCCTTTAATTTGGGCTTCTTTTGCAGATTCAATTTTATCAATGATATTAAGAACATTAAATTGGCCAATAAACAAACTGGCGTATTGATGGCGTTCTTCTGCTTCTGAAATTTTTTGCAGGCAGGAATCTCTTAATGTGTCTTTATCAACTTTAAACTTTTTTCCTTCCATTGAAAAAAATTGCATCCATGATAAAGCTGAAAAATATCTTTCTTCGCCATAAGCTAGCAGATAATACATATCAGCTAAAACTAATTGACCTCGTTCTGCATCAAACTTTTTGATTTGATCTTTGACATCACTTAACCTTTCTTTAACAACCATTAAAGTTTGCAAATCAGAGATAGTTTTGATTTCTTGTTCTCCTAATTTCTTTTCTAAAGAATTAGTTTTTTTTTCTAGAATATTAAAAAGATTAATCAATTTTGCTTTAGTAAGAATTTTTTCTTGATAATAATTATTTTTGATAAAAATATTATTGCCAAAACAGAAACTGGCAGCGGAATAGTAATCTCCTTTATTTGAAGCATTGATTGCTTTCTCTTTTCTGGAATGAATCTCTTTAGACAAGTTTTGGTTAAAAATAACATTGTCTTGGGAAATCTCTTCTTCAATTTTTTCTGTTCTACCACAAAGAATATTTTGTAATGAAAGCATGATCTCTTTATATTCTGTATCTTCACTAACTTTAACTTTATTGTTGTTGAGGTTTATGCCAGTAAGATGGAATAAAACGGTATCCAAATCAATTACTTCTTCAACATCTAATTTTAAATCTTTTTTTCCAAATTCAATTAAGTTAATTTTTTTTGTTTGGTTAAGCTCTTTATCAAATGTTTCTTGTTGACTGGTTCCTTTAGCAATAAGAACTTTTTTAAGATTGACATTTGCTGCCGCTTCCAACTTTTCTTTGACTCCTCCCACTGGTCCAATAATTCCGCCAGAATTGATTGTTCCGGTAATAGTAATGTCTTTATTATAATCTAAATCTAGAATAGCAATGGTGGTTAAAGCGGCTATTGCTGCTCCTGCACTTGGTCCACCAATAATGTTTGATCTGGCTTTAATTGTAAAAATGAAATCATAGTTGTTACAATCTAGTTTGAAATGTTTACAGGCGATTTCTTTAGCGAATCTGGTACTTATTTGGGTGTCCATTTTTGTTAATGGGAATGTGTCTAAGAAAACTCTACCAGAACCTGCTTTTAATTCTAAGAATAAATCTGCATCACTACCGGTATAAGTTTCACCATTTTCTTGCACTGCAAGAAGTTTCATGTGGTAAGGGGCTGTGTTTACTGCTAGAACTGTGGTTGAAGCTAGAGTTATTAGAATAACTAATATCAATGTACATATTACCACTCTTTTCATGTTATGAATGAGAATTAAGATAGTTTATTAAGTTTTATGTTTTAGAAAAGAACAAAAACCAAAACAATTTTATAGGTGGAAACATTAATTAACAAAAAAGAGGAGACTAAAATTAAAAAGAGAAAAATAAAAAGAGGGAAAAAGTTAGGATTGGCTTTAGGTGGCGGTTCTGCGAGAGGTTTATCTCACATTGGTGTTCTAAAAGTTTTACACAAACATAAGATTTATCCAGATTATATTGCGGGAACTTCAATGGGGGCAGTAATTGGGGCATTATATTCCGCTGATCATACTCCTAAAGAAATTGAAGAAATAGCTAAATCAACTAAATGGAAGAAAATTATTGATTTTAAAATTCCAAAAGCCGGTTTTATTGAAGGAGATTTGGTTGAGAATAAAATTAAACGTCTTGTTAATAATAAAAAGTTTTCTGATTTGAGTATTCCATTAAACATAGTTGCCTACAATATGACTCATCATGAAAAAGCTATTTTTTCTGAGGGAAGTGTTTCAAGAGCAATTAGGGCATCAATTTCTATACCTGGAATATTTGCACCTGTAAAAATTGGAAAATGTAATTATATTGATGGTGGGGTGATAGATCCTACGCCTTTTGAAGTAGTTAAAGAGATGGGAGCAGATGTAGTGATTGCAGTTGATTTGTTTTCAAGCGGAAGGAAAAAAGTTGAAGGGCCAGTAGCAAAAGAAGAAAATTTTTTAGCAGGTGTAAAAGAGATGTTTATATTTCAAGAATTGCTTAACATAAAGAATTATTTAATCCCAACAAGGTGGCCAAAGTTTATTCAGAAAGTATTACATTGGATTTTTGATAAATTACTTTATCCAGCTAAAGTTTTGAAAATGGTTGCTGGTAAAGAAATGTTTCCAATAGTAAAAGTAATGAACGAAACTCTTGATGTATTAATTAGTAATTTAGCTAAAGAGAAAATGAGGCAAGCTAAAGTAGATGTTAAAGTAATACCTTCCTTTAAAGGGTTAGGTTGGGCAGATCTTAATCAAGTAGAAGATTTTGTAAAAGTTGGAGAGGAAGCAATGGAAATGAAACTTTCTCGCTTGAAAAGAAGTTTAGGGATGAAGTGATCAATCTTCTTTTTTCTTAATCCAGTTCATATCATTGTATCTTACATGAGCTTTCTTTCCGGTTTTAACTTCTTGTATAAAAATATCTTTTCTTAAAGAAATTATTTTATATTCGTCTCCTTCATAGATTACTATATCATTTTTTTTGAAAGGAACTCCTCGAAATAAAACAGTTACTCGATAAACTTCTCGATCTTTTTTTACGCCCCATAAACTTGAGGTTACTTTTGTGTCTCCACCAAAACGTTCTTTTAATCTTTTTCCTAAAGCCCTAGTTAAAGAATTACTTGATAAATAATAATCAATTCCATTTTTGAATGGCACAGTTTTTGCTACTGTTAATTTAACTCTTTCAATTTCATCTTCAACGAAATCAATTACTTCTTTCTCAACATCTCTAAGTTGAAGGATTGCTTCAAAGTACAAGGCGTGTCTATCTTCTGGTTTATAAGCCATTTTAGTTAGAAAAGGGACTGGTTATTTTAATGTTTTGTTAATTGTACAACGGTACTTGGTTCATGTTTTTCTGTGATTTTATAATTGGTTAATTTTGCTAACTCTTTTGAGAAGTCAATTACTTCATTCCATTCGGGAACGTTCTCTTCTTGCATTCTCTTTCTTGAATATCCCAAGAAGCCATATCCCTTAACTTCAATATGGGTTGGTTGCATTAATTCAATAAATTTTACAAACTCTTTTGCTTTCTCCATATTGAATTTTTTAACAGCAGTAATTCGCAGAATTGTTTTAGTGTTGTCTTTGATGGTGGAAAGATATTTCATACTTTCTTGGATGTTATTCCAGGTTTCTGGATCTACAGGGTTATTGAACTTTTGATATGAATCTAAATCAAATGCTTCTAAAGACATGTAAAGATTTGTAGGGAAGTGTTTGCTTTCAGTTCCAAACTTCTTTAACATCTCTGGCATAGTTCCATTGGTAACCAAGAAAACTGTGCGGAAATTAAAATCATCAAAGAACGAATCAATTAATAAATGAAGTTTTGGATACAAGCAAGGTTCGCCGGTTAAACTAATTGCAGCGTGATCAGGTATTAAATAATTTTCAAATTTAACTAAGTCAACATTCTCATTTCCTTTGAAACCAATCATTAATTTTTTTCTGGCTTCAATACAACCTTGAATAATTTCTTTTGGGTCATCTGCTTCTCCTTGCCAATCTTTTGAAAAGACAGAAGTGTCTCGCCAGCAATGTAAACATCTTTGGTTACAAGTAATGGCAGGAGACATTTCTAAACAATTGCCACAATGGATGTCATAGAAATGTTCTTTGTAGCAAACTTTATTCTTTTCTCTGACACATTCTTTTGTCCAGAAACAAACTTTTACAGCGGAGTGATTTCCAACTAATCTGTATTGTTGTTTATACAAGCGTTCTTTTTGTTGTTCTGTAAGCATAATGTCTATTTTTAGAAGTAGTTTAAAAAAGTTACTTAAATTATACCTTTCTTCTTATTCTTGTGGCGTCTTAATCTATCATGCCCATGTGGGATATCAACTTTAAGTAAGTTGTTTTCTTTGATATAATCTGGTGTTAGAATGCTATTTGGAGTTTTTCCACGTTCAACGGCTTTAGCTGCTTCGGCCATAATAAAATTCACCCATATCTTTTGACTTTTATGTCTTAAAGTACCCATTTTTTTAGGTCCTCTTGGGTCTGCATTAGTTATTATCAAATCATCAATTGCAGGAGAGGATAAAACATCTATTGAACCACCAGCAAAATTTGTTCTAGTAGCATAAACCACTACTTTATTTGGAGTGCCTTTAATTTTTGGATCTCTAACAATCCCTTCAACTTTCATTCCCATTAAAGCTTCAGTATTGATTCTCATTGTTCCGCCGCTTCTAATTACATCATCCAGAATAATTATGTCTTTACCTTCAATTCCATCTGTTTCATTTAAGTTATAAGAATCTTTAAGAACTAAAGTGTCAACATTACTTCCATCAAGTCCTCTTACTTTATCCATTTTTGCAAAAGCAGAATTAGTTAAACCAGAATGTTCTCTTACTCTTTTAACAAATTCTCCCGCATTAACATCAGGGCCCATAAATAAAATGTTTTTACCATTATCTGAAAGATCAAATTCTAGATTTTTTTCACCATAATCAGAAACTAGTAAACCAACTACTGGAGATAAATCAACATCATGAAAATCAAGATGATATCTTAAAGTTGAATTTATTTCTTTTGATCTTCTAGTCATTAATTCTAACTCTTCATTAACTCCTTGACAAAGGGCTTGAGTTTCATTTGGACAATGGTTATGAAGTGTAATTATTTTATCAATGCCAGCTGTAGCATATTGCATTAATTGTAATTGTGATAATGGTGCTTGACCATCAAATTTTTCTTTTGCTCCAGGCTTTTCCATCCTTGGATGAGGGTGATGAACGCCACGTTCTTGGCAACTATGGGCAAGTGTGTAAGCAAGTAAAACAACATTCTCTGCACCGTTATATTTTGCTGTCCAAGCAATAAACTCGGTCATTTTATCTGATGCTTGAATGTCAAATTGATTACTGAAAGTATGGGCAATGTAAACTGTTCTTCCTTTAAGACCTTCTCCCCATTTTAAACTTCCATCAGAATTTTTATAATTTCCTAAGTATCTTTCAAAATCATTACTTGTTAAACATCTTTTAGTTGTAAAAGTTGGTAAATATTCTCCATCCATCCAGATGCGATGGTCAATAATTTTTTTTGGTTGATCTGAGTCTAATCCTAAGTGGTCAGCGATTCTGCTTGGTTCTTCTGGTCCGTGCCTTGTAGAAACAACAATTCTTTCTTCAGGGGATAATTCCTTTTCTCCTAAAGAGTAACTTGCTTGGTGATGTTTATAAACCATAATTTTGTTCAAGTATTTATCCTTTTTTATATTTTTCGAGTTATGAGTGTATATATGGATTCAATTATACAGAATTTAACTAAGAAGTGTGTTTTTTAAGTATCCAAAAAACTTTCCAAAAATATTATAAAAGAAAGGTACAATTAGTTATTCTATGACATTAACAAATGAAGATCGGACTGTTTTGAAAGCTTTAGTAGAAAAAGAAATAAGTAATATCAAAGAAGAAGGAGAAAAAGTATTGATTGTAAACTCTCCTTTCCTTAGTT
>JABJOX010000008.1 GCA_018664115.1 Candidatus Woesearchaeota archaeon
CTTATTAATAAAATAATCAATTGTATTTTCACCAGTATAATATCTTTTTTGAACAGCAAATTGTTTGCCGTCTAATAAAAAGTTAGTATTTACTTTTTTTTCTTTAACAAGCTGTTGCTGTAATTCCGGACAACAAAAGTCAATATTAAGTAATGATTCTTGATCTCCATAAGTTGAAATACAAACAGCATCATTATCATCTAGTTGAAATAAAGCAGCTCCGATAGTAGGAACATCTGTTTCTAAAAGGTTTAGGAATAAAACGAAAGCAACCAATACTAAAGAGATATTAATTACAGACCAAATTCTTGCGGAAACCATTGTTATAGATGATATTAATGTAAGAAGGTATATAAAATTAACTGTAATGAGTGAGGATAAAGTTTATTTTCTTTTTCTAGTCTTTATGAAGTCACCTAATGTGAACTCAGCAGCAGCTTTTTGCTTTTCTTGTTTTTCCACTTTACCAACAACATCTCTCTCAACCAATCTTATTCCTAAAACTCTTTCCAAACGTCGAGCTACATCTAATCTCGGTTTAAGACTGCCAGATTCCCATTTAGTAAGAATACTCTCTTTCTCATTCAAGAATTTAGCAAAATCTTCCTGTTTCATATCTTTAGATTCACGAGCAGAACGAATTAAACTAGAATAATTGTTTACAACTTTAAATTCTGTTCTTTCTATTTTTGCAAACTTTTTTCCCGGGATAGATTTATTCATACCAGAGTTAACATTTTTCTTCCTAGTACCATATTTAAGACAACCAGGACAGACATTTAACTCTCCACCTTCTACTTCTGCTAAAACTAATTGGGATTCTTTCCCACACATTTCACAAAGAGCCATTTTTAATAAGGATTAATTAACTTATATTAAAAGCTAACGGCTATTAAGATTATATAGCACAATAAATTTTATAAACAGACTACGATTATAAACCCTAATCGGGGTGCTTTAACTTGGAAGAAGAAAATAAAAAAGAGAATAATCCAGAAAATCATAGTCATTCGTCCAATCATAATGACGAAAATATCGAAATAAAGAATTCTACTGAAATTGAAAGAGAAACTGATCAATTTAAAGAAAATACTGAAGAAAGAGCCCAGGAAATTAAAAAAGATATAGAAGAAAGTCTACAAAAGAAAAAAGAAGAAATGAAAGAATTAGAAAAAGAAATTAAAGTAGAAGAAAAGGAAGAAGAAGAATTAAGTAAAGAAGTTAAAGAATTAGAAGAGCAAAAAGAACAAGTAGAATTTATTGAGAAAAGTACAGAAGTAATCAAAGAACAAGAAGAAGATGAAATTGCCATTGACTTTTCTGAAATTAAAAATAAAGCTAAAAATTTATTCAAAGGATTCAAGAAAAAAGCTAAAAAAGAAATTAAATCATTTAAAGAAGATGAACAAGAAGAAAGTAAAAGAAACAAAGAAGATGAAATCTCTTTTGATTTCAAAAAAGTAACTTCTTTTACTAAAAAAAATTCCCGTTGGTTAATCCCATTAATGCTAATTTTTATTGCCATCTTTGTTTCAAGTTATTTCCGGATGATGCCCTCTGATTTACCAATCACAGAAGGATGGGCAGAGAATACGGTTAATAATTTTTACCAAAACCAAATTAAAGATCAAATTAATCAACAATATCCCAATTTACCAGAACAAAATAAAGCAGCGTTAGTTAATAAAGAATTTCAGAATGCGCTTAAAGAGAATAAGGAACAAATCAAACGAGATATAACTCAAATTTCGCAACAATACAAAGCTAATTTCCAAGATGAAAATGGAGAAACTTATCTTCTTGCTATTGATCCCTATTTGTGGTATAGCCAAGCAAGGAACGTTATTAATCATGGCCATCTCGGAGATAAATTAATAGATGGAGAACAATACTTTTCATTAAGAGATGGAAGATTAGACAAAAAATCAAGTGTACAATTACATCCTTATATTGCAGCTTACACATACAAATTTTTACATTTCTTTAACAGAAATATGACTTTAATGCGAGCATTATTTTTATTGCCAGCAATTCTAATTGGTTTAGCTTTAATCCCTACATTTTTTATCGGCAGAAAAATTGCCGGAAATGTAGGAGGATTTTTCGCCGCAATCTTTTTAGCCATTAATGGACCATTACTTGGAAGAACGCCAGCAGGGTTTGCTGATACTGA
>JABJOX010000007.1 GCA_018664115.1 Candidatus Woesearchaeota archaeon
CACGATTTCTTATTAGTTAACGTAACTGCTCCAGATAATATTAGATTAAAACGTATCATGAAGAAAAGGTTAGAAAGTGACCCTAGAACAATAAAAGAATTAAGAAAAATGGACGCTTTAGAAAATAGTTCTGATCCCAAGAAACAACAGTTACATAAAGTCATGAAAATGGCACAAGTAACTATCAATAATGATTCTACTTTAGACAAACTTCAAAAGAAAGTTGATCAGGTGTTAAAAGATTGGATGTTTAAACTGCAAGACCCACGACCAGATTGGGACCATTATTTTATGGAGATAGCAGAAACTGTAAAATCAAGATCAAGTTGTATGTCTCCAAAAAAAGGCGCATTAATTGTTAAAGATAAACAAATTCTTTCTACTGGTTATAATGGCACGCCTAGAAATGTAAGTCATTGTACTGCTGGATCTTGTGAAAGATGTTCATTAAGACATCAAGGTAAGATTAAATCTGCTGATTACACTTCTGCAATATGTATCTGTGCCCATGCTGAAGAAAACGCGATTGTACAAGCAGCAAATACTGGTGCCTCAACAAAAGGGGCAACAATTTATACTACTTTTACCCCTTGTAATATGTGTGCGCGGATGATCATTAACGCGGGAATAAAAGAAGTTATTGCTAAAGTTAAATATCCCGATGATGTTGGCACAAAGTTGTTAAGAAGCGCGAGTAAGCTTAAGAGTTTTGAAATAAAAATAAAAAAATTAAAGAATCTTTCTTCCTAAATCAAAGACCCCACCAGTTTCTTCGTGAGCTTTAACTGCTCGATCAACACAATGGTGTGGTTCTTGATAATCTCCAGGAATCCGATTAAAATCAGGTTCAGATAATCCAATTACAGAAACTGGTTGCTCTGATCTGATATTAAAATTTTTATCTTTGTAACAAGCCGGACAATCGTTACCAGTTAACTGTACATAATCAGTGTGATAAGTATCTCCACATTCTTGACAAGAATATGCATTGTCTTCAACTATATTCTGTTGAATTGTAACCATTGCGTCATCAAAATCTTCTAATATTTCAACTAAATCATTATTTACCATTGGAAAACTAAAAAAATATATGTTGTATATAAAAGTTATGGAAAATCTAGAAAGATTTAAATATAAATTATCTCTCACGAATAGTAAATATGACTAACGCACTTGATATCGGATTTTATTTGGCTCCTGGAGCGGAAACTAAAGACACTTATACTGACAAATTATTAGTTGATGAATCTAAGAAAAGAGGACACAAACCATATGTATTCAACAACTTTACTTTCTTTGACAGTAAAGCTTATGGATTAATGGATAATGGTGAATGTTTACCATTAACTGATTTAAATGTATTATTTCTTAGAAAAGAAGATATGGACGAAGAAGATTTTAAAGATATGGAAAGACTAAGAGAATATTCTGATTTACCACCAACGTTAAATGCCCCAGGAATAATTCTAAAAGCTGACAAAAAATACATGGCACCTTTCTCAGAATTCACTCCTGAAACTTATTTTACTACTAGCGTTCAAGAAGGAATAGAAAAAACTAATTATTTTGGTAAAGCCATTTTGAAACCAATTCAAGGTCGTTCTGGCCAAGGAATAGAATTAGTTGATACAAAAAATCTCGGCCAAGAAGAATTAAAAGAATTAATAGAAGGAATGATCGCTCAATACCAAGAAATTGTTGTTCAAGATTATGTTCCTGGAGTTGTTCGTGGTGATAAAAGAGTTTTCGTACTTAACGGAGAACCGATTGGTGCTTTTGTAAGAATGCCACAAGAAGGTAGCCATAAATGTAATATTGGTGCCGGCGGTTCAGCACATCCTTCAGAGATTACTGATTTAGAAAGAAAAGTAGTTGCTGCAACATCTCCAATAGTAGTTGCTGATGGTGGGATTGTTACCGGTTACGATTTCATGTATAAAGAAGAAACAGGAAATGAAGAATTTTTAACAGAAATTAATGCCACTGCTGTTGGTGGAGTTTCTCAAATTAATGAATTCCAAGAACCAGGAGAAATACCATTGGAAGAAATAATCATTGATTATGTTGAAGAATTAGTTGGTTAAGTCAATCTCAGAACTTTATCTCGACTTTTGCTGCCAGACTTAATTTCTACTTTCAGATGATATTCCTTCTTGAAAAATTTGATTACTGCTTGATTAGCTTTACCTTTCTCGGGAACTGCTTGTAAATATAATTTCAAACCTCCATTAATTTCTTTCAATTCAGTTCTAGAAGCGTTTGGAATTACTTTGATTCTCAGAAGATTGTTGTGAATATATTTGTCAAGCATATATTTAGAATAATTTTATTATTTATTAACATTACTCAATAATCTCTGCTTCAAAGATCAAATAAAGATTAGCATCTTTATCTAATCCAAGATCATATTGATGATTTTTAACTATTTCAACTAAACGATCATATTCATCATCTTTTCCCAAATAAAGAACTTTATCACCTAAAGTAACAGCAGTTTCATAATTCACTTCAAATAATTGTAACCAACCCACAACAACTTTCATACGTAAAGATTGATCAACATATAATCCTGAACTTTTTACAGGAAAACTTCTCGTTAATTCTTTTCTCTCAGTATAATCCCTATAAGTGAACATAATTTTTGGTAAACATATATAGAATATAAATATTTTGGGTTTAGAGAATCATTAATTATTTTAACTTAAATTTTGAAAAGATTTATATCCTTCTAAAGATTGATTTAACTTATGGCAGGTTATGATAAGATCGCAAAACATTTTTTTGAGAGAAGAGCTGATAAAACTCGCTTTGATTATAATCGAGACATAGAAGTGCCAGCAATGATTAAAATGGTTGGTAATGTTAAAAATAAAATAATTCTTGATTTGGGTTGTGGTTTCGGCGACCATTCAAAAAAATTATCTCAGAAAGGTGCTCAGAAAATAATTGCTTTTGATTTAAGTAAAGAATTAGTTAAATTTGCTAATAATCAAAAAATTCCTAACTGTAAATTTGAAGTAGGAGATATGGACCGTAAATTGAAATATAAAAATAACTATTTCGATTTAGTAATTTCAGGATTGGCTTTACATTACGTTAAAAATGTTAATCAACTATTTTCTGAAGTTAATCGAGTTCTAAAGAAAGGAGGGATGTTTATTATTTCCACTGGCCATCCTATTTTTGATTTGATAAATGAAAGTTTAGATAATAGTTCAGAAGCCAAGATTGCAATTAAAAGAGTTGGTAACAAAAGAATCATTGAAGGGGATTATTTTGATGAAAGTAAAAAATTGGCTGACTTAGGTTCAATCGGAAAAATTAAAACTTATAGTTACACATTTGAAACTTTTCTCAAATTGGGATTAAATAATGGATTTGAATTAATTGATTATCTTGATGCTAAACCCGTTCCTAGTTCTAAGAAATACGATTCTGAAAAATATAAGTTAACAACAACTTTGCCTACATTTATTTTATTTAAGTGGAAAAAGAAATAGGATTATTCTATGAGTAACCTTTAAAAACATTCTCTCATTCTCATCCATATTATGGAATGGAACAAAATCCAAGATAAGTGGCAAAAGAAGTGGGCAAAAGCAGAACTAGGTAAAGCAGAAACTAATAAAAATAAAGAAAAGTTCATGATGATCTTTGCTTATCCAGGCGTTTCTGGTTATTTACACGTTGGTCACATGCGTGGTTACTCTTATACAGACGCCATTTGCCGTTATCAAAGATTGTTAGGTAAAGAAGTTTTATTCCCAGTAGGAACACACGCTTCTGGTAACCAAGCTTTAGGTTTCGCTAACAAAGTAAAAAATAATGATGAAACCTGGATTAACTATCTGAAAACTAACGGTTGTCCAGAAAAGAAAATCAAAGAACTATCTAATCCAAAAGCAGTTGTAGAATATTTCAATCAAGTTTATATTAACGATTATTGGAAAAAATTTGGTTTCTTGTGTGATTGGGACAGATTCACTTCTACAACTAATCCCGATTATGAAAAGTTTATCCAATGGCAATTCAAAAAACTGCAACAGAAAGATCTGCTTATACAAAAACCGTACTTTGCAACTGCGTGTCCAAATTGCGGTCCAGTAGCTGTTGACCCAAGTGAAACAGACATTTCTAAAGGTGGAAACGCTGAAAAAAATGAATATGTTCTTTTAAAATTTAAATTTAATAACGATTATCTTATCGCCGCTACTCTTAGACCGGAAACAGTTTTTGGACAAACTAATCTATGGATGAATCCAAAAGCAAAATATATCCGTGTAGAAGTTGAGGGAGAAAATTGGATTATAAGTAGAGAAGCGGCTGATAAATTAAAATATCAAAAAGATGATGTTATTTTGAAAGAAGATGTTAACCCAAAAGAGTTCATTGGTAAAACAGCATTAGCACCAGGAATTAATAAAGAAATAATTATTCTTCCAGCAAAATTCTGTGACCCCGATGTTGGTTCAGGAATTGTAACTTCTGTTCCAGGCGATGCCCCTTACGATTATGTTGCTTTAAAAGAATTGCAAGAAGATAAAGAAACAATCAAAAAATATCATCTTGATGAAAAAGAAATTAAAAATATTAAATTAATTCCAATTATTAAATCGAAGGGATACGGTGATTTCCCTGCTGAAGAAATTGTTAAAAAACTTAACATCACGGAGTTAGATGATCCGAAATTAGAAGAAGCTACTAAAGAAATCTATAAAGCTGGTTTTCATACTGGCGTTATGACAAAAACTTGCCATAAGTTTGCTGGAAAGAGAGTTGAAGAAGCAAAAGAACTAATGAAAGCAGAAATGTTAGAAAAAAATCAAGCAGACATTTTCTACGATTTATCTGAAGAAGTTATTTGCCGGTGCGGTGGAAAAGTTATCATTAAAAGAATTGATGATCAATGGTTTATCAGATATTCTGATTCAGAATTAACTGAACGAAGTAAAGAACAAGTTAAAGAGATGAAAATTTATCCTCAAGAATATCATCATAACTTACCTGCTATCCTGGACTGGTTCTCAGATCGAGCCTGTGCCAGATTAGGAAATTGGTTGGGCAGTAAATTACCTTTTGATGACCGTTGGATTGTTGAACCAATTAGTGATTCAACTTTGTATCCCGCTTATTATATCGTTTCCAAATGGATAGAAAACAAAACTATTAAAGTTAAAGACTTAACTGAAGAATTTTTTGATTATGTTTTCTTAAATGTTGGAGAAGGAAAACCTAAATGGAAACCAATCAAAGATGAGTTTGACTACTTTTATCCACTAGATATTAATCTTGGTGGTAAA
>JABJOX010000067.1 GCA_018664115.1 Candidatus Woesearchaeota archaeon
CACCAATTTGTAGACGATAAAACTATAGAATTTAGAGGACTCACAGGTTTATAAAGGTTTCTGTTAAGAAACAGAAAATTAAGTCAACACTTAATTTTTGTTCAGAAAATTTTTAATTTTCTTGAACCCAAAAAATCATTTCTGATTTTTGCTTGATATCGGTTTTTAAGTACTAAACTTCATCAGTTCGCCAATGCGGTTTAACTTCTATATCAGAAGATTCATCTTTTCTTAAGAAACCTTCCCAAGCAATCATCGCTCCTTGGTCGCCAGCAAGATCCATTGGCACTTTGAAAAATTTAGCCCCTCTCTCTTGACACATAATATTTAACATTTCACAGAAGCGTTTATTGGCCCCTACACCGCCAACTAACAACAACTCTTGCTTATCAGTGTGAGCCATTGCTCTCTCCACAACTTCTGTTAACATTGCAAAACAAGTTTCCTGTACAGAAAAACAAAGATCTTTCTCAGACACTCCTTTCCCTAATAATTGTTCAACTTTCGTCAATATTCCAGAAAAAGAAACATCCATTCCTTTAACAGTGTAAGGCAATTTTACAAACTTCCCAGACTTAGCAAGTTCTTCAATCTTTGCTCCGGCAGGAAATCCTAATCCTAACACTCGACCAAATTTGTCTAACATATTTCCTAATCCAATGTCTAAAGTTTCTCCAATAACTCGATATTTCCCGTTCTCATAAACAATAATCTGTGTATTCACCCCAGAAACATAAAGATAACAAGGACTATCAAGTTTATTCCAAACTTTCCCAATAGAAAGATGAGCAGCACAATGATTAACGCCAACTAATTTCTTATCGTTATCTTCAGCCCATTTTCTTGCCAGGTGATAACCTGCCCATAATGCCGGATCTAATCCCGGACCAGCAGAATAAGCAATAAATTTAATATCGTTCCAACTAACACTAGCCTCTTTCAGAGCCTGTTTTAAGACCTTCTCAGCCACTTTATTGTGATGTTCAGCAATCTCATGCGGAATCATCCCCACGTCTTTAGAAGTGTAACTATCTACAGCATTCGCTAATACTTCGCCTTTATCTGTAACTATTCCTACTCCAAAGGTATGTGCAGTTGATTCAACTCCTAATATGATCATAGAATAGTTAATTTAGGGACATATTTAAAAGATTTTCTTCAAGAAACGTTACGTATTTCATATCTACCTTATTATACTTAATTTTCTTATTATAAAAACAATTATTTGCCAACTTTAAAATGAGAAGTCCAAAATAAAAGAATTAATAAATACTAAACTTATCATTAACATATGGATAAAAAACCAAATGTTATTTATCATGGAAGTTCAAAGAAAATAATTGGTGAAACAATAAATCCATCACAAGGTGATGATTCTGATGAAAGACCAGATAATAAATTATTTGGAGTTTACGCTGCAGATCGTAAAGATTTTGCAATTGTGATGGGAATTTTTTCTTGTAAAGATGTAATAGGAGGAAGTATTGACGGATTTACAAAAAATAATATCGATGCAAAAATTTACGGAAAACTACCAAAACAAAAATATATTTATTTATACACTCTTCCATCTAAAACATTTAATCCAAGTAAAATAATTAAGCATCAATTTGTTTCTAAAGTTCCGGTAAAACCAGTTAAAACTGAAAGAATCCTCATTTCTGATTATCTTCATCTATTAAAAAGAGCAACTAAAGAAGAAACAAAAGCATGGGTAAAAAAATATATTAAATAAGTTTCTATTTAAATTATTCGGGCAACAACAACTCCTACAAATAATTAATTAAAAAAAGAATTAAAATCTATTTACTTGAAGCAGCTTGTCTTTCAGTATCTTTCTTCTTAGCTACTGCGTTACTTCTTGCAGAACATTGATAAGCAGCAATAATCTCTTCTGCTAAAGAATCTTCAATTTTCTTTTTCTTGTTAAAACACTTAACGTAAGCACCCTGAGCCATATAACGAAGAACAATATCAATTCTTCTTTGTGGAGCTACATCAACAGCTTTTGGATAACGAGCACCACCATATTCAATTGCAATAACTTCTTCACGAGGAGCAGCATTTTCAATCGCTTTCACTAAGATAGCAAGTGGATTTTGTTTAAGTTGCATTTCACATTTAGCTAAGGCTTTCTCAACAACTTTCAGAACTTTATTTTTCTTACCAGTATTATGACCAGAACTCATAAAATGTTTCTTACCTTTATGGCCAGAACTCATTAATTTTGAAGCTAATCGTTCAACAATAAATGTATTTGATTTGTGGAATCTTGCTCCTGCATATCTTGCACCACTTTTAGGCATTATTCTTGGATCTAAAGTAATGTATTTGCTTAGTCCAATATCTTCAACTTTAATGCCCTCGGCACTCCATCGATTAAAAAATTTTATTTCAGTCATTTTAACGTCTAGCTTTCTCCAGTTTACCACCTAATAAAGCATTTAAACTTTGATCATTAACTTTTAATACTTGCCATCTCACACCAGGAATATCTCCTTTTGCTCGACCCATTTTACCACCAATACACTCAACAATAACTTCATCGTGTTCATTAATTAATTTTTGTGCACCATCACCAGGCATAAAAGCAGTAACTTGTTTACCATTCTTTACTAATTGTACACGGCAACATTTTCTCATTGCAGAATTTGGCTGTTTAGCTTCTACTTGAATTTTTTCTAAAACAATTGCTTTCGCTTGAGAAGATCCAGCTAACGGATCAGATTTCTTTTTAAGAATCGACCTTCTAGCTAACTTGTAAGTCTTTCTTCTTTTCTGCAACTTCTTTGCAGCTCCTAATCCTCGGGATTTATTTGCCATCTTTTACTCTAAAATAGAGGGGGTTTTATAAAGGTTTTGGAAAGCTTTTTTGTAGCCTCTAAAACACAATAATTTGCCTTCTCAAACAACCTTTACCTCAACATTAAAAAACCTTTTCATAACTTTATTAATAAAAACTAAATTTGATCTGTCTCGTCCAATAATCTGGCCTTTAATTTTTTTACTATTATCTTTAATTAAAACTTCTTCACCTTCTAAAACAATTTCTTCAACTTTAAGAGGATAAATAAGGTTACGTGCAAAACTCACTGGATCATTTCTAAACTCAATAATCTTAATTTTTTTACCAAATTCTTGTTGGACTCTTTTAATGTTTACCCCGCCTTTACCAATAGCTTTACCTAATTCTCCAATACCAACAATAAAATAAATGGTATCATCGTCTTTAAAACAATATTTAACTCTTGCTCGGGTAATTCTTTCCATAATAGAAGATAAACCAAAAGTTTCTTGATCAAGTTTTACCCTTGCCAATTTTAATCTCCCGAGATGCCTAAAACAGAAATAAAAAAGTTTTTCTTACAAATCACTCCCAATTCTTCATTACTTTGAGGCAATTCAATAATTTTAACATCAGTTAAACTAGCAAGATGTTTAATATCTTCTTTAATTTTATTTTCACAATTAGCTGCAAGAAAGATAGTGCTTAAATTTTTAGCTTTCAGTAATTTCATTACTCTTTCTTTACCAATGATTGCTTTGTTTTCATCAACTTTAGATTTTAAAAGTTTAATTTCTTCAGTAATTTCTTTCTTTTTTGCCATTCTTATCCACCTTAATATTATTTCATCTTTGTAATTAATCCAGGTAATCCAGTACCTATTGGAACTGGCTGATTAATCATAACATTTTCAACTACAGAAGTCAAGTTATCAACTTCACCTTCTAAAGCAGCATTAAACAAATGTTTTAAAGGCGTTTCAAATGATGCCCTAGCTAACACCGAAGCTTTCTCACTAACTACTCCATAACGAGTAACACCTTTCACGGTTCCATTTGCAACCATTAAATCAGCAACTAACATCACATGTCGAATATTAACATTAAGACCTTGAGATTCAACAACTTTGTAAACTTCGTCGATAATTCCTTGTCTTGCTGCTTCAATCCCTAACACTTTATAAATTTCATGAATATCATTACTAATTGTTCTAGTAGAATCAACTTCACTTAACGCTAATACATCTTTCAAGTTTGATCCTGCAGTTAAAACAACATATTCTTCTCCTCTTTTAACTGGTAAAACTTGTACTAACCCTTTAATTCCTTTAATTTTAACGTCTTTAATCTTTTCTTTAAGAGTATAAAGGTCTTTAATTTCATCTTGTTTACCTTTAAGACCAAATACAATCAATTCATCTTTAATTGCAATAGTAAAAGCTTTAACTTTTGGTTTAATAATTTTATGAATATCTTTAATATCAAGATCATTATCTTTTAATAATTCATCATTAAGTTTAATTGTTAAAGTCTGCTCAAAAATATTTAGATTATATTCGCTAACAAACTCTTCAAACTTTGTTTCTTTAATTGTTGCTGCAAATTTTCTAAGTTTTTCAACATCTGTACTATAAGGTTTGTTTAAGTAAATTTCCATCATTGGCGTTTTGATTGCTTTTCTAGCGTCAAAAACTTCAATAATTCTTGGCAAACCAGTTGTAACTTGTACTTCAGCAACCCCAGCCAAGTGGAAAGTGTTCAAAGTCATCTGTGTACCAGGCTCACCAATACTTTCTGCAGCCACTAAACCAACACATTCACCAGGATGAACTTTAGCATTATTATAAGCAATTAAACATTTATCTAAAACTCCCTGTAACTTTTCTTTATTTATTGTTGCAGGAACATTTTCTCTAACTTCATCCAATACAGAAAGAGGAAGCCTATCAGCATAACTGTTTAACAATTTTTCTTGATCAGCTTTCATTTTTATTTTCCTCCCCCAATTACATTGTGAATTATTCCTGTAACATCAATAACACCATTTTTAGTTTTAGATACATCTAAACAATCTTCTCCATAAGAAAACTGAATAATTTTACCACTAGCATCTCTAACAGTGTCATCATAATCTACTTTAAGATCCTGCATAGCATTAGAAAGTCTTCTATAAAGATATCCTGATTTTGGTGTTCTTAATGCAGTATCCATTAATGCGTCCCTACCAGTCATTGCTCCAAAGAAAAATTCAGAAGGAGTTAATCCACTCTTAAAATTATTCTTTACAAAACCTCTTGCTTTAGGACTAAGATCATTTTTTGAAAAGTAAGATAAAGTTCTACCAGTAAATCCATGGTCAATTCTTTTACCACGTAAAGCCTGTTGACCAACAATTGCAGTCATCTGAGCAATATTCAAAGGATTACCCCTTGCTCCACACCTTACTAAAGTTGTAGCGGCACTATTTTGTACCTGTTTCATTGCTATATCTCCAGCTTTATTTCTGGCTCGATTTAAAGCTCCAAGAACACTTACCTCTAAAGTTTCCGCTAAAGTTCTTCCTGGAAGAGGTTCAAGTTTTCCTGAATGATAATCATCAATGATACTATTAGCTTCATCTTCAGATTTTTTAATAATATTTTTAATTTCATTTTTAGTTTCTAAGGGTAAATCCATATCTCCGATACCAATTGAAAAACCTCTTCTTGCTAAAACTGCAATTCCTAATTTAGAAATTTTTCCTAATAAGTCAGAAGTATAAGCAGGACCATACGCTTCATAAATATTTCTTAACATTAATCCGCTCTCTTGTCCTAAATTAGCTTTATCCATATAACCAGACTTTAATTGACCATTAACAATCTTAACTTCATTACCACTTTTATCTTTACCAATGTAACTAAAATCTTCTGGTAAAAGTATTGAAAATACTTCTTTACCATCAATTTTTTCTTTATTAGGAAGCCTAGAAAAATTATTAACCCCACAATTATACAATAAGTCTATTGCTTCTGAACGTTTTAACACTAATTCTTTAGTAAGCAAATAATTTCCAGTAATTGCATCTTGAATACAACCCACAACACTTAAACCATAACGTGGACTAATAATTTGTGTATCAACCAACATTAAAATTCTAGCTTCAGCTCTCGCCTCTTCATTTTGTGGAATGTGTAAATTCATCTCATCACCATCAAAATCTGCGTTATAAGGATTACAAACTGCCGGATTTAAACGGAAAGTTTTTCCAGGTAAAACTTTAACTAAATGACACATCATACTCATTCTGTGCAAACTTGGTTGTCTGTTAAATAAAGCAATATCGCCATCAATTAAATGTCTTTCCACCATATAACCTTCTTCTAATTCCTCAAGAATCTCTTCTTGAGTTTCAACAGTAATACTTTTCCTTTTTCCGTCAGGTTTAATGATATAATTTGCTCCAGGATATTTCTTAGGACCATTCTGAACAAATCTTTTAAGATATTCTAAATTCCAAACAGTTACTCTTTCTGGAACAGTTAAATTCATTGACATACTTTGAGGGACACCAACTTCATTAAGATCAATAAAAGGATCCGGACTGATAACTGTCCTCGCAGAAAAGTCTGTTCTTTTACCAGCAAGGTTATGTCTTAATCTTCCTTCTTTACTTTTAATCCTTGATGCTAATGTTTTCAGAACTTGACCTCCACGATGTCTTGCAGGTGGTAACTGTGACACTTCATTATCAAAGAAAGTAGTCACGTGATACTGTAAAAGATCCCATAAATCTTCAATGATAACTTCAGGCGCACCAGCATTAATATTCTCAAATAATCTTTGATTAATTCTAACAATATCCCCTAACTTGTGAGTCAAATCATCCTCACTTCTTTCACCAGATTCAAGAGTAATACTTGGCCGCATTGTCACTGGAGGTATTTGTAATACTGTCAAAATCATCCATTCAGGTCGGAAAGATTTGCTATAACCAAAAATTGCTAAATCTTCTTCTTGAATTTTTTCTAATCTTGCTCTAACTTCAATAGGACTTAAACGAATTTCGTTTTCATAATAATTGTAAGGTTTGTCAAGTTTAATTTTTTCTTGTTTCTTATCACAATGAGGACATTTCTCTTTTAATTTATACTTACCAACAACTTCTTTAATCTTTCTTCGTCTTGCTTCAAAGCCTTCCTCTTCGCCAATTTTTTCAAAAACGCCAAGATAACGCTTAATATTATTTTCAGGAATTATTACTCTAGCACAATACTTACAAGTAGACTTTAATAAATCTAATATTTGCCTCACAAACTTAATGTGAACAGTTGGTCTTGCCAGTTCAATATAACCAAAATGTCCAGGACATTCTTTTAATTTCTGACCACAAGTTTTACATCTCAATCCAGGATCAATAACTCCTAAACGAATATCCATTAAACCACCATCTACAGAATAACCTTCTCTGTCATAAAGTTCAGGAGTAACTATCTTAGCAGCAGCTAAGTCCATGATTTGTTTAGGTGAAAATACTCCAAAGTCGATATGGTAAATTTTTTTGTATACTTGCCTATCCATTTTTTTCCTCAGTTATGATTTATAATCATTCAATATTTGTTTTTCAAATTAATTTTTGGATAAATACATAAACTTCTAATCTCATCCAATAATAATTTGAAAGCGTAACTCATTTCAACGTAATTTATTTCAATGTCTTCTCCACACATTAAACAATACTTTCTATTTTTGTACTGATCCTCAACCGCTACTAACCCACACTTTTCACAAACAGGAAGGTTAATTTTATCGGAATCAAATCTTTCTTTTAATAATAATGAAGCACCATGAGCAATAAAAACGTCTTTCTCCATCTCTCCTAATCGCAGTCCACCTTCTTTAGCTTTACCTTCTGTTGGTTGCCTAGTTAATAACTGGATAGGTCCTCTTGCTCGAGATTGCATTTTATTAGCAACTAAATGTCGCAAACGAAGATAATACATGTTTCCAACATAAATTTTTGCTAACATTTGTTTACCGGTTCTTCCATCATAAAACACTTCTGTTCCATCACTTCTAAAACCAAGATCTAATAATTCTGAACGAATATTTTCTTCAGATTCAGCGTCAAATAAAGTGCCATCAACAAGTCTTCCTGCTAAAGCACCAACTTTACCACCTACTAACTCTAATAAATGTGAAATGGTCATCCTTGAAGATATTCCGTGCGGAGTGAAAATTAAATCAGGAACAATACCAGAAGATGAAAATGGAATGTCAGCAGATTTAACTAAAATACCAGTAACTCCTTTTTGTCCGTGCCTACTAGTAAACTTATCTCCAATCTCAGGGATACGTTCTTCTCTTAATCTAACTTGAACTAATCTATTACCCTCTTCATTTTCAGTAATAAATACAAAATCTGCAACTCCTCTTTCTCCATGCTTTAATGAAACAGAACTTTCTCTTCTAATTGCTGCAGAAAGGTTATATTCATCTAAACTACTTAAAAATCTTGGTGGAGAAGTTCTTCCAATAACAACATCTCCTTCAGCAACTTTTGCTTCAGGATAAATAATTCCGTCACCTTCTAAGAAACGATAATCTTGTTCACTTCTATAACCTTTAACATCTTTATCGGGGATAGAAACTTCATCAACTAACCCACCAGAATATCTTAATTCTTCTGCTTTAACTGGTCGGAAATAAGTACTTCTTGCTAATCCTCTATCAACTGAACCTTTATTTAAAATAACTCCATCTTCCATGTTATATCCATCATAACACATTATTGCCACAATCATGTTCTGGCCAGAAGGATGTTCATTATAATTAGTTACATCATGAAGTTTAGTTTTTACAATTGGAAATTGTGAATAATGTAATATATTAGCGTCCATGTCCATTCTAATATGATAATTTGCAGCATAAAAACCTAAAGCTTGTTTCTGATTCTTACTACCAATGATTAAACGAGAAGATTGATTAAAATTTCCAAAAGGCACTAAAGCAGTTGCAATTCCACTAATTGAACCAGGAGTGATTTCTAAATGAGTATGTTCTGGAGTTAATTCATCTTCAATATAAGCAACTAAAGCGTTTTCTTCCTCAGCAGCGTCAAGATACTCAACAACTCCCTGCCGGATTAAATCTGCCCAAGTAATTTCTCCGTCTTCTAACTGTTTAAGATGTTTTTCAGTTAATAATGATCGGCCCTCTTTAACAATAATTAAAGGTCTCCTAGCTCTACCTTCATCACACATAATTTTAACTTCGTTAGCTTTTTCATCATAATAAATATTTGTTTCTTCTGGTAAAGAACCTTTTCGCCTCATATCTTTAACATTATCAACGAAGTGAGTAATATCTTCAACTGTTCCTACAAAATTTGAATTTATATAAACGTCTGCCATTTTAGATTATTAAACCCCTTTCAGGTCTAGTTCTTTTATGATATCTAGTACCTCTGTTTCATTTACACCCTGAGATACAGAACATAACATGGCAAGATTTTTTCTTAAACCAATATTTGTTCCTTCAGGTGTTTCAATTGGACATAATCTTCCGATATGAGTACAATGTAAAGCCCGAGCATCAAAATTCTCCTGGCTTGAAGATAAAGGGCTAACTACTTTTTGAAGATGTGAAATCATTGCTAAAAAATTAGAACGATCCATTCTTTGAGAAACACCTTGTCTTCCACCAACCCATTCACCGGTAGCCATGGCAGAATATAACCGAGAAGTTAAGAGCTTATCTCTAATAATTACCCTAATAGAAGGTAATTTTCCACGCTTAATAATTCTCTGGAAATTGTAAAGAATGTCCCCTACAAGAATTTTAAAGTTTACTCTAAATAAATCAATCATCAAATCTCCACTAAGACGTAACCTTTTATTCATATAATGATCTTTATCATCAGAATTTCTAGCACCACTACGAACATCAATAAACTTTTTCAACATTTTACCAAGATTTTTAGCTTTTACCATTCTGCTTCCAGATTCCATATCAATGTTAGGCAAAAGATATTTATCTAAAATCTCTCTAGTTCGTTCAATTCTAATTTCTTTTGCTTGTGCAATACCAATCCGTTTAGAAATATAATCAATTGCATCTTCTTGAGTTTTAATGTCTACAAACTCAAACAAATTTAAGATTACTTCTTCATAATTTTTTTCCCCAGAAACAGCTTTCATGATTTCTTCATCTTTAACCAATCCAAGAGCTTTTAATACAATAACAATAGGCATGTTCTTTACCCGAGTAAAAGACATATAATAGATTCCATCTTTTTTCCTTTCAAAGTTGTGAGGAATTTTATAAGAACCTTTAGCAGCAAAAAATCTTCCAGTAATATCTTTACCAGGAGGGCTTTCTACTACAAAATTATTACCAGCAAGATCTTCAACATTTACAATAACTCTTTCAGTACCATTAATTATAAAGTATCCACCAGGGTCAGTTGGGTCTTCACCACGTTTGATTAAATCTTCTCTGCTCAACCCATGAAGATGACAATATTTGCTTCTTAACATAATTGGCATTTTACCAATTTCTGCAACAAAACTTTCTCTTTGAACATCATTAATATAAGTGCTAACTTCTAAATAAATAGGAGCATAATAAGAAATTTTTCTTAATCTCGCTTCAGTAGGAAATATTGGCCTTTTACTTCCGTCAGCTTCAGTAATCTCTGGCTTACCAACAGTAATTCTACCAAATCTAATTTTAAACTTTTCAATATTATGAGGGATAATTGCTGGTTCTGCTTCTTTATTTTCTTCAACTACTACTTGTAACCCTTTTTCTAAAAAATTATTGAACGACTGAATATTGCTGTCAACAAACTTTTTCTCTTCAAAATATTTCTTTATTAATATAGATTTATCCATTTAAGTTTGCCTCCACTAGCCATCAATAACTGCTCTATAGTATACTGAAGTACCTGCAGTTTCACTTTTACGTTCAATTTTAATTATGTCACCAGCTTTAGGTTTAAGTGTAATAATTGCTGCATCATCAATTAGAATTTTTGGTAAAGACTTAACATCAATCTTATAATCATCTAAAAATTTCTTTCTCTCAGCATCGGTTAACTTACTATGCTTAGGGATTAATTGATGTTTATTAACGTCAAGAGCCATTTTATTTTTTTATTTATTTTGTTTTTTTTGATTATGAGCGGGCCGGAAGATACTAGAAAATCAAAGATTTTCTGGACCTTCCTTATTATTATGAGCGGGCCGGAAGGGATTTGAACCCTCGACCGCCTGATGTCTGTTGCCAAAACGGCAGTAAAAGTCAGGCGCTCTTCCAAGCTAAGCTACCGGCCCATTTGTCATTCCTTAAGTTAAGGAAAACGCCCTGGCCGGGACTTTCAGTGATCATGATAATCTCATCAACCATCTTTGAACCCGGGTCGTTGCCTCGACAGGGCAACATGCTGGGCCGAGCTACACTACCAGGGCATTTCTATATAGCTCTTTCTACGAAAAATTTTACATTATTCCCTGTAGAAAGATATTCGGCCATGTGGAATCATAATTAAACGGGGGATTTATAAAGCTTTTGGTAAAATTAAGCAAAAAGTAGATAATCCAACATATATTTTAGAAATATCAACAAACAATAAAAAATGTTTGGGAAGAGTAAGAACCTCTCTCTTCCCAAATTAGTCCCCTCACCCGGATTCGAACCGGGGATCTCTCGGTCACGGCTGATCGTTTTTCATTTCTAGTCGTTAGGACAAAATCAAACGATTTCTACAGCCGAATGTTCTAGCCACTAAACTATGAAGGGTTCATCTTCTGGATTTTAGGCCTGTTTATTAACTTTTTGCTTGCAAAAGTATTATATAGAAGAAAAAAATAGTTTTCTATGGTTATTATAAAAAGAGGTAAGCAAAAAAAGACAAGAAAATCTTTTTTTTTATCTTTTTTGTAATCGTTATTACAAAAAGAGGTGATAGTCATGGCTAAAAAAAGAGTAGTAAAAACTGAGAGTAAATATAATAGAAAAAATTTGATTGGCAGTTGGTCATTTTTAATAGGGATATTCTTCGCAATCGTTTTAGGATTAGGATTTACAGGAGCATATCAAACAGAGATTCTCTGGGCAGTATTCTTGTTAGGAATTGTTGTTGGATTACTTAACATTGCCGTGGAAGAGATTGGTGGATTCTTAACCAGTGGAACAGTATTAGTATTAGTTTCTTTTTTAGGAATACAAGTAGGAACATTCAACACAGTTGCTCCATCAATTACTAATATGTTAACTGGAATATTAACATTATTTGTACCCGCAACAATTATCGTAGCATTAAAAGCAGTTTTTGCTTATGCCTACAAATAATTTATTTTTTCTCTTTTCTTTTCTTTAGAACTAAAATATGCGAGAGCTGGGACTTGAACCCAGGTCACAGCGTTGGCAACGCCGTATACTAACCACTATACTACTCCCGCAACGAACTATTAAAAAAACAACTTCTTTATTAAAATTGTGGTTAAAAAAACACAAAATAAAAAGGTGGCCCCGCCGGGACTTTCAATTTCTCTCTCGCGAAAGAACTCTTTGAACCCGGGACCACTGCTTGTCCTTAAGTACTTTGTCTGAAATGTACCCATATAAGAGCAGCACTCCACCAGACTAAGCTACGGGGCCACGTTCTTGAAGATATCTTACTTTATTTAAAAGGTTTTCTTCTAATAATAAATATAAATGTTTTCTACCACCATAATAAATATAAACCACCATAACACTAATTACCCCATGAAATACGCTCATTTAGCAGATTTGCATCTCGGCTCCTGGCGAGATGATAAGATGCGAGAAATCTCTACAAAAGCTTTCCTCATTGCAATGGACCATTGTATCAAGAACGAAGTTGATTTCATTTTATTCGCTGGAGATTTATTCAACACTTCTCTTCCGAATCTCGATACTCTAAAAATAGTCACCAAAAAACTTAAAGAATTACAAGACAATAATATTCCTGTTTATGCCATTGCGGGCTCACATGATTATTCACCTACCGGAAAAACTATGATCGACGTTTTAGAAAATGCCGGTCTGCTCATCAACGTCTGTAAAGGTGAAGTAATAGATAGTAAACTTCGTTTAAAATTCACAGAAGACAAAAAAACAGGAGCAAAAATTACTGGCATTTTAGGAAAAAAAGGATTGTTAGACAAGATTTATTATCAAAACCTAGAATTAGAAAATTTGGAACAAGAATCAGGTTATAAAATTTTCATGTTCCATACAACCATCTCAGAATTAAAACCTAAACATTTAGAAAAATTAGAATCTCAACCACTTTCATTTCTTCCCAAAAATTTCAATTATTATGCGGGTGGACATATCCATCACCCTACTAGGTTAGAAGAAAAAAATTATGGAACGTTCATTTACCCAGGAGCTTTATTCCCAAATAACTTTCAGGAGTTAGAAAAATATAGTAAAGGCAGTTATTCTTTAATCACAGTGGAAAACGAACAACAAACAGTTGAACTAATCCCTTTAGAAGTAATCAAACATCAATCTTTAATTTTTAATTGTGTACATAAAACTCCAGAGGTTGTATCTTTTGAAATAATTAACCATTTTAATAATCTTGATTTAACCAACTCTTTAATCACTATCAGATTGAAAGGATCTTTAGATAAAGGTAAAGTTTCCGACATTAACTTTAAAGAAATCTTTAAACAACTTTACAGCCAGGGTGCTTATTTCGTAATGAAGAACACTTCTCAACTATCCTCGGAAGAATTTGAAGAAATTAAAATTTCAAATTCTAATCCTGAAAATGTTGAAGAAGAAATTATTCAAGAACATTTGCAACAGATTAAACTTTTCGATAAAGAAACTGAATTACATCTCACAAAATCTTTACTTAATTCTTTAAACACAGTTAAAAATGAAGGGGAAACAGTTACTGACTTTCAAAACAAAATCAAAGAAGAAATCAGTAAATTGTTAAACTTTTAAAAATTGAATAAATAACATTTATAAAACCAAAACTCTTCCTAATAAAAAAGAGGCAAAATATGAAACGTTTTATCCTGGCAACATTTCCAATAAAAAATAAAACAGTATTCTTAAGAGTAGATTATAATGTCCCCATAAAAGACGGAATAGTTTTAGACAATCATAAAATAATTAATTCTTTACCAACAATAAACTTTCTTCTAAGTAATAACTGTAAAATAATTTTAGCAACACATCTTGGAAAACCCAGAGGAAATGTTGTCCCAGAATTAAAAGTTAATCCTCTTGCTAAAGAATTAAGTATACTAATAAAAAAAAAAGTTGTCAAACTAGATGATTGTATTGGTGAAGAAATAAAAGAAAAAATAGAAACAAGTAAAGCAAAAATATTTATGTTAGAAAATCTCCGTTTCTATAAAGATGAAGAACAAAATAGTCCCGCCTTTGCCCATTCTTTGGCAGACCTCGCCAATGTTTATGTGAATGATGCTTTTGCTGTTTGTCATCGTCAACATGCTTCTGTAGAAGCAATTACCCATTTCCTTCCTAGCATACCAGGATTATCACTAGAAAAAGAGATATTTTTTCTTAAGAAAGCAATTGTGCCAAAGAAACCTGCAGTTTGGATTATGGGTGGTGCAAAACTAAACAAAATAGATCTAATCAAACAAGCACTAAAAAAAGCTGATAATATTTTAATAGGGGGAGCACTATGTTTTGCTTTTATGAAAGCTAAAGGAATCAAAGTAGGAATGTCAAAAGTAGATTCCAATTCAGTCATAATTGCTAAAAAAGTTCTCCGAAAATGGTCTGCAGACAAAATCGTTCTACCAATAGATTTTATAGTCACAGAAAAATTGTCACCTTCTGCAAAACCAATAATTGTCCGTTATAACAAAATACGTCCTCAACAAACCGCTTTAGATATTGGGCCACAAACAATCGCTTTATTTAAAAACAAATTAGCCAAAACAAAAACCATTATTTGGAACGGACCTCTTGGCTATTTTGAATGGGCAAAGTTCGCACAGGGAACTAAAGAAATTGGCAGATTTTTAGGAAAATTAAAAGCAATCAAGATTGCTGGTGGCGGAGAAACTGCTGAAGCAATGCACAAATTTCATTTAGCCCATAATTTCACTCATCTCTCTACTGGTGGAGGAGCAGCTTTAACTTTCTTAGCTAAACAAAAAATGCCCGGAATTGATGCTCTAGAAAATAATTATAAAAAATTCAAAGTTTAATTTCAATATCTTTGTCTAAAGCAAGTTTAACTAAATTTTGAAAAAGATCAATCTCTCTATTCATTAACGCTTGTAAATCTTTCATCTCATCTTCAGCTTCAAGCATTTCAGTCTTAATTTTTTCTTCCTGTTTAGAAAAATGTTCTAACCGATACTTAGCTTCGTCCATCTTTAATGAAATATCTTTGGTGATAATTGGAGCAAGATGTAAACTTTTAATTTCTTCAGTAATTTTTTTATATTTTAATTGTAATGATTGTAACTGGTCTTTTTCAACAATTAATGCCAAAATATCATCTTTTTGTTGTAATAATAAACTTACTTTTCCCTCTTCAATTGCCTGTTTAAGGTTCTTTAACAAACTAAAGATAACTAATCCCTCATCTTCATAAAAAGTAACTGTAGAATTATTCAAATAATCTTTAATTAATTTATTTCCGGGATTAAGATCTGAAAATTGTCTTAAAGCAGGTTTTATTTTTGTAAAAAATAAAAATATTAAATCATCAAGTTCCTCAATCTTTTTCTGTAAAATCTTTTTCCTTTCTTCAGTTTTAATTATTTTAGAAAACTGCGGATCTTTATTCAAAGATAACAATTCACTTTCTTTTTCTTCTTTAGTTTCTTCAATAGTTTTCAAACGACTAATCTTATTATTCATCTCTTCCTGTAATCCAAATAGCTTATCTTTTGTTTCTTCGATCATAAGAGATTTCCTTTGTAAATTTTCCATCTTGGTATAACCACTTCTAAGAACTTTTTTCTCAAAGTCTTCTTTTTGATTAATCAAACTTAATAACTCTTTAAGTAAAGGATTAATTGCAAGACCTTTCTCTTCTTTAGATAAAATAAATGAATAATTATAAGAAAATGAACTACTTTCAATAGATTTCTGTAAGTCTTCCATATGACTTTCAAATTCTGTGTTTTGTTCAAAAATACTTTTAATAGTCGGTTTATCAGAAAATGATAACAATTCTAAGAATTTCCTAGTGTTTCTAAATATAGTAGAAATATCTTCAGTTTTATAACTTAATCCTAAACTAGAAATTTTCTTTTCCCATTCATCAATCTTTACTTCTAAAACCCAACGCTTATCTTTCAATTCGTTAATATAATTAATTAACGCTTTATCAATTTTATGATCATATACAATTTCCTCAGTTCTAATTCGAACCCAATCCTGTAAATCGTTGATCTGAATCCTCACAAGCTCTGGAGTTGAATCTACTTCATCAGTAAAAAAACTCTTCAAAAAGTCGGCTATCCACCCCATAGTTAATTTTAGAAGAATAACTATATATAAGAATTTCTATAGTAGGAAATAAGTGTTTTGGTGTTATGCACAGAAATGGTCAAATCTCAATCACAATAAACAATCCTACTTCCCAGCCACAATCTCAACAATATCCAGATGTTTAAGCAAATGTTCTTTACCTACTGTCATCTTAGTACGCACATCTTTAGCACAAATAAACTTCTTCCCAAAATCAGTATGCAATTTGTAAGCGAAATCTAATGCCGTAGATTTTGGAGGCATTAAAAAACAATCAGGTAAACATCTTCCTTCAGAGTCTTCTAATTTGGAAACCCCACCAGGAAAAATAGCAATATACTCAAGTAATTCAAAAACAGCTTTGTCTAAAGTCTGTTGTACACCCGTAGTTCCAAACTTTTCAAGAATATTCTCTCTGATAAAATTCAAAGCAGCTTTTTGTTTCTCGTTCATCTTCTCTTCATTCAAATTTAAGAAACTTTCTTCTCCCGGAACATATTCAATCAGTTCTGCTTTTGCTGCTTCCCTTAACGCCAACTCAGATTCTGCTGAACAAGCTATGAACAAATGATCTGTAAATTCTAACTTTAATTTGTCATAATTATCTTTTGCTCCCGGAACATCAATTTTATTACAAGCAATAATCATTGGTTTAGTTTTTTTACGTAAAATAGTAGCAATTCTTTTCAAATCATCTTCTTCCCAGGCATTAGGTTTATCTTTGTCTAACCCTAATTCTTTAATAGCATCTCCAACCATATCTTCAGTTACTTTCAAGCCTGACAATTGTTTACCTAACGCTATATGAATTTCTCTCTTTTCCTGCATTACTGTCCGAGCAAACTTTTCCCAACCTTTCTTTAAAATTCCTAGATACCACATGTCTAACTCAACTTCTAAAAACTTTACATCATTAGCAGGATCGTACTCGCCAGGATTAATTGATTCACCTTTCTCGTTAGTTGTTCCTGCTACATCAATAACATGAATAAGAACGTCTGCTTGTCTTAAGTCATCTAAGAATTGGTTACCCATCCCATGACCAAGATGTGCTCCTGGGACTAATCCTGCTACATCAATCATTTGAACCCCAATAAATCTAGAATCGTTAATCACAAATCCGTTTCGAGGATTAGACACTTTATCAAAATCTATTGCTGGGTCTTTAACTTTCACATGACCTACACCAGTATTTGGATCAATCGTTGCGAATGGATAATTGGCTATCTCTACTTCTGCTAAAGTACTAGCTTTGAAGAAGGTACTTTTTCCAACATTCGCTTTTCCTACTACACCGACTATCATTTTAATAGTTAAATAAAGAGGTTCTTTTTATTTGTTTTTGTTTTTCAAGACTATTTGTTAAAAAACATATATAAAGTGAAAAAGTTTATAAATACTACTCCAGAGTCATTACTTGATGGACAGAAAAGATATAGTACTAGAACAAATAAACGAAAATAATTTCATTTTATTAGACAACTGTTTTTTTGGTTACACTGATTCAACTGAAACATATAGAAATCTATCCAAAACCCTTTACAAAGCAAAAAGAATGAAATCTTTAGAGAAACTTACTGAATGCATTTATTCTTTAGATGAAGCATGGCGTTGGGAATTAAGTAATATTATAAATAAAGATAATGTGTACACAATACCAGAGATAATTGAAGAGATGAAAGCTTTTTCTACAGTTTTGCAAAATGCTTACAATTGGCATTATCAAAAAATAAAAGAAAAGATTTCAGATAAGAGATTAAACTCAGATACAAATATATCTGAAACTTATCCTGTTATGCTATATCTTAACCACCTAATTAAAGATGTAAGAAAAAGTACAGGAAGATTAAAAATTTATCAAGGCCCTAGAGAAGAATTATCTAGATTAATTAAAGATGCGTCTGAAACAGATTATGGGTTAGTAGAAGCAGCAATGGGTTATTGTATGGAAAATTCCGAAGACAAAATTGCTATATTTTCAGGCGATCAACATATACCATTAATTATCAGGTCTTTCTTGTTAGAAGGCAATAATTAGTAATTAAACCTTCTCAATCTTAATACTGCCATCGGGAATGCCAATATCTACAACCACAGTTTTATCTTCATGTTTTTCCAATCCTTTCTTTAAGTCATGGAAACAAACAATTAAATTGACAACACAAGCTTTATCCAAAACATCACCAGTATCTGCATCTAATCCCGAAGGAACATCTACAGCAACTTTCACAGCGTTAACAGAATTAAACAAATTTATCGCCGAAGCAAAAGGTTCCCGAATTGTTCCGGAAACTCCTGTTCCTAGTAAAGCGTCAATGAAAATGTAATCTTTATCTTGGAAACGAAATTCTTCCAATTCTTTTTTATCCCTAATCTCAATTACAACATCTTTGATTTTGTTATAATTAACTTCTGCTTCTTCAGATAACTTTTCTTTATCGCCAAAGAACAAGACTAGAACGTTAGTTTCTTCTGCAAAATATCTAGCAGCAACAAAACCATCACCGCCATTATTACCCTGGCCACAGAAGATAACAATTTGTTTCCCATCAAAATCATATTTCTCACTAACGGTTTCATAAACAGCTTTGCCAGCATTCTCCATCAATTCGCTAATAGAAAGACCTTGCTGTATAGCCTGCTCTTCCAAAACTTTCATTTCTTTGATTGTAATCATCTTATTAGTTCAAATAAGGGGGCAATATAAATACTTTTCCAGAAAATATTCGGAATCAATACACTAAAATTTATATATTAAAAGTTATTTTATAATATAATGGCTAGAGGATACGATTTAAAAAAATATGAAGTTAACACCAAGTATAATCTGAAAACACTTTGGAGTTATCTGCGTAAGTACAAATTATTAGCAATAATAATTATTTTAATAGCTCTAGCTTTAGAATTAACCAGTTTCTTTGACAACTTTGTTTTTAAGTTTTTAATAGATAAAGCTGCAGATTATTCTCAAGGATTAGTTGACATTGACGGATTTATTTCATTCTTATTAATGATATTAGCACTATTTGTTTTTGTTCGCGGATTTATAGGAGCAGGATTATGGTATTTAAGAATTAAATTGTTCAACCGTTTAGAAGGAAAATTAATGAATGATATTGAAAGAAGTTCTTTCTGGCACGTCTTAAATTTATCTTATCGATACCATCTTAACAAAAAAACCGGATCAATGATTTCCCAGTTTACACGAGGGGTAGGAAAAATTGAAGGATTACTAGATTCAATCATGTTCAATTTTATTGGCGTGTTTTTTAGAATCGTCCTCTCGTTAGGAATAATTGTATTTTTTGATTTTAAAACCGCATTAGTGATGTTAATCATGATCATTGCATTTATTACTTCTGGAATAATTATTACTAATAAACAAAAAAAACCACAAAATGAAGCCAATTACCGAGAAGACATCCTTAAACAAAACATTAGCGATGTTTACATGAACATTGAAACAGTAAAATATTTTGGTAAAGAAAAAAAGACACAAAGTTATTTTGCTTCCCTCTCAAATTATTTAAAAGATGCAAGAATAAAATTTTGGGACATCTTTTCTTATTATATTGGTATCCAAAATATCATTATTACTTTGGGAACAGCCTTTATGTTTTATTTTAGTTTTACAGGTTTTGTCAACGGAGAACTGACTTTAGGAACAATCACTCTAATCTTTTCTGCAGTTTGGAAATTAGTACCACAACTATTCAATTTCTTACATGGTTACCGACATTTTATCAGATGTAACGTTGATGTATCTGCACTATTTGAAACATTTAAAGAAAAGAACGAAGTAGTAGATGTACCTAACGCTAAAAAATTAAAAGTTAAGGATGGTAAAATTAATTTTAAAAATGTTTATTTTACTTATCCAGTGAATGAACAATTATCTAAAAAAAATCAACGAAAGGTAATCAAAGATTTTAATTTAAAAATTAATAAAAATCAAAAGATAGCTTTAGTTGGACCTTCTGGAGGAGGAAAAACCACTGTCATTAAATTACTTTACAGATTATTTGATATTGATCAAGGTCAAATTTTAATTGACGGACAAGACGTTAGTAAAGTTACTCAAGAATCATTACATAATAACATGAGCGTGGTTCCACAAGAACCTTTACTATTTGACAACACTCTTTGGTTTAATATTGCTTATGCTAATCCATTAGCTAGTAAACGAGCAGTTTGGAAAGCAATCAAATTTGCCCAATTAGATAAATTCATTGCTAATCTCCCAAAGAAAGAAAAGACTATTGTTGGAGAACGAGGAGTAAAATTGTCCGGTGGAGAAAAACAGCGAGTTAGTATTGCTCGAGCCCTACTTGCTAATAAACAAATCTTAATCTTAGACGAAGCCACTTCCGCTTTAGATTCAGAAACAGAACGAGAAATTCAAAACGATTTAGAAAAGTTAATGCAAGGTCGAACAACAATTATGATTGCACACAGACTTTCTACAATTATGAAAGCAGATAAGATTATTGTTTTAGGAAACGGTAAAATTGTTGAAATTGGAAATCATAAAGAACTTACTAATAAACGTGGCGGATTGTATAGAAGATTATGGGACTTGCAAATGGGCGGTGAGTTGTGAATGAGAATTATCTATTTACGACATTAAATATTTATCACCTAGAATCTTTCTGCATTTAAGATTCAGCAGAGTTTAGATATAACTTGTTAAGTGTAATTTTTGAAAATGTTTTAAACTTTGAACCGAGAATTTTAGATAGATTTATATTCCGTATAAAAATACCATTATCATGTATAAAAGACTTCAACGTAATATTAATCTCCTGTACACATTTAACTTTCTTAAGGGCCTTAAATTCTTTATCCCAATATTTGCTCTTTATCTACAACAAGAATTATTCACTGTTTTCAATGTCACATTAATCCTTGCGGTACAATCAGTAGCAACTCTTGTATTTGAAATTCCAAGTGGTGCTATCGCAGACCTATTTGGCAGAAAGAAAACATTAATTGCATCAAGTATTATTGCAATCATCGCATTGCTATTCTTAAGCTTTGGACAATCCTTAACTGTATTCATAATTTACGCTATACTTATTGCCTTAGCAGAGAGCCTTATTAGCGGAACAGACACGGCGATATTATTTGATTCAATTAAAGGAATTGAAAGGTATGCTAAGAAAAATGCCATTGCCCAAGAAGAAGCTTCCCTTGGAAAGAAAGAAGCACCTATTCTTCTTGATGAGATTAAGAAACTGCCAAAATTCAAAAAAGTAATTTCAATTAGCAATAGCATGTGGCCAATTGGAGCGAGCATAAGTTCAGCAATTGGAGGCTTCTTGGCTGCATATTCGCTAAAACTGCCAATTATAATTACAATAATTCCTTTCATTCTTGCCCTATTAATTACATTCTTTTTAGTTGAACCAAAATATGTTAAAGAAAAGCACAAAAGTATTTTAACACACATTTTTAAATCAACAAAGATTGTAATCAAGAAGAAACAAGTGTTATTGCTATCCCTAGCAGGTTTACTTTTCTACGCATTCGGTGAAGTGGCACATCAATTAAAACCCATATTTTTTCAATTCAAAGATATTTCTGTAGAATTATTTGGAATTATTTTTGCTGCAACCTTTGGATTAAGTTTCCTGGGATCATTCTTCTCCCATAATGTCAGCGAAAAAATAGGGAACAAGAAAACAATAATACTTGCTGCTATAGTATCACCATTTCTAATTTATGGGGCAACTCTAGCTCCTGGAATCTGGGCAGCAGTCTTAATTGTTTCAGCCTCATTGTTCTGGGGTTTAAAATGGCCAGTAATATCTCATCTATTGAATCTTGAAGTAAAATCAAAAAATCGTGCAACGGTAATTTCAATTGGTAATTTAGCAAGAAAGCTGGGTTTTGCTATCTTTGTACCATTCTTTGGTTATTTTGTAGATCTCTACGATGTCAATATTGCATTCAAATTGGCAGGAGTACTGTCTTTTATAGTGGTGTTTTTACTATTATTTCTAAAGGATAAAGACTAATTCTCGGTTCATTATTCAACTATGCTATGCATATAATCTATCTATAAACATTTTCAAAAACTCTACGCTATGCTTGTGGAGGGATAAACCCTCCAAAACATAACATCGTTATGTCTAATAATTACAATTGAAAAGTATTTATTTTTGAGCTGCTTTTAATTCTTTCATCTCTTGAGACATTTGTTTTTTCTGTATATTCGTTACTTTTGGACGGACCGCTTTCATAACACAATACATCAAAAATTGAGATTCATTCTTAAAACCCATTAATTTCATTACTCTTTTATATTTATTATGGGCTCGCTCAGAAACAAACATCTTAATAGTTTTATTTGCCATAAAAAAATAAATACTTAATGATTAATAAATGTTTTCAATTACAATTACTCTGCATATGTTCCATGCTTGCAGGAGGATAAACCCAAAACAATATAGCCCCTTATCCCTACAACAAATAATAAACACCAATACTAATCAAGAAACCTAACACAGAACCAACAGTTACCTGTAAAGGAGTATGACCCATTGCAAAATGAGAATCATTTTTCATTCTTAACTTCTTAACAATTTTATTAATAACAAGACCTTCTTCACCAGCAGTTCGACGAACACCAAAAGCATCCCGAATAACTACCATTGCTAGAACTAAACTCATTGCGAAAGCCGTTGAAGTTCCTTCAACAAGATAAATTATTGTTACCATCGAAACTACAAAAGCAGAATGAGAACTTGGCATTCCTCCTGTAACAACTAAATCGCTCCAACTTAAACTCTTATGTTTAAACCAAAGGCCAATCAATTTAACAACTTGTACACCAAAACCGGCCAAGATTATTGCTAATAAAATTTTATTCATATTAAGAGGTATATTTTTAGGGTTTATATATTTTTTCATGTAGCAATAAACAAAATAAATATAAACCCTTAAATTTTACTTAACTAAGTGAAACAAAAACATAGGC
>JABJOX010000006.1 GCA_018664115.1 Candidatus Woesearchaeota archaeon
CTTTCTTCTTAGCAGGCTTTCGCTTAACTGCTTTCTTCTTAGCCACTTTCTTCTTAGCCACTTTCTTCTTAGCCACTTTCTTCTTAGCCACTTTCTTCTTAGCCACTTTCTTCTTAGCCACTTTCTTCTTAGCTACTGCCTTCTTTTTAGCTACCTTTCTTTTCACTGCCTTTTTCTTAACTACTCTTTTTTTAGCAGGTTTTTTCTTGGCAACTCTTTTTTTTATAACTTTTTTAGCCATCGTCACACCTCTTTAATTTTTAATAAGCTAAGAAAAGTATTTTTTGTTTATAAATGTTTTCTTTTTTTCTAAAAAAGAAAATTTTGTTTTTTTAAATTATTTTTTAACTAAATAAAAAAAGAGTATTTAACGACGACAAAAGAAATCAATGAAAAATAAAAAAGATTTTTAATAAAACAAATATTTTTGTAAAATTATAATTATTAAAAAACGTTTTAATCAAAAAATAATGAAGGTCCATTTCAAAAAATGCACTTACTCGCTAGCAAAAAGAAGAAACAAAAAAATAAATGATTAAAAAATAGACGAAGAAAGAATAATTACTGCTAAAAATAAATAAAAAGTTAAAAAAATATTTCAAAATTAATATTGAAATTAAATTTACCAAAAAAAATCATTTTTCCATTTAAATAAAATTACAAAAAATATTTTCAAAGAAAAACAAGTGATAATCTATAAAATTTAATTTCCATTAAAAACCTTTAAATATATACTCGTGTATCTGAACAAAACTATGGTAGAAGAAGAAATTAAACGAAAAGCGGACTATTCAGAAACATTTAATGTAGATAATCTAGAAGTAGAAAATCAAGCTTTAACTAACGCTCTTAACCAGTTAGAACAAGAAAACAAAGTGATTAATAAAACTCTTATCAGAACACAAGAAGAAACAGCTATGCTCAGAGAAATGTTTAACAAAACCAGTTCTGAATTAGAAAATATTAGAAAACCTTCTTTACTAGTTGCTGATATTGTCAATATCATTGACGAAAATAAAGCAATTATTAAATTACCAAATGGAAATAAATTTTACTGTTACATTTCTAAAGATGTTAAAAATCTTAATGCTGGCGATTCTGCTTTAGTTGAACAAAAATCATTAAATATTTTAGAAAAAATTGATGTTTCTGAAAATTTTGATGTTGAAAAATATGTAATTATAGAAAAACCAAAAGAAAATTGGAAAGATATTGGCGGTTTAAAAGAAGAAATTGAAGAAGTTAAAGAAGTAATTGAATTACCTTTGAAAAAACCAGAACTGTTCAAGAGAGTTGGTATTAAACCACCTAAAGGGGTTTTATTATACGGACCTCCTGGAACAGGTAAAACATTATTAGCAAAAGCAGTTGCCCAAAGTACAAATGCAACATTTATTGAAGTAGTTGGAAGTGAATTAGTACAAAAATTTATTGGAGAAGGAGCAAAGTTAGTTAAAGAAATATTTAATTTGGCCAGAGCTAAAGCGCCATCAATTGTTTTTATAGATGAAATTGACGCTCTTGCCGCTAAAAGAATTGAAACTGGAACTTCTGGAGAAAGAGAAGTTAATAGAACATTTATGCAATTACTTGCTGAATTAGATGGTTTTAAATGTTTAGATGAAGTTAAAATCATTGGTGCTACAAACCGAATAGATATTTTAGATCATGCTATGATTAGACCTGGCAGATTAGATAGGTTAATTGAAGTTGGCTTACCAGATGAAGAAGGTCTTCTTGAAATTATTAAAGTACATACTAAAGAAATGAACTTGCAAAAAGTTAAATTGAAACAATTGGTTAAAGAAATGAATGATTTTTCTGGTGCAGAAGTTCGAGCAGTATGTACAGAAGCAGGTTACTTCGCAATTCGTGATAATCGCGACCATGTTGAACAAGAAGATTTTGTGATGGCCATTGATAAAATCAGAATTGAAGATGATGAAGAAGATAACGGTGCTTTCTTTGGATAATTAATTCTATAAGTTTATGGGCACTCAGCAGTTACTTCCGTCTGGCATAGAGCCATTGGTGTTCACTTAATCATCGCGCTTTCCACACTTTATGATTAAATTCTTATTCCCACTTATAAATTTTTATAAGGAAAGTTTATAAAACCGATAAATATCTTGAAATAAAACTAGTAACTAGAATACAAAGAATTTATTCTAGTATGGAGGAAAGAAGTAAAATGGAAGGAACAGTAAAGTTTTTTAATAGAAGAAAAGGATTCGGCTTCGTAAGTGGAGACGATGGAAAAGATTACTTTGTGCATTTCACAGCACTTGCAGAAGGAACTTTTCTAAGAGACAACGATAAAGTATCTTTTGAAGCTGCTGATGGCGAGAAAGGATTAAAAGCTGAGAAAGTAGAGCTTTTAGAAAAAGCATCTGATCGATCAGACTTACCTGCTGAAGGAGAAGAAGCACCTGCAACTGAAGAAGCACCTGCAGAGGAACCAGCAACTGAAGAAGCACCTGCGGAAGAAGAAACTCCAGCAGAAGAACCTGCAACTGAAGAAGCACCTGCGGAAGAAGAAACTCCAGCAGAAGAACCTGCAACTGAAGAAGCACCTGCAGAGGAACCAGCAACTGAAGAAGCACCTGCACAAGAGGAAACTCCAGCAGAAGAACCTGTTGCTGAAGAAGAACCAAAAGCAGAATAATTCTTTAAATTTTTATTTTTTTATTTTATTTTCTAAACAAAAAATTAAATATCTATTTAACTTTTAAATCAAAACACACTCTAAATACTCCTGGAGAAAATTGTCCGCATTTAATTTTACGAACAACACGACATTCTTTCTTATTCTGTTTACAAATCCCTTTAATCTTCTTAGCTTCTTTATCAATTTCTTTCTCATCTAAAAAAGCATAAAGATGAACAAAACCATCTTTCTTAACTTTCTTTAAAGCCAATCCTAAAAATTGCTCACCTGTTTTTGGTAAAGGCATCACTACCCGATTAAACTTCTTTTTCATTCCCGGCAAAATTTTATTTACATCACCAAAAAAAACAGCAATCCGATCATCAAACCTATTCAAACTAACATTTTTTACCGCATATTGATGAGCAGAAGGATTAATCTCAATCCCATAAATAACTTTAGCTAAAGAATTCTTTGCTATTACTAACGGAAATGGTGCTGCCCCAGAAAACATTACCAAAACTTCTTCTCCTTTCTTAACTAACCGAGCAATCCTTAATCTTTCATTACCAGATCGAGCAGAGAAATAAGTTTTTTCTAAACCTAATTTTATTTTAACCCCATTCTCAAAATGAACTGTTTCTTTACTCTTCCTTCCTGCTAAAATTTTAATCTTTCTTAATCTAAACTCACCAGAATGAGTCTCTTCCTTTTTAGCTACAGTCTCAACATTAGGGTTCTGTTTCAAATAAGCTTCCGCAATCAATTTCTCTTTCTTTTTCAGTTCCTCAGGAACTTCTAAAATCATAATCTTACCTACAACTTCTAAAGAGCGGGGAACAAGTTTCATTTCTTTAGCAGTTAATTTCCCTTTCAATAATTCATCAATCGTTAAAGGGACATCTTTTGCAGGAAATTTGAATTTAGTGTTTACAACTTTCGCTTTAGGAACTTTAATTTTTCGAACTATCGGAAAATAAATTAAACCAAATTCTTTAACTGGCAAGTAGTCTGTATTAAAATTCTTCTTAGCAATTAAGAAATTCTTAACTTTCTCCGCATTCTTTAATTCTGTGTAAACTGCAAGCATAATAGCAATTAAAGAATAAAGATTTATAAAATTAACTAGTATTCCTAGTAATTATGAAAAAGAGGAACAAAAAAAAGTTATGGAAATTTGTAAAATATGTAGCCAAAATTATTTTCTATTATCCGTTTAAAGGGTTATGGTGGGTATTAAAAAAATCAACTTCTAGCCTTAAGTCTCGAATAAATAAAACTGTAGAAATTAATAAAAAAAAGAAAATTGAAAAGAACAAACCTAAAACTCAAGCTAGATATAATAAGTTTAAAGAATTAAAACATAAAAAAGGAAAACTAAACATTTTTGAAAATAAATTGTACCAAAATAAAAGTACGGTGGGATTGATTTTAGGTGCCAGAGGAACGGGCAAATCTGCTATTGGCATGCGTCTCTTAGAAAATTTTAAAGTGAAAACAAGTAAAAAAATTTATGCTCTTGGTTTTAAAGAAGAATCCCTTCCTAGTTGGATAAAAATCATCAAAGATGTTGAAGAAATTGAAAATGGTGCTGTAATTTTAATTGATGAAGGAGGCATAGAATTTTCTTCTCGAAAAGCAATGAGTAATGCTAATAAAATTCTTTCAGAAATTCTCTTAATTGCTCGACATAAAGATTTAAGTGTAATTTTTATCACCCAAAATTCTGCTAATTTAGAAATCAATGTTATCAGGCAAGCAGATTATCTCATTTTAAAACCAAGTTCATTATTACAAAAAGACTTTGAACGTAAAAAAATAAGAGATGTTTATTCAGATATTGAAGATGACTTTGAAGAACTTAACGATCCTGGCCGAACTTATATTTATTCCAACAATTATTTAGGTTTTATTTCCAATACATTACCTAGTTTCTGGAATGAAAAAGTTAGTAAAGGTTATGCTAATAAAAAATCAAAAGAAACTTCCTAATCCTTTCTGAGATAACTCTTCTTTTTTATCTTTAATTTTATCCAACTTAGATTTAACCCGTTCTAAAGAGAAGTCATGTCCATTCACTAATAATTCAATCAATTTCTCTTCATCAAAATGTTCCCATTCTAACTTGTAATCATCAATCACTTTCATTTCTTTAATTGTATTATAAACTTCTTTCCATTCTAAGTCGGGATAATTTTCTTCCCATTTAGCTTCTTTAAACAATAAATCAAAATTATTAGCATGTTCTTTAACCAACTTAATTGCTGTCTTTGGACCAATACCTTTAACCCCGCCAGGATTATAATCTGTCCCTACAAGAATCGCCAAAACAATTAGTTGATCCAAATCAATTTTTAATTCCTCAAGAACATCTTTTAACAAAATTTCTTCCGGCTTAACAGTAGTATAAGCAAATTTCCCTGCTTTCTTTCTTTTTCCAGCAATGGATAAATTTCTAACTAATCTCGGACAAGAAAAAATTAAGTTATCATAATCTTGGCTTATGGAAGCATAAGCATCTCCTCGTTTAACCATATAAGCAGTTTGTGCTTCTCCTTCAGATGGGGCTTGAACAATCGGCAAACCTAACATAGTTATGACATTTTTGGCATCAGCAATCATTTCTTTATCAAGTTTAACAGTTCGAGAAGCGAATTTTCTCATATCTTCTAAATTTCCCGCTGCTTCCGCTTCTTTCAATTTCAAATTAGCTTCCGTTTTTATTGCCGTTCTTTTCTGCCAGGTTTTAAGTTTAAGGTCAGGAGCTTTACCATCAAATACAAAAACTAATTTTAATCCCTCTTCCATTAAAGAAGCAGTCCTATTAAATAAACCAATTAAATGTGAAGTAACCCTACCCTTAGAATCTGTTAAAGCAGAACCATCTATTCCCCGAATTGTAGTTAAGAATTGGTAAAGCATGTTCATTGAGTCTATCGCTACAACCTTACCTTTCAGATCTTTAATAGCTATTTCTTTTCGTACAACTAAATCTTTGAATTGTAATCCCATATTCTACTTTCCCTTAATCATTCCACCATGATAATCTAATTCATAAACTAATTCTTCTTGATAATAAATCTTTTC
>JABJOX010000005.1 GCA_018664115.1 Candidatus Woesearchaeota archaeon
GTTAGTAAGATTGCGGTTTATAGTTTGGCGGGGGCTTTAAGTATGAGTCCTATGCTTGGATGTGATAATGGGGACGAAAACGGAGATCCAGAAAATAGTAATTATTCAGAAATTCAAGAATCTGATGTAATAGATAATTTTGGTGAAGATCTAATAGTAAGTCCAGGTAAAGATGTGACAGTAAGTCCAGGTAAAGATACAACAATTGCTCCGGGTAAGGATATAACAGTAACAGAAATAGTTACTGAGAAACCTGCTTGTTGGGAACATATTTATGACGTCTCAGGAATTGCTAGTGCTATGGATTTAACAAATGATGGTGGGTCTGTTATTGCGGGTAGTACTTGGGCGGAAACAACTTATGAGCTTAGAGCATTTAAACTTGATATAAATGGAGATATTGTTTGGGATAAAACATTTGAAGGGGGCTCAAATCCTTCAATAAATTCAATTCAGCAAACAAACGATAATGGGTATATCATGGCTCTTGAAAAAGATTATACAGAGAATGGTGTTTGGGTTTCTAAACTTGATTCAACTGGAAATTTGCAATGGGAAAAATTTTTCAGTGCGGATAATATTACTAGTGGGCCTTATTCCATTGACCAAACAACTGATAATGGTTATATTCTGACTGGTTTGATGACTGCAGATGAGGGCAGTTTTCTTGATGCTCGAGTTCTAAAACTTGATTCAAGTGGAAACATAAAGTGGGATAAGGATTTTTCTCAAGGACTTGATAATAGTTATTTAAATCACATTGAGCAGACAAATGATGGTGGATACATTGCGGCAGGTAAGTGTGCTATATATGGGGTAGGAGGATATCACACTTGGGTTGTAAAGATGGATTCAGATGGAGGTCTGGATTGGGATAAAACCTTTCAAGGTGACCATGGTTTACATTCAATTCAACAGGTAAATGGTGGTAATTATGTTATGTTGTCTGCTGTGTTTACAGAAGGATATAATTCCGAACCAAAAATTTCTAAACTTGATAAGTACGGAAATCTTGATTGGGAAAAACAGTTTAAGAAAAGTGAAAAGACTTTTGGCATTTCAATAGATCAAACAAACGATAATGGATATATTGTTGCTGGTCATTTTGGTTCTTCACAGGGTGGTAAAGCTTGGATTTTTAAAACAAATTCAAATGGAAATTTGGAATGGGAAAAAGAATATCCTGGCGGTACAACTGATAAGTTATTTGCAATTAAACAAACCAATGATGGGAAGTATGTTGTTGCTGGTTCTACAAACTTAAATGTTTCTACTCAACCTTGGATTTTTAAGATTGACGGAAATGGAAATTTAAATTGTAAATAAATGACTTATTTTATTTTTCTTCTTTTTTTTCTAATTTTGTTTCAAGAATATTAGGTTCTGGAAATTTAATTGTTGAACAATTCTCGTGACAATGATATGTTTCTCTTTCATGACAAGTATAACAACCTTCAGAAAGAGATTCTCTTAATTTGAACTCTATATTATTAGATCTCCAATCATATATTGACGTCATTTGTTTTGTTAATACTTTAGGTTTTTATTAAACTTTCTCTTAAATATTAACCATTCTTACATAACATTAAAAATAAATTTTCAATTTTTCTGTAATCCACTGGACAATCCTTTTGACCAGTGCTAGAGAGCTTCTACCCCAATAATTTTTTAGTTTTATAGCTTTAGTAGAGCCACTGGACAACTGCGGGCAAAGTATATAAATCAGTTTTACCATTAGAAATAATGAAAAAGAGTTGATAAAAATGAACATGACAAAAGAAATTGCTGAATGTGTTGGGTTGTGGTTAGCTGAAGGAGATAGTAAAACAAAAAGTGAAGTTACATTCACCAACAATTGTATAGAATTAATTTTATTCTTTCATGAACACATTCATCAATTATATTCTGGAAAAAACAAGCCACGAATATATATTTATTCTCCTGCTCCCAGAACTTTAATTACTAATTTAAATGGATTTGTAATCAGAAATTATTCTGATGTTCGAGCAAAAAGGACTTATTATATTTACAGATTGGCGGATGTTCAATTTGTTAAAGAATGGAAAAGAATTGTAAGTGATGTTAAAGATAATGAGAAATTCTATCCAGAAGTTTTGAGAGGAATATTTGCTGGGGAAGGAAATGTTAAACATGATTTAAAGAATAAAAATTCTCGTAATTTGAGGGTTGCTTCTGGAAAAAGAGATCCATTTATTGAGAAGTTGTTAGAATTTTTTAATGTTCCAATAAAGTATACCTCCGATAATCATATGTATTTAATTACTGGGAGACATTTAGAAAAACTTAATGATATTAATATTGCAGTGTTACATCCTGAAAAAGAATCAAAGTTTAGAAAAATGATTGATTCTGTTAAAGAAAAGCACTATTCTCCAGGAGAATTTAAGAAATTATTGTTTGGTCAACTTGATTCTTTTCAAAAGACTAAAGATTTAGCTAAATTTTTTAATAAATCTGTTATTTATACATTAGAAACTTTAACAGAGCTTAAAAGAGAGAATGTTGTAAGTAATATTAAGAGAAAAGATGGTTCATTCTGGGCAAAGAAACATCTTATTAAAGAACATTTCAATAGTGAACGAGTAAGAATCTTGCATAACATTAAAAAGTACCAAACTTTCAGTAAAACAGGCAAAGCGGTTAATTTATCTAGAAGAACTGTTGCTCGTAGAGTTAGAGAATATCAAAAAGACGGGTTAATTGCTTTTAAGAATGCCTGTTGGGAAATGACTGAAAAAGGAAAAGTAATTGTAGGGGTCGATGAAGCCGGGAGTTTTGGCAACTAACTTGTTGTTAAACCCGTGAGGTCCAGTACTCGGCCCTTTAGTTATGGTAGCTCTCGCTGTAAAAGAAGAAAATATCAAAAAATTAGAGTGGTTAGGAGTTAAAGATTCTAAATTATTAAGTTCTTCCGTTCGTGAAGAGATGTTTGATCAAATTAGGGACATTGTAGAAGATTTTCGAATCGAAGTGATTGAACCTGATGCGATTGATTTATCTTTAACTGAGGCAGAATCAAACTTGAATTGGTTAGAAGCAGAAACTTCTGCGAGATTAGTTTCTGAGTTAGATCCAGACAAAATTATTGTTGATTGTCCTAGTATTAATATTCCCGCTTATCGGGATTACTTTGCTAATAAATTAAGCGAGGCAGTAAAGAATAAAGCAGAATTAATTGTTGAACATAAAGCGGATATGAACTACATTGTTGTTGCGGCTGCTTCGGTGATTGCTAAAGTTATTAGAGATCGACAGGTTGATAAAATTAAAGTGGATATTGGTGTTGATTTTGGTTCTGGTTACATGTCTGATAAGAAAACGCAAGATTTTTTAGAAAAATATCATGATAAACATCCGGAACTGTTTAGAAAGAAATGGAAATCTTACAGTAATGCTGTTGAGAAGAAGCGGCAGAGTCGGTTAGGCGATTTCTAGCAAGTTTTTTAAACAACAATTCTTTACTTGTTCTTAATGGTAGTATTTGCTAACGTAAAAAAAGAGGATGCTGAAAAGTTTAAAAAACTAGGTTTTACTCCTCTTGCTCCGAAAACAATTTATGAGGTTATTCGTTA
>JABJOX010000004.1 GCA_018664115.1 Candidatus Woesearchaeota archaeon
CGGAAGTAAAGAAATGGATTTTAACATTTTCCTTCAAGGAAGAGATGTTCTTTCCCATCACGTTCTTATCCCCGCATCGACCGGAAAAGGCAAGAGCAATTTAATGTCTTGCATTCTTTGGGAAATTCTTAATCATGATTATGCTGGCATGCTTGTTTTAGATCCGCATGACGAATATTATGGTCGAACAGAATTGGGATTAAAAGATCACCCTAATAAAGATAGGGTTTCTTATTACACTCCTAGTACTCCTCCTGTAGGGGCTAGGTCTTTAAAAATTAATCTTAGCAAATTAAAACCTGAACATCTTCAGGGTGCAACCTCCCTAAGCGATCCACAACGACAATGTCTTTATGCATATTACCGAAAATTCAAAGAACTCTGGATTCGTAGTTTATTTGAAGAAAGAAAAATTGAACAAGTAAATTTTCATGAAGATACCATTTCTGTTGTTAAAAGAAAATTAATTTCTTTATTAAATTTAGATTTTGAAAATAATCAATTATATTGCAAAGGCATTTTTGACGAAACTGCTGGAGAGAATACCATTAGTGAGATTTGTCAAGATTTAGAACAGGGGAAAATTGTTATTATTGATACTAGTTTTTTTTCTGGAGCGATAGAAATTCTCGTTGGTAGTTTAATCACTACTGAAATATTTGAGAAATATAAGTATTATAAAAAAACCGGAATTCTAAATGATAAACCAGTTATCTCTGTAGTATTAGAAGAAGCTCCGAGAGTTTTAGGAAAAAAAGTTCTGGAGCAAGGCAGTAACATTTTTGACACTCTAGCTCGAGAAGGCAGAAAGTTTAAAGTGGGCCTAATCGCCATCACGCAATTACCTAGCGAAATTCCCAAAAACATTTTGGCTAACATGAATACAAAAATTATCTTGGGAATAGAAATGAATTCTGAACGACAAGCGATAATTGAATCTTCTCCGCAAGATTTAAGTCAGGATAATAGAAACATTGCTGCTTTAGATAAAGGTGAAGCTTTAGTCACAAGTACATTCACCAGATTTGCTGTACCTATTAAGATTCCTTTATTTGAAGAATTCGCACAAAAAGAAGATAAAGAAAAAAATCAACAAAAATTAGATTTCAGTAATTTTTCTTAATTATTTAATCTTCTTTTTTAAAGTCTAATTCTTTTCTAACTTGATTTAAGAATTTGTTAGCATACTCATGTTTTGGTTTTAATTTAAGTGCTTCACTCAAATTTATTTCTGCTTCATCTAAATTTCTTGCCATCATATTTGCAGTTCCTTTGTAATAACTCGCATGGTAATTATCTGGATTATTTATGATTACTCGATTACAAACATCAATACAATCATCATATCTTCCTAAATCTCTATATTCTCTTGCTTTAGCAATAAGTTTATCTGTAAAATCTAATCTTAACGTCTTAATGTTATGGGGTGCTAAAACTTCAGTAGCAACATCAGCAATTTTATTTTTCCCATTAATAGAATAATGTGTTTCAATCAAATAGATTGGTACAAATAACTCTGGGTTACCTTTTAAAGCTAATTCTAAATCTTCTTTTGCTAATTTAAGATTTTCTTCATTAGGTTCTTCTTTATTCTGTTCCATCCATAAAAAATGACTTCCACTAAATAATGAACCTTCTGGTGAAGGAGTTCTTCCATAATCAATACCATAATTAGTCATTGCTTTATCTAACAATTCCGGATCATAATCTCCCGAAATTGCAGGATCTTCATTAATAAATTCAGCAATTTTTTCTTCTACAAATTTTCTATTAGGAATTTTTTCATCTTTTTTCAATCCTAAATTTTCTCCTCTAGTTCCAATTAACCCTAATCTTACTTGTTGACATAAATGAGGTTCTAATTCGGTTTCAGATAAAGCATGATAAGTAATAGAAGCAAAATTATTAAACCCTTTATGATGTAAAGTTTTTGCTAAATTAAATACTGGTTGTTGATAATGTGGGTTCCCAACTAAAACTTGATCTGCTAAGTTAGAAAATTTTTCTTCTAAATTGTCAAAAATTTTATCTTCTTTTGAAGCATGATGGTTTCTATTAAGTGTATCTTCTGCTAAAGAAGTTAAATATTGAACTGCGGCATTATCACCAAAAAGAGTATCTTGAACTTCAAAACAATTTTGATACTTTTCTGCAATTTTTCTTAATCTTTTAGGGTAACTTTTATTTGCTTGTTTTCTTTCCCAAAATCCTTTTGGTTCTAAACTAATAGTCTTATCTGCCATTTTGTATTTCATGCTTAATCCTATTTATAAACTTTCTGAAACATTACCTTCTCTAAAGTAGTCACTATACTTTAAAACATTGCGATAACTTCAACTCAATATGAAACATACTTTAAAAATCACTCTTATCCTTTTGACTATTTTCTTATTAGCCCAATTTATGGGGATCGCTACTTTGTACAAATACATTGATCCTCTAAAAACTTCTGAACTCGGAGAAACAACTTTTAAAGAATTACCAATTGGGGAACGACCCCCAATAGATGAAGAAACTTCTTATTTACCAATCCTTCTGGCAATACTTATTGGAACAGGTTTATTATTATTATTAATAAAATTCAAACTGATTTGGATTTGGAAAGCTTGGTTTTTAATCGCTGTCTTTATCGCCTTATTAGTTTCTTTTACTGCTTTTATTAAAGTAGAATTAGCGTTATTGTTAGCTCTGATCTTTGCTTTCTGGAAAATATTTAAACCAAACATATGGGTTCAAAACTTGACTGAAATTTTCATTTACGGCGGATTAGCAGCTATCTTTGTTCCGATGTTAAATCTTTTTTCCGTCTCAATTCTACTTATATTAATCTCCATTTATGATGCTTATGCAGTTTGGAAATCAAAACATATGATCACTCTTGCAAAATCGCAAGCGAAAGCAAAAGTATTTGCGGGCTTATTGATTCCATATCAATTGGGTAAAATGAATTCAAAAGAAAAGAAAATAAAACAGAAAATTAAGAAATCAAAAAAGAGCAAAGTTTCTAGTCTTACAAAATCAACAGCTAAAATAACAGCTAAAACGAAAACAATAACAAAATCTGTTCATACCGCAATTCTTGGCGGAGGAGATATTGCTTTTCCATTAATCTTTGCTGGCGTTATCTTAAAAGAAATGGGTTTATGGCAATCATTAATCATTCCTTTCTTTGCTTTAGCAGGTTTAGCCGTCTTGTTTTGGAAAGCTGAAGAAAAGAAATTCTACCCGGCCATGCCATTTATTTCTGCAGGATGTTTTATTGGTTTAGGAGTAGTTTGGTTAATTAACTTTTTAATCTAATAAATATGAAAATATTTAGAAAAAAATAAATTAAATATTAATTCCAGCTGCTTCTAACGTGGGAAGAAGTGCTTTATCTTTAATATCTTTCATAGAATCATAGTTTGTTAAATAAGATTCTAATGGTTTTTTCCCAGGAATATTCTTTGCTCCAGCTGTATGGAACCAGGTATAAATTCTAGACTTAATTGCTGTGATAACTCTTGGGATTATGGCTATCCAATGAATTTTGCTACCAATTTTTAATTTGATTATTGTTGGTTCAAAACCATTTATGGGTATACAATCTTTGTTTTTTTTGTCGAAAACAAATTCGTGTCTTTCGGCAGAAGTTACATGCCATTGAAATTTTCTATGAAACTCAGTCCAGTTTATTTTCTTTTTAGATATCTGAACATTAATTTTTTTACTTTTTAAGAAAGCTTGAATTTCTGCAATAAATATTTGGGCTTCATTTTTATATTCTTTTAAATGTCCTTGTAATAAAGCAATTGTTTTTTCATCGTAACTTGTTTTTAGCTCTTTTAATGAGAATCCTTTCATAATTAATCACCTCTTTTAACAAGTATTTCTTCAATACTTAAATAGTTTACTAATCATATCCTTTAACCGGACTTTTAGAACGTTCATAACTCTGCGGTGAGATTAACAATCCATCTTTGGCTGCAATTGTTTGTATTCCAGTAATACGTTGTATTTCTCTCGCTTCTTGGATTGGATCTGCTCTAAGCATATCTAATCCAAAGTGAGTGATCACTGCCAATTTTGGCCGTACATGAGAAACAATTTTGATTGCTGCTTCTGTATCTAAGTTCATTCCTTTACCATTACTTCCCGGATATGGAACGTTTAAAATTAAAATGTCTGTACCTGTTAATTCTTCCAATAATTGAGGAGTTAATTTTGTGTCTCCAGTATAACTTAACGTGAATTTCGGACAGAAAAATTTGAATCCAATAGCAGTTTCATCCGTATGTTCAACAGAAAGGGCATTAATTTCAATTAATTCAATTCCCACTTTATGATTCTTTTCCATAGGGATAATTTTTTCTGCTAAATTTTGATGATACTTTGTTAAGTAGGGATGACTATTTTCTTGAGTTTGTAAAACAGATTTACTTCCTAAGATAATTCCTCTTTGTTCGATTCCAGAATGGGTCATCGCATCAATAACGGAGTTTAAATCGTTACAATGGTTAAGATGATTATGAGAAACCAAAATGGCTGTATTATGGTGCAAATTAACCCCATATTCTCTGGCTTTAGTTATTGCTCCAGGTCCAGGATCGATAAGAAACTGTAAATCTTCTACATGTAAAACAATTCCACCTGAAGAACGTAATTGTTTAGTTACCACTGCTGAACTCCCTGCTGTTCCCAAGAATAGTATACTAGCCATATTAACTCCTTTAAATGCTAGGAGTAAGAGGACTTAATAAAGATTATTATCCTCAAACATTAATTTTCAAGTTATTTTGTCTACTTATTCACTTCATGACAATAATATTTATATAAATAATAAGATTAAAAAGATTTGAAAATGAAACTTACAAGAGAAAATGTTGGAGAGTACATTAAAGAGTTCAAGGAAAAGAACAAAGATATAATAAAAAAAAGCATTAAAGATGATAAAAAGAAACATAATCAAATAGCTCGACACGTTTTAAAACAGGCAAAAGAAGATTTAAAATTGGCTTTAAAATTAAAAGATATCAATATTTTGGAAGAATGTGAATTAAAATTAATTAAAACATATCTTATTAAGAAAAGAAAACCTTTTTATGGTTGTTTTGCTCAAAGTTTTTGTGACCATAAGTTATGGGAAACATTTTATAATCTTGTTCCTGAACGAAAACCAAAATATTGGGGTGCGAGGATTAATTTTTATGTGGGTCCAACCTTTGAAGAAAAATTAAAAGAAGTTAGAGATTTTTTAAAATTTGTTAAAAATGAAATCTTAAAAACATAATAATTATCCTAATCAACAAAAACCTTTTAAAACATTCTTTATTCTTTATTTATAATGAACATCGCTAACTTAATCGCTTTATTTAGAATAGCAGTTTTACCAATCATTGCTTATTTGATTTATCAAGAAACAGCTACTGCTTTATTCTGGGCAATCGTTCTTTTAATTCTGGCTATCATTAGCGATATTGTTGATGGTTATGTAGCCAGAAAAAGAAATGAAGTCACCAAAATCGGTTCTTTTTTAGATCCGTTTGCAGATAAAATATTAGCTTTAGGATTACTATTTGTTTTTGTTCTCAAAGGTACTTTTTCAGCTTGGATTTTTTCATTCTTTATTTTTCGAGATTTTATTATTGCCATTTTCCGTTGGTTTGCTTCTAACGAGAATTTACAGATTGCAGAGAAGTGGCACGGCCAATTAATGGTTTATTCAAAAATAGCGATTGTTTTAGGATTGTTGTTGGGAGAGTTTTTTGTTTACCAAAGTTGGTTTAATGATAATTTTTTAATTTTCATTAATCTATTTACTGTTTTAGCCATACTTTTAGCTTTGTTATTCGCTTTACTATCAATCATCTATTATGGTGCTTCTTATTGGCGAGGTTTGTATCGAAGAAAAAAAGTTGGTAAAGAATTAGAAAAAGAAGATTTGATTATTCTTGCTAATCGGAAAGCGAGAGGATATAAAGACAAATATCGGAGAAGGTTGTTAGAAGTTTTTGTTAAGAGAAGGAAAGCAACTATTCATTATTTGCCTAATCATCAGAAAAATATGTTTGTTGGCAGTAACCAAAAGGTAAAAAAAGTTCCTCATGTTATGATTGCTGGCGGTGACGGTTCTTTTGAAAGTGCTCTTGATTACAAACCGTTTCATCAGAAAAGTTTAGGTTTCTTTCCTCTGGGAGCAGGTAACGCTTACTATTCTTATTTTTATCGTGGCAAACGTTTTGAGTATCTTCGTTCCAGGTTTAATTTTCGTGAAATCAATTTAGACATTTTAGAAGTTGAATGGGAAAAAGGTAAAAAACAAACTACCTTTTTAACTTTGGGAATTGATTCTGAAGTTGCTCGTTTAAGTCAAGAGAGAACACAACACGGTTTTTCTGATTATATTCGGGCTAGTACAAAAGCGTTAATGAGGTCGAAAGCTGATTATGATTTTAAATGTAAAATTAATGGTAAGAAATTATTGTTAGATAATTGTTCCAATTTAACTTTAGCTAAAATCCCTTATTACGGTTACGGAATCCGTTCTTTGTTGGGAGAAATCAAGTCTGACGATGGACAAGTTTATGGTTTAGCTGCAATTAATACTCATTCAATTATTTTTAATAAAGCTGCTCGTTTATGGGGTTTAATTTTAAGTATTTTTAATTTAGAAAAACATCCTTTGTTAAAATTGAAAGGGAAAAGATTCGAGATTAGAAGTGACGTTCCTTTCCCTATCCAAGCTGGTGGAGAATTTCTGGGCTATACCGAATGGGTTAAAGTCCGTGTGATTCGGAAGCAGAAAGTATTGGTGATATAGTTTTTTGTGTGATAGTAAAATCAAAGTGTAATTCTAAAAAGTTCCATATGGAATAATTTATATATCATTACTATTTAATTAATGTTCATGGTAAGACAAACAGATTACTATCATTTTATGGTTGCTCTTGATCATATGTTTAACGAAAAAAATGGCATAGTAACTGTATGGAACATCGAAAGGAACAAATTGTTTCAAAAATTTACTGAGGATCTTAATATTGAAGTTCGTTTTCAGGGTCCTCGATTTAATCGCTTGAAGAGTAAAGCTTTTTATGTTATTAACGATTTGTTTGCCGAAAATAATTATAAAATTAATTCTTTAGTTGCCGGGGTTCAGAAATGTCTCCAAGATTTACAAGTACCTTACTTAGATTCTTATCATTCGCAAGAAATTCCTAAACATGCAGAATCTTATCGAAAAAGTATCATGACTATTATTGAAGAAGAGAAGAAACAAATGGAACAATTATTTTCTGACATTAACGTTGCTATGCCAGGTTCAATGCCAATAAATATGCCTACAGGTTTACCGGGACTTTTTGATCAATACTTTCAATTGTCTGATAATGTTTTAAGAGATTTAACAGATGTGCAGATCAGTTTAGAAACAAAAGGATTGGTTCAACGATGGATTTCACATCATAAACCAGCAGTTGAATTACATAAAAAAATTGATGGAAAAAAAGTCTCGGTTGAAGTTCATTATAGTCATGATTTAAGTGATCAAAAAGTTGATGCAGTTTATAGAAATCATGAAATTAAAATTTTTAAAAGAAAATATCCTCTAGCACAAGCTGAAAAGATGATTAAAATAATTGAAGATCTTCGAAGAGGAGGTAATGCTGGTAAGAAATTTTTAGATCATATCGCTAAGATGCTTCTTGATATTTTAAGAAATGAACCTCGTTTTATTCAAGTTCCAAATGTAACATATCATTTATTAATAAGGTCAGTGGATAGAAATTGGCCATCTTTTGCTGGAGCTTGTTATCATAGTTCTGATTCTACTCCCAGTGAAGTATGTTTGAATCTTGGGGAATCTAATGCTCTTAGTTCTTATCTTTTAAATAAAGATGATCTTAGAGGTTTAATAGTTCATGAGCTAGGACATATGCTCGATAAGCCTACTGTTGATAAAAATTCGCAAGCTAATAATTTAGCAAAAAAATTGATAGGAAAAGAGATTAATGAGACTGATGTCTTCTTATTTGAGTTTTTCAATATGTGTAGGACAGAAGGATATGCAGAAGTTATTGGGAACTTTCATAAAGAATATAATCAAAACAACCCGAATGAGGTTTCTTTTTTCTTCTTTGGTCCTAATGGTTTTAGGGGTTCACATAAAGTCAACTACTCACAAGAACTAGCACAATTTAATGCTTTCTTAGAGAATGTAATGAATGATAAGGACCCAAATCTATTTGAAAAATATTTTCAAAGCAATGAATGTGTTCATTTGAGATACCGATTTGGTTATTTATTATATTTATTTACTATCTTAGGAAAATTAAAAGAAAAAAATAGAAACTTAGTAATTTTACCTGAAAATAGTTTTAAAAAAATGATGGGGATAATCTCAAAGAAAGATCATTCATTCCTTGAAGAACTTAAAAAAAGTCATAAAAAATTATTATCTTTTTGTGAATTATTTAAAATTAAAACCATTAGATTAAAAGATTTGTATCAATTTTGGTTGGAATCCGGAAAAGAAGTATACATCTTTAGGCCTGCAATTTCTGATTTTGAAGAAATTATGACAGGACTTCATCATCTTTCAAGTCATAAATTATATCTTGAATATTTTAAATCTTGTAAACAGTTAGGTATTCCAAGAGATAAAATGATTTTTTCAATGGACCAAATTTCTAGAGTTGTTAAAGTTACATCAAGAGTATTAAAAAACAAAGATTTGATGTTTAGGTCACGTTGAAATTTTTTAATTAAATTTTTTAGTTACATTTTTATAAAATCAAAGAATATCTTTATTACAAATGACCTTGAAGTTAAGAATTGCAAAAAAAAGTGACATTCCTGGCATTGTTAATGTTATGGATAAAGTTGGCTACACCAAATTTAGATTTAAAAAAATGTCTTTGAATAAAGTACAAGCTACCCTTCAAATTGAGTTTTCTAACAGAACTTTTTTGGTTTGTGTTGATAACAAAAACATTATTGGTTATGCTATTTTTGGACCAGCAGAAGCTTTCTTAAATCCTCCATTTGAAATTAAGAAGAAAAATTTTGCTTATCATTTAGGGATTGGTATTGATCCAGATTATCAAAGAAAAGGAATTGGATTGTTATTAACTGAATTTATGGAAAAAGTTATCCATGCTGAAAAATATAAAGGGATTTACTCAGATGTTAGTTCTAATAATACTATCTCTTTAAAATTACAGAAAAAGATGGGTTTTGTAGAAATCAAACGTTATAGTGATAGTAAAAGAACAAAAGGAACGCGTAATGTATTATTCAAAAAAGAATTTTAAAATCATTCCCAAACCCACATTTACCTCCAAAACATTTAAATATATACTCTCTTCTAGTATAAATATGAAAGCAGATACACGAGTTGATTGTATTCATTGTCGGTAATTCTTATTTAATTAGTTCTAACTCTAATGATTCTGGAAAGTTTTTTAAAAGAAATAAGTTTTTAATAGATTATAATGGCGGCCGTGGTGAAACGGTTATCATGGAAGCCTGTGGCGTAAAAAGTAAGTTTATTGCGCAGAGAGCTTCAGTTGGGGGTTCGATTCCCCCCGGCTGCCCTTTTTTTTCTATTGTTTATCATCATTAGTTCTAACTCTACAATTTTTCTTAGAGAATATTCAATAAACAATAAGCTGACGAGCTTAATACGTGGAGATAAAAATATGAAACAAACAAATGTAAACGAAACAAATGAACAAACATTAGAGGCTCAGGCACAACGAAGTGCTGATTGTATTCACTGTTTTAATTGAACAGATTAAAAGAGAAAGATATCTAGATAATGATTATCTTACCCCAGAGCAGGAAAGTATTTTACAAAAAGTAAAAGATATAGTCTGTGAATATTATCCAAACAACCAAAGAACATACACTTTTGGCAGTATTTACAAGTAAATTATATAAACAATAAAAAAATAAGGAGAATATACAAAATGAAAAATCAAAGATTTTTATTGTTTACTGGAGTAAACAAATGAAACTAATGACTGCTAGAGGAGTGCAAGACTCCCCACCTGAAGAAAAGATTATCAAGAATCAAGTAGTCAACACCCTCAAAGAAGTTTTCGAATTATATGGATTCGCTCCGTTAGAAACACCAATCATAGAACGTTACGAAACTTTGGCCGCAAAATTTGCTGCTGGAGAAAGTTCAGATATCATGAAAGAAACATTTACCTTAACTGATCAAGGAAAAAGAAATCTGGGGTTACGATTTGATTTAACTGTTCCTTTAGCCAGATTTATCGCGATGAATCCAACTTTAAAAATGCCTTTCAAACGTTTTGAGATGGGCGTTGTTTTCAGAGACGGACCAATTAAAGCTGGCAGAGTAAGACAGTTCTGGCAATGTGATGTTGATACAATAGGATCAAAATCTATGTTAGCCGATGCAGAAATTCTTGCCGCTATTGATACCGGTTTTAACAAACTAAAATTAGACACAGTCATTAAAGTCAATAACAGAAAGTTACTAAACGGAATTTTAGAACAAGCAAAAATTGAAGATAAAGAAACTGCGATAACTTCCATTGATAAGTTAGCTAAGATTGGAGTGAAAGGAGTTACAGATGAACTTCTTCAGAAAGGTTTCCAAAAGAAACAAATCACTGCAATTTTCAAATTAATTCAAGAAAACATTTCTTTAGCGAAACTAAAAAAACAAATCAAGACTGAAGAAGGTCAAGAAGGAATTAAAGAATTGGAAGAATTATTTACTTACTTGAGAAACATGGGCATTAAATCAGTTAAGTTTGACGTTTCTCTGGCCAGAGGTTTAGCTTACTATACCGGAACAATCTTTGAAGCGTTCATGAAAAAAGGTAAAATCACTTCTTCGTTAGCTGCTGGTGGAAGATGGGATAAAATGATTGGCGACTTTATGGGTGGTAATAGAATTGTTCCTGCTGTTGGCGGTTCGTTCGGAATTGTTCCTATCATTGAATCGATTAAAGAGAAAGAACAGTTAACCAAAAAAACTCTTGCTCAAGTTTTAGTAATCCCCATTAATACGCAAAAAGAATCTTTACAAATTGTTGAACAGTTGAGAAAAGAAAATATTAATGCTAGTTTAGATCTTAACGGCAGAGGAATGAGTAAGAATTTACAATATGCCAACGCTTTAGGTATTCCATATGCTATTATCATCGGTAGCGATGAACTAAAGAAAAATAAAGTTCTTTTAAGAGATATGGTTACTGGGGACCAGAAATTGCTTGCTTTGAAAAGTGTGGTTACAAAACTAAAACAACAATGAATAATCCTCAAAAACTAAAATTAACTGGATACTTTATTCTAGCGATCTTAATTGCCAACTTAATTCTTTTTGCTTTAAGATTAATCAACTGGATAACTTTCTGGGGAGTAATTCTTCTCGGATTCTTGTTTGTTTGGAAAGTATTACCAAAACTAAAACATAAACTCTCCATTAAATAAATACTTATAAGTAATTCATTTTTCACTTTAAATATGCCTAAACAAATAGCTTTACTGTACAGGGACCTGTTAAAAGATTATGTTGTTAATGAACGAGGTAATTTAATTTATGAACCTAGAAACTCTGAAATCTTTCCAGAACTAAATGAAGCAAGAAATTATATTCTGAAAAATTATGGTGGTAAGAAAACAAGAATTTTGATTGATGATCATTGTTTGGAAGAAGGCGGTTCAGAATTAGAAAAAAAACTTAAGAAAGCAAAAATTAAGATTGAATAATCTTACTCTTCATACCAAGTAGTCACAACAGGTTTCTCGAAAACAATTACTGTATGTTCTGCTTGTGAAACCATTCCACGATTTTGATCAAACAAGGGTGGGTGTTCTTCAACACAATTAGCTCTTTTTAACATTCGTAAAGCGAAATTAGTTTTTGCACTGCCAAACTCTTTTTCTAACCATCTTTTAGCAAAAGGCAAACCATTATTTTTTTTCAATTCAATTAAAACTTTCCTTGAAATCGGATCTCTAACTCCGGAATCGTTAGTTAATGTAAAAACTGTTGCTGGTGAACTTTCTTGCACAATCCCTGCTCCAGTAGAAGCGAAAGGTTCAATCGCAATTACATCGCCCTCTTTTAACACATTCTCATTACCATTGTCAAAGTTTGGAACTGATGGAGGGACATGAATTTGATATTCGCCTAATCCATGACCAGATAAATTTTTTACTGGTGCAAAACCATAATTGGTAATTGTATCATGAATAATTCCTCCTATTTCACCAAGAGTAACTCCCGGCTTAATTATTTTCAAAGCATTATTCAAAGCGTCACGACTCGCTTTAACTAAATCTGAATGTTCGCCAGATAAATCTACAGTTAAAGCATTATCAGCAATAAAACCATCAAGATGGACACCCACATCCAATTTAATAATCTGATCAGACAAAACAGTCTCATCATTTAAATCTGAACAGGAATGGGCTGCAAATTCGTTTAATGAAATCTGAGCTGGAAAAGCTGGCTTCCCACCTAATTCAACAATCTTCTCTTCAACGGCGTCAAGAATTTCAATTACTTTTGCTCCTTTAACGATTAAAGATTTTCCGTAATGTAAAGCTTCTGAGGCAATCTTGCCAGCATCAATGTACTTTTGTAAAGTTTTCTCATCCATTTTTATTGATTAATCTTTATTTGTTTTAAATGTTTTGTCAAAAGCTTTATAACTAACTACTATTCAGGAAGTAAAATGACTGATCCAAATAAAAATTACCAACTAGAAAACATGGCTAAAAATTGTGAAACTCCAGAGATTTATGATAATCTTAAATCTCATCGTGGAACCATTGGTTACGAAGCTTTATCTATTGCTTTTGAAGCTTCTCAACAAAGAAATGAATCTTTATTAGGTAAGGCATTAGATTTAGTTCGAGATTATACTTCTTTGAATGGAATGACTATGCCTAATAATTTACCTGCTGAATTATATCTAAATTTAACTTTTAATGAGTTTACTAAAAGAAAAAAATCCTCAAAGAAAAGAAATTTGGAAGATAAATGTTCAACATTAGGGACAGTAAGAAAAAATAATCGTTTCAGATTAAATCATTTTTAATTTTTTTAATTAAAAAATTCTTTTAATTTATTTAACGTATCTTCAGGATTATTAACTGCGATACAATCAACGACTTTGGAAGCAGCAAAATCGTTTCCTCCAGGATGTAATTTATCACCAAAGAAGATTATCTCTGAATGATCTATTCCTCGATGTTCAGCAAACTTTCTGATACCCCATTCTTTATCAAAACCTTTCTTGGTTATATCTACGGAGGTTGTCCCACCAATTTTCATGTGATACTTCTCAGAATCTAAATGCTTTTTCAAAAACTCAATCCATTCTAATCTTATTTTTCCATCAGGATCATAAACTGCTTTCATTTCACTAGAAGCATGTCTACCAATAGCAGACAAAGTTATTTGTGAATCTCGGTCTTGTACTTGATCTTCTTTAGTAGTCATTGATTGAATGTTATAATTTGAAATTAGTTTATCAAAAGCATTAATAATCTCTTTCTTCTCATCATCTGAAAGAGAATATTTATAGATTACTTCAACAGAATTATCATTTTTCACAAACGTATAATTTGTTCCTGTCGTTCCTAAAATATGATGTTCTTTCTTTAATTTTGAAGAAATCATCCTTTGTAAACTTTCACTTTTTGTTCCACTGATGAAAGCGAAACTAAAACCAGCATCAACTAATCTAGAAATTTCAAAAGCCATCTCATCAGAAATTAATTGACAACTTTCACAAATAGTATCATCAACATCAGCAATGATGACTTTCTTCTCATTAGAATTGATATTTTCTACGATTGGCATTTTTATAACAATGGCCTATAACTATGATAAGCGTGTTGATATTTATCTAAAGTGTCAGTAGGAAACCATTGATTTTTATGGATATGTGCAGATATTTCTCCTAACGGTGCAATTTTTTCAAAACAATCTTTTTCCATGGAAGACTTTCCTTCTGGCAGAATTTTAAGACATTCGGGTTCAATAATAAACCCGCCCGCGTTAATCAAATTGCTTGGCGCTTCTTCCCGTTGAGGTTTTTCAACGAAACTAATAATCTTATTTTCTTTCAAAGTAGCTACTCCGAAATTTTCTACATCTTCTCGAGGAGTTAAAGCCATTGTTACTTGCGGTGCATCTCGTAAAAAATCTTTATACATAGTATTCAAATCAATGTCCATTAAGTTATCTCCCCATAATAAAGCGAATGGTTTTACTAATCCAGCAGCAGCTTGTTTAATTGCTCCTCCAGTTCCAAGTGGTTCAGTTTCAATGGAATAAGAGATATTTACTCCTAAATGGGATCCATCTTTGAAATGTTCTTTGATGTCTTCTGCTCTGTAACCTACAGAAAGGATAACATTTTTCACACCATACTTTCTTAAATTATCGATGATGTGTTCGATAATTGGTTTGTCTTGAATGGGTAATAATGGTTTAGGTGTTTTATCAGTTAATGGCCTTAACCTTGTTCCCAGTCCTCCTGCCAGAATAATTGCCGTTTCTATCATTTTATATTTTCCCTCTTTTTGTGTGTTAATCAAAATGATTCTTTCTCTTTTTTAAAGGGTTATGGAATAAGAATCAAGAATTAACAGAAACTTTTATAAATAGCTCCAAGAAATAGCTTAATGGACGGCCATAGGGGCGCGGTTCACCTGTTCCCATTTCGAACACAGAAGTTAAGAGTGCCTCCGTACCGGGGTGTACTGCGTTTTTGCGCGGGAAATCCAGTAAGCTGTCCACTCTTTTTTTAATACCTCTCTTGCACAACACTTTTAAACACTTTTTCTTTAGTTTCTATTAATTAAATATATCATAATCAAAATAGGTGATCAAAAATAAAAGCATTAATCTTAGCTGCAGGGTACGCAACTCGTTTATATCCTTTAACAGAGAATCAAGCAAAGCCTTTGTTAAAAGTGGCAGGAATACCTATTGTTGAACATATTTTAAAAAAATTAGAAAAACTTGATACTATTAATGAAATTATTATTGTAACTAATAACAAATTTTATGGTCATTTTATGGTTTGGTTAAACGATTATTCTTGTTCTAAAAATGTAAAAGTGATTAATGATGGTACAATTAGTAACGATGACCGTTTAGGCGCTGTAGGTGATATTAATTATATTCTTAAAAATCAAGAAATCAATGATGATTTATTGGTAATTGCGGGAGATAATCTTTTCGGATTTGAAATCAACAATTTTCTTAACCATTTCCAGCAAAAAAATAGTTCCCTTGTTGCTTTACATGATTTAAAAGATAAAGAAAAAATAAAAAACAAATTTGGTGTTGCTATCTTATGCGACCAATTATCTAAAGTGATTGACTTCGAAGAAAAACCAGCTGAACCAAAAAGTACTTTAGCAGCAACTGCTTGTTATGTCTTTCACAAAGAAGATTTAAAACATGTTGAAGCTGCAGTTGAAAATGGTAAAGCAGACAATCCTGGTGATTTAGTTAAATATTTAGTAAAAGAATCCGAAGTTCATGGATTTGTTTTCGATCATCATTGGTTTGATATTGGTAGCATGGAAGGTTTAAAACAAGCAGAAGAGGTTTACAGAAAACTATGAATTCAGAATCTTACATAATTAGAATTGGTGGAGAAGCAGGTTGGGGAATAGCTTCAGCAGCAGACATTATTGCTAAACTTTTCATTAAATTAAACTATCATCTTTTTTCAAGTAAAGAATATATGTCTCAAATTAAGAAAGGCCACAATTTCCATACTATTAGAATTTCTAAAAAAAAGATTCATGCAGATATTGACAGAATTGATTTGCTTCTTGCTTTAGATCAAACTACATTTGATACTCATTATGATTTAGTTTCAAAAAATGGAATCATTATTCATGATGATAAAATTAAAATTGATCCTCAACAATTAAAAAACAAGAATTTAATCCAGATCCCTTTAACCAAGATTGAAGAGAAACTTAAAGAAAAAAATATTCATAATGCTGTCTTTTTAGGGGCTTTAGTAAAAGCAATCGGAATTGATTATGCTCTATTGAGAAAAATAATTAAAGAAAGGTTTGTAGGTAAAGAGAATCTTGTTAGTAAATTACTTTTAGCAGCAAAAGAAGGTGATGATTCCGTTAATAAAGTTAAAGATTTTCCTCTTCAAGAAGAAAATCAAGAAACAAAAACCATTCCGGATTTCTTAGATGGAAATGAAGCCATCTCTCAAGGAGCATTAAAAGCGGGGTTAACATTTCACGTTCAATATCCCATGACTCCGGTATCAGGAATTCTTCATTATCTTGCTAAAGAAGCAACAAAAAATAAAAGTCTAACAATTATTCAACCGGAAGATGAGATTGCGGGAATAAATTTTGCTCTTGGTGCATCTTATGCTGGAGCAAGAACAATGACTGCAACCTCGGGTGGGGGATTTGCTTTAATGGTTGAATCTTTTGGTCTCGCTGGCGTAGCAGAAATCCCTTTAGTTTTAATTGAAGGGCAACGGCCTGGTCCAGGAACTGGATTGCCTACAAAAACTGAACAAGGTGATTTAAAATTTGTTTTATCTGCAGGAACAGGAGATTTTCCTAAAATAATAATCGCTCCTGAAACTGTTGAAGGCTGTTACACTGAAACAAAACGTGCATTTTATCTGACAGAGAAATATCAAATTCCTGTAATTGTTTTGGTTGATAAACATTTAGCAGAAAGTTCTAAAACTTTTAACTTAAATGAAGAAGAAAAGAATTTCACTTTTGATTACGAGCAAAAAATTAATACCATCAATCAAGTTGACTCTTCTAAACTAAATTCTGACGGACTATTCAAACGTTATGAGAAAGAAGAAACTCAAAGAACAATTCCCGGAACAGAAAATGGAATATACACTTGTGCTGGAGATGAACATGATGAAGTGGGAGTGATTACTGAAAATAGAGATATTAGAAATCAAATGATGCAAAGAAGGATGAATAAACTCAATCTTATCAAAGAAGAACTTCCAGTTCCAACACTTATCGGACCCAATGATGCAGATTTAACAATTGTTTCTTGGGGAAGTAATCACGGAGCAATCATTGAAGCCATGGAACTCTTAAATTCTGAAGAAAAGAAAGTCAATTTCCTTTCCATAAAATATATGGCCCCTTTCCAAGAGAATGAAATTCAAACAATCTTAGAAAAAGCAAAAAAATTAATCATTATTGAAAATAATTATTCTGCCCAATTAGCAAATCTTATCAGAGAAAAGACTGGAATCAATATAAAAAACAAAATCTTACGTTCCGATGGCAGAACATTTACTGTTGATGATATTTACAATCAAATAAAACAAAACCAAAAATAAAAATGACAGAATTAAAAACATTCAATCGAACTGAAATCCCTAACTGGTGTCCTGGTTGTGGTAACTTTGGCATTATTGCGGGTGTAAAAAAAACACTCGCGGAATTAGACTTTAAACCAGAAAATACTGTGTTAGTTTCCGGAGTAGGCTGTTTTGCCAAACTTCCTTATTGGGTAAAAGTCAATGGTTTCGTTGGTTTGCATGGCAGATCGCTTCCAGTTGCGCAAGGAATTAAATTAGCAAATCAAAATTTAAACGTTATCGCTTTTGGTGGTGATGGTGATGGTTATGGGGAAGGTGGCAATCATTTCACTCACGCTTGTAGAAGAAATATTAATATGGCTTATTTTGTTCATAATAATGGCGTTTTCGGTTTAACTACGGGGCAATATTCTCCTGCTTCTGAGAAAGGAAGGAAAAGTAAATCCTCTCCATTAGGTTCAACAGAAAAACCAGTTAATCCTCTTGCTTTAGCAATCTCTGCTGGGGCAACTTTTGTGGCTCGAACTTATGCTGGAAATTTGAAAGAAATGGTCGAGATCATGAAGAAAGCAATTCTTCATGATGGTTTTGCTTTTGTAGATATTATTCAACCTTGTGTCACATTTAATCCACAACACTCATTTGATTATTATAATGATAAAGTCTATTATCTAGATGATAAACATGATTCAAATAATAAGCTGCAAGCTTTAGAAAAAGCTTTAGAATGGGAACAAGAAGAAAAGTTTGCTTGTGGTATATTCTATCAGGAATAAATAGTGATTATAACAATAAGAAAATAAAAAATGAAAATTAGTATTTTTGGAACTGGATACGTTGGACTGGTAACTGGAGCAAGTTTAGCTAACTTGGGCCACGATGTTTTATGTGTGGATATAGACCAAAAAAAGATTGATTTAATCAATTCTGGAGAAATGCCTTTCTATGAACCCGGATTGAAAGAATTAGTTTTAAAAAATAAAGAAAACAAAAGAATAACATTTTCAACTGATATAGAAAAAGCAGTTCATTTTGCTGAAGCCATTTTTAATTGTGTGGGTACGCCAATGAAAGAAGATGGTTCTGCTGATTTAAGTTATGTTTTTGAAGTAGTTAAGAGTGTAGTAAAATATTCTGATCAATATAAATTATTAATCAATAAAAGTACTGTTCCCCCTGGGACGGCAAAGAAATGTCAAGAATTAATAACAATCACGAACCCAAACGCAGAAATAGATGTAGCTTCTAATCCTGAATTCTTAAAACAGGGTAATGCTGTTTATGATTTTAATCACCCCGATAAGATTGTGGTTGGAGCCCAATCAGAAAAAGCATTTCAATTAATGCGTAAAGTGTATCACGGTTTAATCAAGACTTATATGCCAATTATTGAAACTAACTGGGAAACTTCTGAAATGATTAAATATGCCAACAATTCTTTTCTAGCAACTAAAATAAGTTTTATTAATGAAATTGCCAATATCTGTAATAAAGTTGGTGCTGATGTGAAAACAGTTTCTAAAGCCATTGGAAAAGATTATCGGATTAGTCCTAAATTTCTTAATGCGGGCATTGGTTATGGGGGAAGTTGTTTTCCTAAAGATGTTCAGGCGTTAATTAACACTGCAAAAAGCTACAATTATCAACCCCAATTCTTACAGCAAGTTGAAGAACTTAATGAGAGACAGAAAACTATTCTTGTTCCTCAAATCATTGATAAACTTAAAGAGATTAATGGCAACCAAGTTACTATTTGGGGATTAACTTTCAAACCAAAAACTAGCGATTTACGAGGAGCGACATCATTGAAAATTATTGAGGAATTGATAGATAATGGATTTAAAGTAAATATTTATGATCCTATTGCGTTAGAAGAAGTAAGAACTATCTTCTCAGACAAAGTTACTTATTCTAATTCTGTAAAAGATTCCGTTGTTAATAGCAATTTAATTGTTCTTGTAACCGAATGGGACGAATTTAGAAATGTTGATTTCTCAGAATTAGGAAAATCAATGAAAACCAAAATTCTCTTTGATGGCCGAAATATTTATGAACCAGAGACTTTAAAAGAGAACGGATTTGAATATTATGGAGTGGGGAGGAAAAATAAAAATCAAAACTTTATTTAATATTATTAAAAAAAATGCTAAATCTGTAATTGGAGTAGATATTGAAAGCTCAGATATAGAAATAATTAATGGAAACGTGAAAACTATTAAATTAAATAAGAAATTTTACATTATTGTGGCAGGAGATCTTATTGAACAATTATGTTGTCCCAGACCATTTTTAAATAATATCTGTTTGCATTTAAAAGATAAAAGTTCAATGATTAGTGTTACTCTTAGAAGAAAAAGGAATAAGTTTAATTATTTATTTAGACTTATATTTGCAAACCATTTTCTGATAGTGTGTCATAAAAAGAATAGGGGTGAAATCTTCTCAGATGAATGATAAAAGAATCAGGCTTGCTATAACACCAAGACATTTAGAGAATAGAGATGGTGAATTTTTTTCAGTACAAAAGAATTATTTAGATTTTTGGTCTAGTTATGGTTATGAACTTATTTTAATACCATTTATTGAAGATATGGATTTTGAGTCATTTTTTAATGAGTTAGGTATAAAAGGATTATTAATTGCTGGGGGTTATAAATATTATTCTGAAAAGATTAGGGGATTTGAACATAAAGTTATTTCAGCGGCTTTAAACAAAAAACTTCCAATTATTGGTGTTTGTTGTGGACTTTGGAGCATTAATGGTTTTTTTGGAGGAAAATTAAAATGGAACGAAAGACATAGTAAAAGAAATATTAAATTTGTTTCTCATTTTCTTTATAATAAAATTCTTGGAAGAAAGTATATTCCGAAACACAAAATATTTCTCACTGGTGATATAATTAATAAATGTGAAGCAGAAGTTAACAGTTATCATAGAAAAGTAGTTAGTAAACTTGGTGATGGTTTAAAACCTTTTATTTTATCTGATGATGGTGAAATTGAGGGGATTTATAATCTTGAGAAAAAAATTATTGCGGTTCAGTTTCATTTTGAACATGGTAATTGTAGTAAGTGGCTAGAAATAGATTGTATAAATTATATTAATAATCTATTTAATTTTAAAAATAATGGTGAATAATTATAAATTGAAATTTTTTGTTATAATTGAGATCTGTTTGAGGTTATATTAAAATTATTTTCATAGGGTGTTGGGATTTTAGAATTATTGACTATTATGGATTTAAAAAATTAATGAGAAATAAAGTTTTGTTTAATATCCAAAATATTTATAAACTAAACGCTTTAAAAGAGAATGGATTTGAGTATTGTGGGGTAGGGAGGAAATGATAGTATCTATTGTGATTATTTTTGATGAATTGAGGAAAGAGAAGCTTAATCGACTAATTAATTCTTTTAAAGATCAATTAAATCAACACGAATCAGAAGTAATATTGGTCCATGAATCTATAGAAAAAGATAACAGTTTACATTTACCAACAAATTTCAAATATTTTATAGTTCCTCCTAAAAGGGGGATAGCATTTAATCGGAATAAAGGCATAGAATACTCTAAGGGGGAAATAATTGTTTTTATTGATGATGATTGTTGGGTTCAGGAGAAATGGTTATCTTCTTTACTTGAATCTTTTAATGATAACAAGACTTTAGTAACTACTAGTGGAACAAGAATTCCCAAATCTAATCTTGTTGGTAACTGTATTTCTGCTTTAGGTTTTCCGGGCGGTGGTAATTTGGGCTTTGAAAAAGTTTGGAAAGTTTCTAATGAGGGTTATACCAATCATCTTGCTGTTGGAAATTCTGCTCTTAATAGAAAAGTTTTTGAATTAGTTGGCACTTTTGACGAAAGTATGACTTTTGGAGCTGAAGATGCAGAAATATCTTATCGTTTAGAAAAAGCAGGAATATTAATAAAATATGTCCCTAATGCTTACGCTTATCATGAAGCGAGAACTACTTTATCTTCATTTTCAAGATGGCAGATAAGGAGAGGAAGAGCAAATTATTATTTTAAAAAGAAGGTGGGTAAAGTGGGTAGTTTTATTAAATTACGTCTGTGGTCGACTAAGAATATTTTATCGGAAAATAAATTCAATTTAAGACTTCCTTTAATTTTAATATTGTTATCTTTTAGTTTTGTTTTACAACAGATGGGTTACATTTATGAGAGGTTTAAAAAATGAAAGTAATATTAGTGAATCCAAGAATTTATGATGTACCTAATCATCCTTTAGGTATACTCTATATCGCTGGTTATTTAGAAAAAAATGGTTTTGAAGTTGAAGTAATAGATCCTAATTTTGATGAATCTGCAATCGAAATTGCAAAAAAAATAATCTCTCTCAACCCCGACGTGGTTGGGATTAGTACAAGAACTCCACAATTTGATCATGCTAAAAATATTGCCTCTCATCTAAAATTATCTTCTGATATTCCAATTGTTTTTGGGGGTCCACATCCAACAGTTCTTCCTCAAGAAGTATTAAAAGAAAATTGTATTGATTTTGTAGCTATTGGTGAAGGCGAAATAACTTTTTCGGAACTTTGTGAAGCTTTGAAAGAAAATAAGGGATTTAAGGATGTAAATGGTATAGGTTATAAAAAAAACGGAGAACTAATCTTTACAGAATCAAGGGAATTAATTCCAGATTTAGATTCAATACCTTTCCCTGCAAGACATCTTCTTCCTTCAAAATGGTACTTTGCCCCTCCTAGAATAAGGGGGATATGGACAAAAAGCACCGCTACTATTATGGCTTCAAGAGGTTGTCCATATCGGTGTATTTTTTGCGGAAGCCACCGTATTTTTGGAAGAAAAACTAGATTTAGATCTCCAGAGAATATTATTGAAGAACTTAAACATTTAAGAAATAAATACCATATTGATGCGGTCTGGTTTGCTGACGATACTTTCACACTTCACCCCGCTTGGGTAACCAAACTTTGCAGTTTAATAAAACAGCAAGGGTGGAACGATTTTAAGTGGGTAGCGCAAGCAAGAGTTAATACTGTTAGTTATGAATTACTTAAAACAATGAAATCTGCGGGATGTGTGCAAATAGATTTTGGTGTTGAATCTGGTTCGCCAAAAGTGCTAAAAATATTAAAAAAAGATATAACACCTGAAAAAGTAATTGAGGCTTTTAATATTGCTAAAAAAGCAGGATTGCTTAGATATACTAGTTTTATTATAGGAACTCCGGGAGAAAAAGAAGAAGATTTGAGATTAACATTTAAACTCTTAAAAAAAATAAAACCTGATTATGTGGATTTTTATTTTATGACGCCTTATCCAGGTACAGAAGTTTACCAAATTGCAAAAGAATTAGGTGTTTTTGAAAAAGGTGTTTCTTTTAATAAATGGCTTCTTGGAAAACACAGTGATAAGCCAGTTATGTGTACAGATTTGTCTGAAAAAAAAATTATTGAATGGAGATCAAAATTGTACAACGCCAGTTTTATTAGGAATTATAAAACTTTGATGAGAAATCCTTCTTTTATATTTGGGGGGTTGATGATAGCTTTTAAAGGAATTGGTGGTTTAAGAAAAGGATTAGGCCGTTTTTTTAAAACTGGCAAAATAGATAGTATTTTTGTAGAATTATTAGTAAATTATCGTATGAAAACAAAAAAACAATTTTATAAATAAAAATGCAAAAAGTAAATCCTTTGATAAGTGTTATAATCCCCTCATATAATTCAGAAAGATTTATCTCAAAATGTTTATTTTCTTTATTATCTCAAAAAGTTGATTTTGATTATGAAATCATTGTTGTTGATAGTTCAAAAGATAACACTTCAGAAATAATAAAAGATAAATTTCCTTCCGTTAAACTTATCCACTTAAAAGAACAAACCTTGCCGGGAGCGGGAAGAAATATAGGGATTTCAGAAGCTAAAGGTAAAATAATAGCATTTACGGATTCTGATTGTATTGTTAATAATAATTGGCTCCAAACCGCTTTAGAAAGTATTAATAAGGGGTATAGTGTTGTTGGTGGATCTGTTAAAAACGCAAATTCACAGACACTAATTAGTATTGCTGATTACTTCCTTACATTTAACGAATTTCTTCCTACAATGCCAAAGAGAGAAGTTTTATTTATGCCCACATGTAACCTTATTTGTAAAAAAGAAGTTTTTGAAGATATCGGTGGTTTTCCTCCCCATTTAGCAGCAGGTGAAGACACTATTTTTAATTATAAAGCTTCCAAGAAGTATAAATTATTATTTAATCCAAGAATAAAAATTAGTCACAATAATCGTGATTCTTTTAAAAAATTCTTTAAACATCATTATAATTTTGGATTACATGCAGCATTACTTCGAAAAAAATATAAATTACCAGGTAATATATTTGTTAAATATCCCCCTTTGATTGTGTTAATTCCTTTTGTTCGTTTTTTTTTAATATCTTTAAGAATGGTCCGTTGGAATTGGAAAATGTTACCTTCTTTTATTGTTAGTTCTCCATTAATTTTCATTGGAATATTGATTTGGAGTGTGGGTTTTATGAAAAACATGTGGTGGTCTTAATAACACAATAAAATCATTTCATCATAAGTTTTTTAAATGATACCCTCTGCAATCAATAAATGCGAAGATCCTATCTTAATTTGTTGAAATACTATTTTATTAAAAATCCTAAAACCCCTATCCAATTAATTCATTTTGTAACTTCAAAATGCAATGCTAAATGTAAACATTGTTTTTTTTGGAGTAAACTTAATTCTAAAGATGAATTATCTTTAGAAGAGATAGATAAATTTAGTAAAAGTTTACCTGATTTGATTATTTTAAACATAAGCGGCGGTGAACCTTTTATTCGTCAAGACTTTGCAGAAATAATAAAAACTTATTATCGTAATACTCCGGTTAAAGAAGTAGCTGTTCCGACTAATGGTACTTTTACAAGTAAAATTGTAAAAGATTGTATTGACATTTTAGAAAATTGTCCTGATTTAAATTTAAATGTGGTTATTTCTCTTGACGGCCCTGAAAATATTCATGATGAGATTAGGCAAGTTAATGATTGTTTTAATATGGCAATTAAAACTTTTAATGAATTAAAATTATTACAAAAAAAATATTCTCACCTGCAACTTTCAGTAATTTCAACTTTAACTTCTATTAATCAGGATAAATTAGAAGAATTCCATAGTTATGTTAAAAATGTAATGAAACCAGATGTTTTTGGGCTAAATTTAATTAGGGGAGAAGCAAGGGTGATGAATTTATTTGGAGTTGACTTAAATAAGTATAAACTTTTTTTCCAACTTCAATCTAAATCTTCTAAAAAAGGAATTAAATCTATAATTAGAGATTATATGAATAAATTAAGAACTGGAATGATAATAAAGACTATAGAAAATAAAAAATTTATCATTCCTTGTAAAGCAGGAAGTTTGATGGCGGTAATATATGAACAAGGAGAGGTATATCCTTGTGAACTTTTAAATAATAAATCTTTAGGTAATATTAAAGATTTCAATTATAATTTTAAGAAATTATGGGCGTCACAAAAAACTAAAGAGACTTGTAAGTTTATTAGAGAGACAAAATGTTATTGTACCCATGAATGTTTTCAGAGGTTTAATATTATTTATAATCCAAAATTTATCACTAAACATGCTAGTAAAGCAATATTCAGAAAATCAAAAATAATTAATGCTCTTAAAATCAATTATGAAGAGAAAAATAATCAGCAAGAGATGGTTGAAATAGGACAATTAAGAGGAGTAAGACATGATTACAAAGAAAATTACAAAGAAAAATAGGGTGGTTTAGAAAATTAATAATTTTTTAAATCAGTTTATTTTCATATCAAATAGATTTAATTATTTATGTCTCTGATTATAATAATCTTTATAAATTACCTATTAATCATAACACTAATGTTACATAAACTTATGAATAAATATAATCGGTTTTCATTATTTCGTTATTTATATCATGGTTTTTTCCGGTTGTACTGTGATCATGTTAGTGATTACGTGATGATATCTTTTCCTAAAAGTGGCCATACTTGGTTAAGAGTTATGCTTGCCAAAGCATTTTCACTTCATTATGGTCTTTCTTCTCTTAATCTTGATCTTATTTTAATGGCAAAAGAAAAAAAAGGGATTCCAAAAATTGCTATTTATCATGAAATATCTCCATTATTCTCAGTTAACTTCAGTTTAAAAAATAAAAAATTTTTGGGTTCATACGCAGAATCTGAAAAGGTTTTCATACGCACTCCTCTTAAAAAGAAAAAAATTATTTTTCTTGTACGAGACCCCAGAGATGTTGTAGTGTCGTTATTTTTTCATTTGACAAAGCGAAACAATTTTTATTTTAGAAATGAGATGTCTCATTTTCTTAAAGAACCATTTAGTCTTACTAAAATCTTAAATTATATGAATCTTTGGTGTAAGGAAATGCAACGACGCCCAAATGAATTTTTATTTATTCGTTATGAGGATATGAAAACAAATACTGCAGAACAGTTAAGAAGAGTATTAGATTTCTTGGAAATAAATGTATCATATGATATTTTGAATGAAGCTGTTGCTTTTGGTTCAATTGATAACATGCGTAAGATGGAAAAATGCAATTTGTTTGCCGATTATCGTTTGCAAGCAAAAAATCCAAGTGATCCTGAATCTTATAAAGTAAGAAAAGCTAAAGTGGGTGGTTATACTGATTATTTAAATCCTCAAGACTTGGAATATATAAATTTACGAATAAGTAAAGAGCTAAATTCTGTATTTGGATATTAACTTGATTTTTTTAAAATTGATTTTACTAATTTTAGGTCTTTGATTGTGATTTCATTTAGAATTATGAGAATTAAAAAATAAGTTATTAACCATACCCCATAGTGGATTAATAGTTTCCACCCTGAAGAAATAGTTCTTGTTGCCATTATATAAATAATGAATGAGGATATAACAATTCTAATGAATGACTTAGCAGTTATAATGACGGTTCTAAATCTTTTATATATGTAAATTAATGATAATAAAACACTTAAAATTGCAGTTATTAATAATGAGATGGCAGCTCCAATGGCGCCGTATATTGGGACAAAGATTAATGTAAGGGTGAGAGATAAGAATACACCTATCGTGGTTATAATTAGATCTATATTTGGTTTTCCTGCCCCATTGATTATAGAAGCGAATACTCTAAAAATAGAAAAGCAAGTTGTACTTATAATTAATATACTTAGAATGGCCCCCGCTGATACAAATGAGGAGGTATAAAAAAAGGTTACTAATTCATCTGCCGTTGTTGCAACAATAATCATGATCGGGGTGATAAGAAGTAGTAAATATCTTGTTGATTGACGAATGTATTTTTGAATTAGTTTATTGTTTTTTTCCGAAATGGCTTTTGAGATTGAAGGCATTAAAGTGAGGGATAAAGGTTGAAAAATAAGAAAAGAAACATTTGATAATGCTGCAGCAGCGGTATAGAATCCAATTAAAGAATAATCTATACCTAAAAGTTTTAGAATGAATGGATTTGCGTTTTTAATAATTGTAAAGTTAATTGCAGTTAAAGTAATTGGTATTGAAAAATTAATGAGTTTTTTATTTTTAAATTCTCCAGTTGATTTCATTTTATCTTTAAGATAATAATGGCTAAGCCATATTGTGAGTGTAACTGAAATAAAATAACCCACTAGTATCCCCCAAATCTTAAATCCCATTAATACAAAAAGGAAAACTAATCCCACTCGAAGAATATGATGAACACTTTTGACAATGGATTGTTCAGCGAACATACGTAGACCATTTAGATATCCGTTTGTGTAGAGTGAACGAATAGCTATTGGAACAACCATTATTCCCATGAAAATTATATAATACGTGAGGGAAGAATCTTTTAGTGCTTTAGCAATTAGTTTGGAAAAAATAATGTAAATAAATCCAAAACTTAATGAAGAATAGAGTTGTAATCTAAAAGATTTTACAAAAATATTTTTAAGACCATTTTTAGATTCTGCGATAAATTTTGAGACCGATCTTGGAATTCCGGTGTTAAGAAATGAAGTATTTAAAAGATAAAGAGACATAAGTACGCCAAATATACCATAAATTTCCGAACCCAAAATTCTTCCAATTCCAATATTAATACTATAATTTGCGAGAACCGCTAGGAACTGAGCAATTATTAAATATGCAGTTCCACTAGCCAATTTTTTCTTCATTTTTTAGCAAGAAAAATAACTGCGTTTCCAAAACTGAATGGTCGTTTTTTAGAATCACTCCATTTTTGTAATTTTAATGATAGTTTTCTTGGAAGTATACTATAGTTACTATAAAATCCTCCTGCTCCACATCTACAAATAGTGAAACCAGCTTTTTTAATGAGAAATCTTAAACGTTTTGGTGTTATCAAGTTTTTTCGAGGAAGTTTTGTTTTTTTAATTAATCTGAGTTTTTTTTTACTTTTAAGATTGAATATAATGGCTATGAACAGAATCCAGTTTAAAATAAATGTATTTCTGATATAGAACTCATATTTCCCCCCAGTAATAATTGTGTAAATGACTTTAAATAATCCGAAAGGATTATCAAGATAATGTAACCCATAAAGATTTTCTTGACCGATGATAAAATATCCTCCTCTTTTAAGAACACGCTTTGCTTCACGAAGACATTGCAATGGTGATTCCATATATTGCAAGAACCCTATGCCAAATACAACATCAAAGTAATCATCTTTAAATTGTAAATTTTTTGCATCCCCCACATTGAGACTAAATTTACCTTCAGTATTCGTAACTTTATAACAATTTTTTCTTGCAATTTTACAAAGGGTTTCTGAAATATCAATACCATGAAGATAATAACCTTTTCTTATAATTTTAGCTGAAGTTATTCCTGCTCCAAATCCCAGTTCCAGAATTTTTGATTTTTGTGGCATGTTAAGGCTATCTAAAAATTTTATAACCTTTTGTTCTCTTGCTTTTAGTCTTAAACCCTGAAAATCTTCTTTATAATAATAATCTTCCCATTTTGATTGTTGATCTGAATTCCACCAATCTTCCGAACTCTTTTGATTTATATTTGAATCCATAATTTAATTATCACTCCATAATACTTTAATTTATTGTTTTTATTTTTTGTTTGAAAGTTTAGTTATTAATTTATTTATAATTAATATGGTTCTTTTATCTGTTTTAAGTTACTTTTTGAATTTATTGACTTTATTTGTTTTTCTTAAAACAAATAATCCCTTACTTTTTAGTATTTTTCCCATAATATCTCTATTTTTTGTCGGTTTAAAAATATTATGTAACTATCAAGTTAAGTTTCTAATTTTACACTAAAAAGTTAAATTGGTATTACAGAGATTCCTTTAAGAGATATCTTTTTATTGTACCATTTCTGATACTTCTTTAGTGTTTCGAATAACTATTCTAAGAATATCTTTAAGTAGTTAAGAAACTCTTCTGCAATATTCCGGATTGTTCTTTCAACTTTTTATTTACCTTATGGATAATACGAGTGAGCAAATATTGGTTCTATATCATAGGCTTTGCATAATTTCTCCTATTTTTCATTTTTTAAAAATGTATACCTCAAAAGTTTACTTAATAAATTCACAACATTTTTAAAGTAACAATTTTTTACTAAAAATAGATATGGATCAAAAAAAACATATTATAACTATAGATGGTTCAGGTTGGACTGGCAAATCTTCTACTGCAAAAGCATTAGCAAGAATTCTTAACTTTAAGCATATTAATACAGGCTCAATGTTTAGGGCTGTAGCTTGGAAAGCAAAACAATTAGGTGTTTTATTAGAAGACAATCAGGAAATAATAAAAATTACTAAAAATATGGTGATTAACTTTAGAATAGAAAATAATTCTCAGCAGATTTTTGTTGATGGAGAAAATATAACTGCATTTTTATTATCTTCTTCATTGGTACCTTTAGCAGGAAAAGTTGCTCAAATTCCCGAAGTAAGAAAAGTTCTTTTGGAGCTTCAAAGGAAAATGGCAAAGGAAGGAAATGCTATCTTCGAAGGAAGAGACATGGGAACAGTTGTTTTTCCTAATGCTGATTGGAAATTTTATCTTGAAGCGTCTGTGCCTATTAAGATTAAAAGATTTCTGAAGATGCTTTCAAATGAAGAAAAAAATAAATATACTCTTGAAGAAGTAAAAAAGATAATAGAAGAAACAGACGAAAAGGATAAAAATAGAGAATTTGCTCCATTAAGAAAACCAAACAACGCAATCTTTTATGATAATAGTGAAAGTCCAACCCCTGAACAAGATGCAATTGTATTATGGTATTATATCACCCATCAAAAAGAAATTATTGATAATGCTTTAATTTTACAATCTAGATTATGAATGAAACAAAAACATTAACAACAAAAGAACTTAGAGTTAAAGGAAGAAAAAAATGCTGGAGTCCATCCCAACGTTTTTGGATGGAAGTTTCTCTTTATTTAACTACACCGTTCTTAAGAACTTCCATTACTCCTAATATGATTACTGTTACTTGGATTATTTTAGAGATTTTTGCATTTTATCTTTTTACTTTGGGCGAATATTGGATTAATGTTCTAGCTGTAATTTTGTTCAATTTTATTGCATTAATTGGGGATCATATTGATGGTAATCTTGCAAGGATGAAAGAAAAGTTCAGTTTACTGGGACCTTATTTAGAGCAGTTAGGAATTTTCTTTGGTACACCTTTAATTTTTCTAGGATTAGCGATTGGAAATTATTTTCGTTATCAAAATTTTCTTTTTTTAATAATTAGTCTTGTAGGGGTATTGTTTTGGCTCTTTGAGAAGATTATTAGAATAAATCCTGTTTGGTTCAGTGAGAGGCAAGAAGAAATAGTAAAGAAGTTTTACGTTAAAGCATCATTTAGATCCGCTTCAAAGACAAGAATATTTTTTGAGATATTTCGTAGAGGGCAACCTTTTAATTTCCTTTTCTTTTGTGTTGTTTTTGATTATACTCAACTTGCATCTTTGGTATATTCTTTTCTTTTCCTTTTTGAGTTTTGTAGAAAACTTTATATTAATATAAAGAATCTAAATAAAAAAGTGTAAAGATGCATGATTTGAATTCTAACTTTTTCTTTTATAATATCTCAAAAAAATTTATCATTAAAAATCGTCTACTTGTGAAAATACAGATTTTTCATTAGCAATATATTGGGTAATTATTTTTCTTACTAGTTCTAGAAAAAAGAATAAAGTATAGAGGATTAATGTGTAGTTTGGGTATCCAAAAACAACTCCCCAAAACAAAATATTGAAAAAGTGTTCTAGTCTAAATAGGGCAAAAACATTATAAATTAGTTTATGTTGGAATCTTAAAAGAGACTTTTTCCCAGTATCACTAATTAAGTTTCTTTGTTCTTTTGGATACCACATTGGATTAAGCGTTATTGCTTTATTCAGTAAAAAGAATATTACTGCTAAGATTCCGTAGAGCAAGTAAATTGCATTATTATACCACCGAAATACTCCAATTGAAAATGTAAGTAATAAAATTGAGTTGGCAAGATAGTGACCAAGCTGATCAAGGTAAATTCCATTAATGGAAAATTGTTTTCTATAACGGGCAACAATGCCATCACTACAATCTATAATAAAGAATGCTTGAAAAAATATAAGGGAGATAATCATAGTTAATTGATCTCCTGTTGCTAGAAATAATGCCGAAATTATTTGTCCAATAATCCATATTATTGTAATTTGATTCGGAGTTAAAGGAGTATAAAGAAATAACTTTGCTGGATAATAAGCTAAATTATTCATCAACCGATAAATTGGGTCTCCTCTCTTTGCATTTGCTTTTTCTTTAAGCTCACGAATCGTCGGCATTTTTATATGTTTATTGCTTTCTTTTAAATATTTTCCGAAATAAGGAACATTTTTTAGAGTAAATTAATTTATTGTCCTTTTAAGAATAATATTAATTGATTAACACTTTCATTTAAACTAATTTGTTGGGTTTCTAACTTTATGTCTGGACTATCTGGAATTTCATAAGGATTACTTTCTGCAACACCAATAAAATTATTAATTTCTCCGGCTAATGCTTTTTTGTAAAGTCCTTTCGTATCCCGCCTGATACATTCATCTAAGGAAGCATTGATGAATAGTTCTTTGAAGTTTTCTCCAACAATTAAACGGACCATCGTCCGATCTTCTTTGTAAGGAGAAATTATTGGTACTAAAACAAAATCATTATTTGCTGCTCTTTCTTTAGCTAATTCCGCAATCAAACGATTATTTTCTCTTATATCCTCTCTAGAGAATCCAAGATCTTTGTGTAACGTATCTCTAACAACATCACCATCAAGAATTTCAACTTTATTTCCAAGACTTTCAAGTTTCTTTTTAAGTTCTAAAGCAATTGTTGTCTTTCCAGATCCAGACAAGCCTGTAAACCAGATTACTTTTCCTTCTTTGTTAGATATGTTATTTATTTTATTATATTCATTATTTTCATTTGGCTCAACTTTCTTCATTTCTTCTCTAACAAAAACTTCTTCTCCATTTTTAATACTTTCAACAATTAAACTGGAGACTTCTGGACGCATAAACCACTCTGGTGGAACTTGACCCAATTCAAATCTTTTTCTTGCTTCTGTTCCACTAATATGAAGCGGTTCTAACTCTTCGCCACTCTCCGTTTCTTTTTCGTGGACATGATGATTCAATTTATCCGAGTAGAATACTTTTCCATATTTTATAGGCTTAATCCCGATTTCAGGAAACTTATCAAAGATTTGATGCGAAGCATTAGGATGGTAGTAATCGCCTACACCTGTATGATCTCTCCCAACAATAAAATGGCTACACCCAAAATTTTTCCTGCAGAGAGCAGTAAATATAGCTTCTCTGGGACCAGCATAACGTGAGAATGTTGAAAATGTTGAAAATACTACTTTATTTTTTGGATAAATATTTTTCATCATTTCTTCATAACTTTTAATTATAAATTTAGAATTATAATCCCCAACTTTCTTTTTCCCAATAATGGGGTGAACAAATAATCCATCACAATTTTCTTTTTTCATTGCATCTAATTGAATGAACTCATGACCGCGATGAATAACATTTCTAGTATGGAAACCCACTATTTTAACCCACCCTCGATCTTCAAATAATTTTCTGACTTGCTTTGGAGTTAGTTCATATTCTTTATGTTCAGATTCTCTTCTTTTAATCAAATTAATTTTTCCTCCAAGCAAAACAGGTTTCATATTAAAGACTATTTTTGCCCCAGGATGATTTTTATCATCAGTACAATACAATTTACTGATTACTTCTTCTTTATCATAATTATACTTTTCTTTAACTTTCATCGTTGCAACAATTTCATTCTTATCATTGGTTAAAATAATAGTTTCATCTAAATCAATTTGACTAGCAATCTCTTCAGAAACATCTAAAGTTACTGGTAATGGCCATACAACCCCATTTTTAAGTTTCATATGATCTAAGATCCCTTGAAAATCTTCTTTACCCATAAAACCTTCAATCGGACTAAATGTCCCAATAGCTATCTGTTCTACATCCATTAATTGTTCAGCATTCAATTTAATCTTTTTTAAAGAGTTTACATTTTCTGGAATCTCTTTGACAAATCTTTCAACTAATTTTCCTCCGTGTGGTTCAATTAAAGAACTAGTTTGAGAATTATCAGAGAGGTATTCATGATGGCTAATATTCTCAATATCATCGACATACTTTGAATGTTCAATCAGTTTATTTAACATATTAACACATTCCATTGGGTTTTCACCAATGGCTGTTTCTGCAGAAAGGATTAACCCACTTGCTCCGTCAATTATTGTATTTATTACATCATTAACTTCTGCCCTAGTTGGTTTTTTATTAACAATCATAGATTCTAAAAGATTAGTTGCAATATATACAGGAGTATTTCTTTCTTTGGCTTTTTTAAGAATAATCTTTTGAATCAGAGGTATTTTTTCAATGGGGACTTCTTTACTCATATCTCCCCGATCCATCAATACAGCATCAGATTTCTCAATAATTTTATCAATGTCATGTAGTGATTCTTCTGCTTCAACTTTAGAAATAATATACATAGCATTATTAGTTACTTTCCTAACTTCATCAAGATCTTGGCTTTTTCTGACAAAGGACAAAGCTAAATGGCCAATCCCCTCTTCTAGCCCAATATTGATTGATTGTTTATCCTTTTCAGATAATACTGGTAAATGATAAACTTTATTGTTTCCAGGACTAACAATTACTGCTTTATTGTTTCCTAAATTACCTTCAGTCATTATTCTTGCAGAAATGTATCCCTCTTTAATAGTTGAAATATCAGAAATTTTAAGTATTAATGTATCAAAATCTACAAAAAGTAAATCACCTGTCTCTAATTGTTCTAAAATGTGCCCTGGAGTTAAACAGATCTCTTTTTTGTTTCCTATAATTTTATTGCCATAAATTTTAATAATCTCGCCTTCATTATAATGGATGATTTTCTCCTCTAAATCACCAGTTCTTATTTGTGACCCCTCTGTATCAATAATAAATGGAATATCAACTTTCTTTGCAATTTTAATGAAATATCTCAAGTCTTCAATACTAGAATGAGACATATTAATTCTAACAAAATCTACGCCCTTATCTTTTATTTTTTTCAAATCTTCTTCAGTATTTGTTGCTGGACCTAAAGTAACAATAATCTTAACATTTTTTTCTTCCACTTTTTTCCCTCTTAATTAGTATTAAAATTCAGTGAAGAATTAGTTTAAAAACATTATGGAAGATAAGAATCAAAGATAGATTGCTCTGGTTTTTTTTATTTTCCTCCATTTTTTTCACTTCTCCCAAAACAATTCTCTATTTACAAAAGCTCTCACTAATTTATCATTAAAAGCAGTATCACCTAATTTTATTCTTTCTGGGTGCCAAGTTACTGCTGCAATTGGATAATCCGGATGATAAGCAGCTTCTATTGTTTCATCACTAGAACAGACAGCAAACGCTTTTAATTGCGAAGATAATATTTCGGGAAGAATTGCTTGGTTATGATAGGAATTCACTAAAACTTTTTCCAAGCCAAAAAATTTTTTAGTTTGATCATCAGTTAAAATAACCTCATGTTCGGCGGCCACATGTTTAACTTGGCTGTTTGTTTCATCTTTTATACTTTGTAATAAACTACCAGCAAAATGAACATTAAGATAATGTAACCCCCGACAAATACCTAAGATAGGAAGTTTTTTTTCAATTGCGTAATCGACAATTGCTTTCTCAGTTCTCTCCCGATCTAATGACCATTTGTTAGGAAATTTCATTTCTTGTCCGTACAAGCTGGGATGGACTCCGTTACCTCCGGTTAGAATTACACCTTCAACACCTAACTCTTCTAAATATTCTGCTGGATTTTCTAAAGAATTAGGAATTGGCACTAAAGTAATTCCAAATTTAGGATAATATTGAGTATATTCTGTTTCCAGGATATCAACTGTTCCACCATATTCTGTTTCCAGTTGTTTTGTAGTAATTGCAACTCTCATTTTAATCTAATAAGTTCAAATCAATAAACTTTTTAATTTCTCCGTTTTCAGTCCATTTAAGTGCATTTTCATAATCTTCATTTGTGTCAAATTCCATCCATCCCCGTTGAATCTTATTAGCCATTACTGTCCATCCATTATCAATCCAACTTTGAAGAAGATTAGTCATATTAATTTTTCTTACTGGCTTCCCATCAATTAAAGGTGTATCCCAATGTGAAGCTTTGATTTTCCTCCAGTGTTCCAAGACTTTTGGAACAAAATTTTTAGAGATGAAAGTTAAACTTGCATCTCTGCCATGTAATCTAGCTTCGTCAATAACATTTTCCTCTCCAATCTCAATAATAGAACCGTCTGGATTTAAAGTACAAGATTCAGAATCTTCTTTCCAATCACCATTACGGGCGGTCCAATAATCTTTATAATCAACATCAATTGCCTTACTAAGACTGAAATTTTCTTCCATAATTTGTTTAATAACTTTTGGTTCATGAATTGTGTCTGCGTAAGCAATTAATATGTCGCTACTGCCATCAAATTCTGCTTCTGCACAGAACAAAGAAGCAACCATATTTGTATTTTCCCAATCAGGATTATTATAATATTTAATTCCTGGGAAATTTATCTTTTCTGCGTTGAAACCGCGGACAATAGAGATATCAGTAAGGCCGGCTTTTTGAAATGTTTCAATTTGTCTTTGGAGAAGCGGTTTTCCTGCTAAAGGCAGTAATCCTTTCGGAAGAATTTCTGTATATTTATGTAATCTAGAACCTCGTCCAGCAGCCAAAATTATTACTTTCATTTTTTTATTCTTTAGTGTTTCATTTTCTTTATCTTCTTTTTTTTCATTACCTTTCAAAGTAGTAATCGGTCTAACCTGCAATAAATGTAGTTCATTATTATAATAACACCATTCGCATTCAATTTCTTTGCCATAATCTTGCCGTAAACTTTCTCCTAATTGAACTAACTCTTTAATCTCATCTTCGTTAAGCACTCTGCCAGTCTTTTTAGAAACTTCTAATGACCCATCCATAATATAGGAGTAAGCTTCCCTTTCTTCATTAATTATATTAGCTTCAATTTCACTCCCATTGATAAAATATTGATCAGGTTTGACTTTACCGGATACCACCGATTCACCAACACCAAAATTTGCATCAATCCAAATTCCTTCTTTCAAACTATCGCTAGGGTTTTGTGAGAACAAAACCCCTGCTTTTTCACTTTGCAGAAATTCTTGTATAACAACAGAAATGTAAAACTTTTCTTGACTTATTCCTGATTGGTGAGCATAAAGCAAAACATTTTCTTTAAATGCAGAAGCAATACATTCTTTAATTGCTGAAAACAAGCTTTTTTCTTCTATTCCTAAGAGGGTCTTGAATTGGCCAGCAAAACTTGCTTTACTAGAATCTTCACTAGAGGCTGAACTTCTTACTGCTACCGCTTTTGTGTTTAATTGTTTAAACTGACCCAAAACTTCATTCTTGAATTCGTCGCTAAATTGATAATCATTCACAAACTTTCGTAATGCTTTTAATTTTTCTTGTGATTGTTCTGGATAATTAAAATCAATGATGTAATCTTCTTTGTCGTTTAAGAATGAATTAATAATTTGGTCATAAGCTCTTCTTGTTACGCTAAACGCTTTTGGAACATTATATCTCATCGAACATTTGGCAAGATTCTTTCCTTTCCCCCCTACCAAAGAATATTCCTCTTCATTTATCTCATTTAGACTTGATGTGTATGGGATGCTTCTTAGAAAAAGACTTTTTTTAATTGTTATGAGGGGTTCTTTTTTATCTTCTGTTTTCTTTAAATCTATACCCTGAATATTTTTGGCTTTAAATTCTTCTGTTTCTCTTTTAGTTAATTTTCTAACAAATTTGTTATAAGTATCCACTTCAATAAAATCTCCTGTTTTAAAGAAACGTGTTGAGATTCTCGTTCCAACTAAACAAGGGATATTTAATTCTCTGGAAATAATTGCTGCGTGGCTGGTTATTCCACCTTCATCTGTAATTATTCCTTTAGTTTTGTGAAGAATGGAAACCATTGCTGGATGAGTCATTGTTGTAATATAAATGTCATCAGAGGTCATTTCTTTTTTTGTTTTCATTAGCGATTTAATACTATCATCAGTTACTACTAAAGCTCTCCCTTTAACTCTTCCTAAATTTCCGACATCTCCACTTAACCCTTTAAGATTTTCTGGGATAGTATTAACTTCTTTTGAGTATTTTGGAATAAAGCTATACTCGGTAGATTCTGGGGATATTTCTATGTTAAAATATTGTAATCTTTTCTTAACTTCTTCAGGAGTTAGTTTCTTATTTTCTTCTAAGAAATCTTTAACATCTTTTATCCTATAAGAAAACAAAAAGTCTTCAATATTCAGCTCTAATCTTTTTGCTATCTCTTTGAATAAACCTAAGAATAATAATTCATAACCTGCCCAGATATTTTTATTCTCTAACCTTATCAAAGCAATCTCTTGTAGATAAAGGCATAGTTCTTTTAGTTTATTTGAACTTTGTCTGGCAAGACATTCTTCCTGTTTTTGCTTTAGAATCTTGCTTTCATTTATTGTTTTATTAATTTCATTTTCTAATTCTTGTGCATTAGTCTCGGAAATTTCGTTTTCTAAAAATTGATTGATAATTTCCCATGAATATGTGTTGATAAATCTCCAAGAATATTTTAATGCATACTCTTTAATGGCTTTTGGACCAACATTTATTTCCCTAATCAGTTTTAATTTGTCTTTTTTTTCTTTCAAAAATAAATCTTCTTTTGTTGGTGTTGTTAATAATTGTAATAACTCTTCTTTATTATCTGCAATAATCAAGGAAAGAATTCTGTCTTTTACTGCTTTTGTTGGTTCTTCTCGAGAGTATGGAAAGAATGAACCATTTTCCATCACTAAATTTATCAGTTGATTATAAATGGGAAATAGTTCTTTATTTGTTTTTAAAATATAATTGATATTTTTGTTTTTTTCATAAAATGAGAAAAACTTGGCGATTTGTTTTTTATTTTCTTCGACTACCTTTTCCTGTTCACTTTTATTGATTAATTTAAACCCTTCATAATTCCAGCGTTTAATATCTTCTTGATCAAAATAAACGGTGTGGTGTTTATCTCTAACTTCTGTAAAGATTTTCCCAATAATACTGTTACCAATTTGTTCCGGGAACATTATGTATCTTAATGTGTGACATTCCAATGATTGTAATGATGTTGTTCCACCCCAACCATGGTATAAACTTGTAAATAAAGGTTTAACTTGAAAGATAATTATTTCATTATTATTATCAATTACGAATTCAATCTTTAACTCTACTCTTGGAATTAATTCTTCAATTTCTTTTACTGCAAAGAATATTTGTTCGGCTTCTGGAAATAATTGAAACTCTCCTTTGAGTTTTACTTCCTCTAGATTCGAAACATTAATTGTCCCTTTACTTTCTTCTGCGATTGTTTCATCATTTTTACTTAGAGATGTGTAACTATAATTGATGATATATTTATTAGGATTATTTTTAATCAGGGCTGAACCTACCAGTTTAATATTGTTTGTTTGATTTTGCACCAATACTTGATGGAAAGAACTTTCTGGCGCTTTATTTTTATAAGAAGCGATGGTTTCATTAATTGCTTCTTCTACCTGAAGATTATCTTTTGGCTCTACATCCAACAAACTTTTAAAACAACCACTTAACGTTCTTTCAGTCTGTTCATCAATTACAGAACTCCTAACCACAATTTTTTCTGGAAATTCTTCTTTAATTTTTTCCAATATTTGTTTTTTATCATTTTTCCAATCATTAATGGTAAAAGAAAACAGTTTTTCTACCTTTGATTTAGTTAAAATGGGTTGGAGTGTTTTTAATGTATCTGCTTTAGTTGAAATGATGTTTTTGTTTTTCCATTCTTTAGCAAAGTTTTCTTTTGTTTCATTATCCTCTTTATTTTCTTTAATTACTGAAGCAAAATGTTTAATATCCTTAAACTTATCTTTGTTTTCTAATAAGTAATTTATAATTTTAAAATTTGATAATCGTGAATAATAAGGGTGTTGTAATAATTTTCCACCAATACTTTTAATGTACTCTGCTCCTGGAATATCTCCCCAGTTATCACCATGAATCAGAATTATTTCTGCATCTGGATATTCTTCATGGATTTTTTGCAGATTATCTGTGGGGTCTCGATGATATTGAACTAAAACTCGATCTACAACTTTTAAATTTTCAATTACTGCTTTCCTTTCTTTTAAGTTTGAGATGGGCTTAACCCTATATTCTTCCACTGCTTCATCAGTAAAAACCCCTATAATGTTATAATCAGAGACAGACTTAGCAAATTGGATAGACTGCAAATGCCCATAATGAAATAAATCTCCTACTACTCCCACATAAGAGATCCGTTTAATTCCCGACTTTTTAATTTCTACATAATCTCCCTCTTGCATTTCAGAATTTTTAGGGATAGTTACACATAACTGATCATTAGATTTATTTTTCCATACAACTCTTTTCATGATAAAAACCTCTACTAGTGAGACTAGTACAATTCATTTCTTTAAATAATTAATATATAAGCTTTATTTAACAAAAGTATAGAACGGGTTCATTTATGTAACATATCAGCAAAAAATCCAAATAAAATGATTTGAATTCCTGTTAACATTAAAAGCATACTTAAAATCACTCTGGGAATTCCACCAACGACTCCTGTAAGAATAAAAGTGATGGTGATGTAAATACCCAACAGAAATCCCAATAGAAAAAAAATCCCACCAATCTGCCCAAAAAACTTTAATGGTTGATAATCACGATAAATCCTGAATATATTTATCCAAGCTTTAATTGCATACTGGAACGGATTATTAAATAATCTACTTTCTCTGGTTTTTCTACAAACAATTGGTACTTCACAGATTTTAAAACCTTGTTTAGCTGCTTTAATAATTTGTTCTTGAGTATAAGTAAATGTATTAATGTAATTTATGTCTCTGGCAACTTCTGCAGTAAATGCACGATAACCAGTTGTGGAATCAGTGATTTTAACTTTAGTTAAAGAACTAATCACTTTAGCAAAAGCCAGATTTCCAATCTTTTTGAGAAACGGCATATGTTTAATGTTTCTCTTAAATCTACTACCTAAAACAAGTTCATAACCAGATTTAACTTTTTCAATCATTTCGGGAATATGTTGTGGATGATATTGTCCATCAGCATCAGTATGGACAATAATGTCTGCTTTTCTTTTTAGGCACTCTTGCATCTCTTTTTTGAAAGTTTCCGCTAAACCCAAATTTCTTCTGTTAGAAACCACTATTGCTCCATCTTTTTCTGCAACTTCTTTTGTTCTATCTTTAGAACCATCATTAAGAATCAAGAATTCGTATTTATAATTCGTATTACTCATTACCTCTTTAATCTCTTCTAAAACACGAGGTAATGTTTTCTCTTCATTATATGCTGGTATGGAAATAATTATTTTCATTGGTTTCACTTCTTACTCATTTTAATATTTGAATTATAAAGATATAGCTTTTTCATTAGATACTTTCCTCATTGTGAGTGTGGGCTTTAACAAGATTGTAAAGTAACATTGTAACCGTCATTGGTCCGACTCCTCCTGGAACAGGAGTAATAAACGAAGTTTTTTCTTTAACATTCTCAAAATCAACATCTCCAACAATCTTACCTTCTTCTGTTCGGTTCATACCCACATCAATGATTATTGCTCCTTCTTTAACCATTTCTGCAGTGAGTAATTTTTCTTTACCTACTGCAACAACAATTATGTCTGCAGTTTTAGTATGTTCAGCAATATCTTTAGTTCTACTATGGGCCATGGTTACAGTAGCATTTTTCATTAACATCAATTGAGCCATTGGTTTTCCGACAATATTACTTCTCCCAATAATAACAGCTTTTTTTCCTTCTAAATCGAGATTGTAGTGTTCAATCATTTTCATTATTCCGTAAGGTGTAGCAGGAATCATATCTTTCTCTTCATCAGACAATCCTAAGAAAATTTTGCCCATATTTATGGGATGAAAACCATCCACATCTTTTTTCGGATTAATACTATCAATCACTTTATTCTCATTAATTTGTTTTGGTAATGGTAATTGGACAATAAATCCGTCAACATTTTCATCTTTATTTAGCTTCTCAATCAAACCCAACAATTCACTTTCTTTTGTTTCTTCATTTAGTTTGTAATGTCGCGCTTTTACTCCAATCTTTTCAGCAGTTTTAAGTTTTTTTTTAATATAAATTTTAGATGCCGAATTTTCTCCTACAGAAACAATTGCCAATGTTGGTTTGTCTTTTAGCTTTTTTACTTTTTCTTTAAGTTCTATTAATATTCTCTCAGATACTTCTTTTCCCGATAATAATGGTCTCATTTTATTTTCTTTTTTATTCTGATTAGTTTTAATAATCCTCTTTTCTGTTATAATATAATCCACCGGCACATCATGGCTTTTAACTTTTATGGAATCAACTATCTGGAAATCGTAAGCAATTCCCACTTTAATTCCTTTAAAATCTTTAAGAAATCGGTCATAATAGCCTAAACCATGACCCAATCTATTTCCAGCTAAATCAAAAGCAACTCCAGGAACAAAAACAATGTCAACCTCTTCTTTATTAATCTCTAAACAATTTTTCTTTGGTTCCATGATTTCAAATGCGCCTTCTTCCAAATCTTCACTTAAATTATTTATTTGATAGATTTTCATTGAAAAATCATCTTTATTTGTTTTTGGAAGAATTACTTTTTTTACTTGGAAATTTAATAACGAATTCATTAAACCATTCAAGTTAGCTTCATTTCCTTTTTGATAATAGAACATTGTTGAATTAGATTGATTGAAAAAAGAAAATGAGGATATTCTTTCTATAATCTGTTTACTTTTTAACATTACTTCTTCATCACTCATAGAATCTCTTTCTAACTTAATATTTTCTCTTAATTCTTTCATTTTTAACTTAAACGAACAAAATCACTTTAAAAACTTATGATACATTAACTTTAATATATTAATCACTCTTCCAAAAAGTATATAAAATAAAAGATTAGGGTTTCTTTGAAGAAATGGAAAAAGAAATAGAAAAAACAATAGAAAAAGAAATAGTGAAAGATATAGGGAAAGAAGTAGATCATTCAGAAATCGAAGTTTCAGTTATATTTCCTACCTATAACGAAGCAGAAAACATAATCCCATTAATTCAGAGAACACAACAAGCTTTAGTTAATCATTCTAAAGAAATTATTATTGTTGATGATAACAGTCCTGACCTTACCTGGAAAATTGCAGAAGATTTAAACTCTTTTGATGTAAAAGTAATTAGGAGATTAGAAGATCGAGGTTTAGTCAAATCAATTTCAAATGCCATCAAAGAAGCAAAGGGTAAATATGTTGTTTGGATGGATGCCGATCAATCAATGCCTCCAGAATTAATTCCGCGAATGTTACAGAAATTTAATAATTATGATATTGTTGTTGGTTCAAGATATGCTAAAGGCGGTAAAGATAAACGGCCTTTGTTAAGGGTTGTATCAAGTAGATTTATCAACGTTTTTACTAATATCATCCTTAACTTTAATGTGTTGGATTATGATAGTGGTTTTATTGCTGCAAAAAAAGATCTTCTTGAAAATATCACTCTTTCTGATTCTGCTTATGGAGAGTATTGTATCGAGTTTCTTTATGCTGCAGGAAAGAAAGGTTACAAAATCAAAGAAGTAGGATATCCTTTTGTTGATAGAAGAGCCGGACAATCAAAAACTGCTGATACTTTATCTGGCCTTTTCAAGTATGGGATGTTATATCTGAAAAGAATAATTGAACTGAGATTTAAAAAGATTTAATTTTTACAAAAGTTATCATTTGATAAACAAAAGATGAAAGATATTATCGTTTTCACTCAGAATACAATGGCTTCTATAGTGGCTACAAGAGAAGTCTTAATAAATAATTCAGACAGAATCAAAGCAATTGTCCTTGCCAGTCAATTTAAAGGAGAATCATTTACTGATCAACTAAAAGTTGCCTATAAACTTACAAAAAAATCTTCGTTTAGTTTTTTCTTTTACAAGTTATTAGAATCAAAAGTTTATAACTATCTTTTGTGGGGTCATAAATTAATAAAAACAAAAAATTATCAAAATGATTCTGCTAAAACTATTGAAGATCTCGCGGGCCAATATAATATTCCTATCATTAAAACAACCAACCTTAGTGATAATGATTTCTTAATTAACATTAAAGAATTAAATCCAACATTTGTACTTTGTTTAGTGGCACAAATTTTGAGAAAGAATGTTTTTGAAACTCTTGGCAATAAGTTAATTAATGCTCATGGTTCTTATCTCCCAGAATATAGGGGTGCCGCTCAATATTTCTGGTATTTATTTAATGGGGATCGGCAATATGGGGTGACTGTTCATTTTATGGAAGCTGGATTGGATACTGGAGATATTATTTTTCAAAGAAAATTTGATTATAATCAAAATGTCTCGATGTATGAATTACATCATAAATTAGCTACTTCATTTGGTTTTATGTTAAATGAGTTTATCAATAATTATGCTAATGACAATGACGACGATCATAATAATGAACTGATCTCATTTAAACAAGATGAAGAAAAAGCTACGATGACTAGGATGCCCACCAAAGAAGATTTTAGTCAGTTAAAGAAAAAAGGAAACAAGTTAATAACTTTTAAAGATTTTTTTAAATATATATAATACATACAAAAAGGTGAACTATGAATTTGGAAAAAAATAAGAAAATTGTTTATTTGATTTTATTTCTAATTGTAATTTTAGGTGCCACCTTACGTTTTTATGATTTAAATACAGAATCTTTATGGACAGATGAGATGGTTTCTTTGAACCACCTTAATAAAAATAGTCTTAAAGGGTTGGTTGATTCTGTTATTTACATGGAGTTAATGCCTCCCGGTTATTTTATTATCTTAAAAGGATGGGTGGATATTTTTGGCAATACTGAATTTTCTTTAAGATTCTTATCTGCTTTTTTTGATAGTCTATCCATCATCTTAATTTATCTTTTTGGGGCAAGACTTTTTAATAAGAAAGTGGGCCTAATTAGTGCTTTAATTTTCTCAACAACAATGTTACAAATTGTCTATGCTCAAGAAGCAAGGCCTTATGCTTTATTTGGGTTTTTAGTTTTGCTTTCAACTTACTTGTTTGTTATTTTGTTCAAGAATCCTCTCAACAAAAGAAAGAAATTTTCTCTTCTGTTTGGCTATTCATTAGTAAATGCCTTACTACTATATACTAACTACATGGCTTTATTTGTAATTATTTTCCATTCTTTAATTTTATTTCTTTATTACAAGAAAAACAAATCTTACCTGAGTTTAAAAAATCACTTTTCTTCGGCAATAATTTCAATCATTCTCTTTATTCCCGGATTGCAAATATTATTTATTCAAACAATGATTCGACATCCCAGTTTACAAGAAAGTTTAATTTTAAGGGGTGTACCAGTTTTCTTAAGTAACTTAGGTGTCGGTTTTTATTTACTCCCGTTAATTTTACTTTTATTATTTACGTTCATCATTTTCATTTTATTTAGAAAATATTCATTTAAAATGCCTAAAAATAAAACATTTATTTGGGTTACATTTATTTCTTTAGCACTTATTAGTATTGCTCATTTATTTTTAATAGATACCATCACAAGATCTTTTGCTTTAGTAAGACATTCTTTTTTTATTATTCCTTTTTTTTATATTGTAATTGCAAAAGCAATTAGTTTATTAAAATCAAAGAGAACTCAAACAACAATTGTTTTTTTAATCTTAATTTTTAACCTTTTTACTCTAACTATATATTACCATGAAACTACCAAAGCCCCCTGGGATAAAGCAGTAATCAAAATTAAAGAACATTCTTCAAGTAAACCTTTGATTTTATTTGATCGTTCTGGTTCTAACATTCTTTTGTTCGATTATTATTGGAATCATGAATTGTATAGTAAATATGACCAGATTAAGCTTACTTGGGAAAATAAAAGAGAACTAATGAAAATAGATGAGTCTCAACTATTTAATTTATTAAATCAGAAAAAAGAATTCTGGCTTGTTTCTTCAAGAAATATAAAAACTGGCGATTATTATGTTAATTTATTGAAAGATAAATATAACTTAATTTATTCGGAAAGTTATAAAGAATTAGATTTATATTATTACAATTCTATAATTTGATTATTTCTTTTATATCTTCTAATTTAATTAACTTTATATACTCTTAATAACATAGATTCATTTAATTTAAAAAAAGAAAAAATGGTTAGTATAATAACAATTATTTTGTTTTTCTTGTATACTTGGGGCTTAGGTTTTACAGTCACCTATTTCGTAAAACAATCTGAAAATACTTTAGAAAGACATTTGATGAATATTGGGATTGGTTTAGGTGTTTTCGCAATATTATCAATCATTCTTAACTTTTTTCGAGTTCCATTGGATTGGAAAATATTTTTGGTTTTGAGTTTAATCATTCCGGTTTACGATTTAATTAAGAAGTATAAGAATAAACAATTGTCTTTTCCAAATTTTAAATTAACTAAATCAAATCTTGCAATTTTGATTGTACTCTTAATTTTCTTAACTTCTTTTTACATTTATACTAAAGGTGCTTTTAGTTATCCTTATTTAGAAGATGAAGACCCTTGGGGCCATGCTATTGGAGTAAAATATGTTGCATTAGAAAAAGATGCTTATGACCCTCCATTAATTGGCGAGGACCTTCAGGGACAAGATTTAGTTCTTTCTTATATTGATCCTTATCCCCCCGCTTATGACGTTTTTTTAGGAATATTGCATCAAACATCTCCAGATTTGACTTGGACCATGAAATTTTTTAATGCTTTAATAATTTCTTTGGGTTTCATTTTTTTCTTTTTTTTTGCCTGGCAATTTATAGGAAATAGGAATAAAGCTTTATTTGCAACTTTTATTTTGGCAGCAATTCCTTGTTATTTAAGCCATTTTATCTGGGCACATTCATTGGTTGTCACATTATTTTTTCCGACAATGTACGCTTTTGAAATGATTAAAAAAGATAGAAAGTGGATGTTTGTTGCTTTAATTCTGGTTGCTGCAATTTGGGTTTCTCAAAATTTATCACAACCAATAAAAATCACAATGATGATTCTATTATATTTAATTGTTATTTCTATAGTTCAAAAGAAATTTTTCACAAAAGGTTTTATTGCTTTATTTGGAGGTATGATTTTGTCCCAAGTTTGGTGGGGCGCCATGGTGAAAAAATATACATTAAAAGGTTTTATTAGAATTTGGCAGGGGAATTTGTTAGATTCTGGAGGAACTTCTTCTTCAACTTTGATTAGCTTATCTAACAAACTCATTTCTGTTCTTCAATCAATCGTTAATCCTGGGGGAAGTGGATCAAGAGCTTATCTTTTTAATGATTTTTTTATTGCTAAATCTCAAAATATGATTAATAATCCAATCGGTGTTGGGATTGTTATTTCATTATTGGTTTTAATAGGATTTATCTTTGTAATCTGGAAACACAAATCTGCTATTGTTAAATCAAAACAGACTTGGGTTATTGTTACTTTATTTTGGTTAATTTTCACTTTTTGGGGTGTAAATGGCCAAACTTTTCCTATCTCTGTTGCTCGAGGACCTTTTAGGATTTGGATGTTAATGGCTATTCCAATTGCTTTAATTTCTGTTGAAGGGTTGTACTTTGTTAAAGCATTATTCAAACAAAAACATTTGAAAATTTTAGTTGTAATTTTAGTTGTTACTGGAATTATTTTTACTTCCGCTCAACAAAAATATGAACATAATACTTCTATTTGGCCAACTTCTGGTTCTTATTCTGGTGCTCATCAGTCTGAACCTTTTGAATATGGTTTGTGGTTCAATTCAATTCCAGATACCACTTCTGTTTTTACATATTCTCCCCGAGATAAATTAACTATTGGTTATGGAAAATATAGTTGTGCTTGGTGTCAAAACATTTTGGATTTTAGAGAAAACATACTACATGAAAATGCAGAAGAACTTCATCAATTTTTAAAAGAAAATCAATATCAATTTTTAATAATTAATGCTCGAATGGAAAATAAATATTTCAAGGGTATATTTGGAGAAGAAGAAACAAATAAATTGCTTCAAGTTCGTTATAATGAAATAATCAATTCGGAACTTTTTATTCCGGTTTATCAAAAAGAAAATATGTTTGTGGTGTTTGAAGTAAAATGAATGAAAAAATAAATTTATGGCAAAAAGGATTGTTGATTGCGTTATATGGTTTAATTATTTTAATGGTTATATTTTCAATTGGAGCTACAAAAAATCTTGGTGAAGATGGCTATAACAATTGTATTCAAAAAAAATGTGATAAAAAAGGAGAAGATTTTTGTCATAAATTTAGAGAAATAAATAATTGTTGTTTAGGTGCGGGAGGAAATGTTGCTCAATCAAATAGTGGTTTAATTTGTATTTTTGATAAATAAACATAATATATAAATTAAAGCTTTATAAAAAATAAAATCATTAAACTGTAATATGAGATTTAATAAAAATAATTTTTACTTGATCTTAATTTTTTTGTTAGCATTAGTTATAAAAATAATTACTGCTTTTTATACTCCTCTTGATACTGATGAAATGATTTATTCTCTTATTCCTCTTAATATCATTTCTGCAGAAAGATTAGGTAATGTTTTTCAATCTCATCTTTATTTTTATTTTGCAGATATTGGATACCAAATCGCAGGGGGTTTAAGTCCTTTTACAGCAAGGTTACCTTCGATTATTTTTGGTTCTTTTTTGGTATTTATTATATACCTGGTTGCTTTTAATTTGTTTAAGAATAGAAAGGTTGCATTAACTTCTTCTTTTTTGTTTGCGCTTTCTGGATATGTGATTAGATACAATATTGAAACTGATATGCCCGCATTTTTTTTCAGCCTGTTAAGTATTTTATTTTTTATAAAAGGTTTACGTGGAGACTATAGAAATTTTTATTTATCCTCATTATTTCTTGCTTTTAGCGTACTTATTAAAAATATTGTGCTTATATTTATTCCCGTATATTTACTCATTTTGATATTTTATTATTTTAAGAAGAAAACACCCCATTTAACTTTGAATAAAGCAATTAAAGAATTATTTTTTAATAAGAAAATAATTTTGAGATCTCTCATATGTTGTAGTATATTTGTTTTAATTATATCACCCGTATTAATATATAATTATCTGATTTACAAATATAATGGATTTACAGATATTTATTTTGCTTCTTTTGGATTTGGAAAAGATCTTTATAGTAGTATTCAAAATAAACCTTGGAATTTATTAAAATTGACGGCTTCTGCTTCCAATTTTATTGTTAATTTTTTTAAGAAAGATGGAATTATTTTTATTTTTGGTTTATTTGGGGCTTTTTTTTCTTTTCGGAAAAATAAATATTTTACCTCTTTACTTTTACTTTCTTTAGTTACATTATTTGTTTTTGTTGGTGGAATTACTGGTGTTGGTTCTCACGCTCTTTGGGTTCCTATAGTATTAAGTATTTTTTCTGGTTATTCGTTAGTGTTAATTTCTAAAAAAGTTTCATCATTTTTTAATATTAAATTCTTTCTCAAAGGAATCTTAGTCATTGCTTTAATACTTAGTATTTTTTCTATTAAAGAAGTAGTTGAATTGAGTAATCATTCTAGTACTCTTCAACTTTGGGATGTGGTTCACGAACAGATTCCTTCTAATGCAATTGTGGTTATGGATCCTCGTATTTATCGAGGATCATATGCTTGGGTTTTTAATGACCGAGATTATCTTGAAGGAACTCAATTCTTTACTTTTTTAGAATATATTGAAAGTTCTTCTGAGGAGAAACAGAATATTCCTTTTTATTATATTGAGTGTAGGCCGGGAAGCTATTGTGGATGGAAGCCAGAAGATTTTAATAATATTGAAAGTTATAGTAAACAGTTAAGTGAATTTCTATTGCCAAAAATGAAGAAAATAGCAGAAATAAAATCAGAACATAATTATTGGATTTATCAAGGTACAATTCTTGCACCAAAATTTGTTCATGAATCAATTATTAAACCGGAATTTTGGTTTTATCCAGTTGGGTGGTGGAAAAATAGTCAAATTATTGATGATTACAATCCTGTTGGAATAGACATTTTATTTAATAAATTTGGATTTGTAATTTTTTATCTTACTGTTTTTTGTTCTTTATTAACTATTTTCTTTGTAATTTACTTAGTAATCACGGAAAAATGATCGTTAAAATACTTTGTTGATTCTTAAAGAAGATTTTTTTTGCTGTAATTTAAAGTTTAATTATTAAGTTATTTTCTTTCGCGATTATCTTCTTTTACAGTAGCTATTGCAAAAAGCCGATCTCCAATAGGAAAAATAAAATGATTTTCAAGATATTTATACCACCAATACATTAGTTTGTTAACGATAGGATTTAGTTTTTCATAAGGGTACTCGTCTTTTTTTGTGATCTTTAAATAAATACTTGCAAAAAGCATTAAGAAGTTATAATATTTAAGTTTAATATCTTTATATCCTGCGGATTTTAATTTAAGATATAACATTTTTTTTGTATAGCGTCTAACATGACCAATACGCCGATCCCTTTCGGTGAATAAACAATTAAATGTTGGTTTATCAGTTATCATAATTTTACCATTATGTTTTAATAGCCTTCTAGCTGCTGCCATCATTGCGACATCATCTTCAATATGCTCAAGAACACCAGCAAATAGTATTCCATCAAACTTATCTTTAGTTTCAAATTCTTCTATTCTCTTAATCTCAAAATTAATTTGAATACCATTTTCTTCTGCTTTTTTTTTAGCTAAAGCAATTAAAGGTTCACTAACATCTATTCCCGTAACATCAAATCCACTTTTAGCTAAATGCACTGTTACTTTTCCAAGACCACAACCAACATCAAGGACACGATTTATATTTTCTTTTTTAAGAATTTTAGCAATAATTTTAGCTCGTTGTTCATTATAAAAAGGTGTTTCTTTATCTAAACTCATCTCTGCAAGTTCAGTTTCATGTTGCTCTTTTTCATTCATGGTTTTTTCTTCCTAAGTTAAAGTATTTAAATTTATTGGTTTAATCGTTTATGTTTTTAGGAAGAGAAAAGAACATTTTGATTCTTAATATCTTCTCCATTCCCACAACCTTTTTATATAAAGATTGGATTGAGACTTTATTGATTAGGATATTTATTAAAACATTAGTGTAAAGATCAATTAAAATTGGCAGTTTAAAGTGGAAAATTCAATAGAAAGAATTGAACGTAATGGTAAGATTCTCGCAATTGTTACTCGAGCAAAAGCATTGCAAGAATTGGAACAATCTGGTAAAAGCATGCTATTTGTTAGTCCGGACGAATTTTCATTTCAAGTTGGAATACATAATCGACCAAAGGGCGATATTTGCACTCCTCATGTCCATATTCCTTTCTCTCAACTTACAAACTTTCCAGTGCAAGAATTTTTTTATATAATCTCAGGTAGTGTTAAAATTGATATTTATAATCCTGATGATAACAATTATGATCTTAAAGTTTCTGAAGTAACAATCAATGAGGGAGATTCTATAATTCTTAATTGTGGCCATGGCTTTACTTTCTTGGAAGATAATACTAAAGTGATTGAATTGAAACAAGGCCCTTATCGGGGCCGAGAGAACGAGAAACGAGATGTTAAAGAAACAAATAAAGAAGGTGATTACATATGAGTCAAGATTTTATCCCTGTTTGTGAACCCACTCTGAGTGGAAATGAATTAAAATATGTTACTGAAGCTGTGCAAACTGGTTGGATTTCTTCCGGCGGATCTTTCTTAAAACAGTTTGAAGAAAAGTTTGCTGCTTATTGTGGTGTCAAACATGGAATTAGTTGTACAAATGGAACAACTGCTTTACATTTGGCGATTGAAGCTTTGGGTATTGGTAAGAGTGATGAAGTTATTACTCCTACATTTACCATGGCTGCCTCTTCCAATGCGATCATTTATTCAGGGGCTAAACCCGTACTTATTGATTCTGAATTAGATACTTGGAACATGGACATCAATAAGATTGAAGAAAAAATTACCGAGAAAACAAAAGCAATCATGGTGGTCCATACTTATGGCCATCCTGTTGATATGGATAGAGTAAAAGAAATTGCTGACAGATACAATTTGTTTATTATTGAAGATGCTGCTGAAGCGCATGGTGCCGAATATAAAGGAAGAAAAGCTGGCAGTTTAAGCGATGTGGCTTGTTTTAGTTTTTATGCTAATAAAATTATTACTACTGGAGAAGGTGGGATGGTTATTACAAACAATGACAAAATTGCCGAAGAAGCCAGAAAATTAAGAAACCATTATTTTGGCGAACCAAGATTTTTGCATCAGAAAGTAGGATATAATCATCGCTTGACAAATCTTCAAGCAGCTATTGGTCTTGCTCAAGTTGAGAAATTAGATGATTATGTTGGGATGAGAAGAAATAATGCTCATCTTTACAATGAACTGCTTAAAGATGTTCCAGGGATAACTTTACCGCCAGAAAAAGATTGGGCCAAGAATGTTTATTGGATGTATGGAGTTTTAGTACAACCAGAATTTGGAATGACTATGCCCGAACTTTGTAAAAAATTAAAAGAAAGAGGAATTGATACTAGAACTTTCTTTATTGGGATGCATAAACAACCTGCTTATTTTGGCGATGATCCAAGATTTCCTGACACTACTGGAAATTATCCCGGTTCAGATGAATTAGAAGCTAAAGGATTCTATTTGCCTTCTACTAGCCATTTAACTAATAAGCAAATAATTTTCATTGTTAATCAGATAAAAGAGATTCAGGAAGATAATAGAGAAAGGAATAGAGAAGAGAATGCAACTAAACAATAATCTTAACGAATTTAAAGTTTCTGTAGTTCTTCCTTCTTATAATGAAAGAGATAGTATTGTAGAAGCGATTAATCGAATCAACAATGCTGTTGGTGAGCAATTATTAGAAATTATCATCGTTGATGACAATTCTCCTGATTTAACTTGGAAATTGCTTGAAGAACTAAATCATCCAAAAGTAAAACTTATTCGTAGAATTAATGAAAAAGGTTTAGCTTCATCTTTAGATGATGGGATCAGAGCTGCTCAGGGTGATGTAATTGTTTGGTTAGATGCTGATTTAGGATTATCTCCAGAAGAGATTCCGGGCTTGGTATCTCAATTAAATAAATATGATGTTGCGATTGGTTCGAGGTATGTTAAAGGTGGTAAAGACCCTCGACCAGCATTTAGAGTTTTTGTTAGCATTCTAATAAATCTTTATGCAATGACTTTTTTAGGTTTTGGAGTGAGAGATTATACTTCTGGATTTGCTGCTGTCCGCAAAGAAGTGTTTGATAAAGTTCATTTTTCTAGGAAAGGTTTTGGAGAATATTTCATTGATTTTGCTTACAAATCAAAAAAAGCAGGATATAAAATTATTGAAATGCCTTGCGTTTATCAAGTTCGTTCTGGCGGAGTATCTAAATCAGATGGTGATTTAGGAACATTATTTAGCTTGGGAAAAGATTATGGTTTAAGAGTCTTAAAATTAAGATTTGGAAAAGATTAGCTTTGGTTAAAAATATGAATTACACAAAAAGCAATGAATTAGGTCAAAATTATTTTAATCCTAAGATATTAAACTCAAACTATTTTCGTTATTTTAAATTTTTAATTGGCGGAGGATTAAGTTTACTTTTAAATTTATTTATCACTTTTATTTTAACCGAATATGTTCATATTTGGTATATGGCTTCATTTGCAATTGCTTTAGGCATGGAAATATTTTTTTTATTTTTATATCACTCTGTAATCACATTTAAGAAAAAAGGTAATTTTATTTTATTTTTTCTTATCATCTTATTTATCAGCGACTTAAATTGGATTTTAGTTTATTTAACTACTGAATTATTAAATTGGCACTATTTATTTGCCATTGTAATTGTTGCGGGCACTGTTTCAATTATTAATTTTCTATTTAACAAATATTTTGTCTTTAAAGTGTGAAACTTTCCTAAATATTCTTTTTAAGTGTTAGAGAACAGAAAACTTTATAATATTTAGATAAGGGTATGTCTTTAATATGGACAATCAACAAAACGAGGTTGGAAATGAGACTAAATTAAGTCCTGATAATCAAATCCCTACTGCTTATACTACAAGAACAACTTGCCGAGTTTGTAATTCAGATAAGTTAACATTCTTATTCACTCTTGGAGATCAATACATTAACGATTTCCCAAGAAAAGAAGATTTTCACAAACTTAGAAAAGCACCTTTAGAAATGATTTTTTGTGAGAACTGTTCATTAGTACAATTGAAACATACTGCTCCTCAAGAATTGCTTTATACTGGTTTTTATTGGTACAAGTCTGGCGTTACAGAAACGATGATTAAAGCGCTTAAAGAGATCGCTAATCTTGCTGAACAAAGATTCAATCTTCAGTCTGGTGACGTTATGCTTGACATCGGCAGTAATGATGGCACTCTTTTGCGACAATTTACTGTTCCGGGATTAATCACTGTTGGTGTAGAACCAGCAACTAATTTGGCTGAGGAAGGTAGCAAAGGAATAACTCATTTAATTAACGATTTTTGGATTTATGATAAATATTTTTCCGTTGTGGGCAAGAAAGCTAAAGTAATTACAGCTTTAGGCATGTTTTATGATATGGAAGACCCTAATCAATTTATTGCTGATGCTGAAAAAGCTTTAACTGATGATGGCGTTTTCATTGCGCAATTAATGTGCCTAAAAAACATGTTGGATAGTAATGATGTGGGCAATATTTGTCACGAACATTTAGAATATTATTCTTTTGCTTCTCTTGAATATCTTTTCGGACAGAACGGTTTAGAAATTTTTGATATTGAAATAAATAATGTTAATGGTGGTAGTTACAGGTTATATGCAAAAAAGAAAGGTGCAATGATCAATATTCCAGAAGGGGCTGCAGAAAGAATAGCTCAAGTTAAAGAAGAAGAAAAAGACTTTCAGGATAAGAAAGTTTATCAAGATTTTTTTCAGAGATTAGAAGATAATAAGAAGAGATGTGTTGATTTTATCAAACAGGAAACTGCTAAAGGCAAGAAAGTTTGGGTTTTTGGCGCTTCTACTAAAGGCAATGTTATTTTACAATATTATGGTTTAGATGATTCATTGATTACTGCTGCTTCTGAACGAAGTCCTTGGAAATTTGGACGATATACGGTAGGAACAAATGTCCCTATTGTTTCAGAAGAAGAAGCTAGGAAAGCTCAACCTGATTATTTTTTAGTATTACCTTATGCTTTTTTTAATGAGATGTATGCTCGTGAAACAGAATGGAGACTAAAAGGTGGGAAATGGATTGTTCCTTTACCAGAATTTAGAGTTGTTGATTAAAAATGGAAAGACAAAAAATAGACATTATAGACAGAATAAAAATTGTTGAAGCACAAAGGAAAGATATTTCTGGAATTGCAAAAGTTTTAGAAGGAACTTTAAAACAAGATTTTGTTTATGGGCCTCATGATTTTAATGAAAATGTTGATTACTCTTTTTCTGCTTCTCTCGAACGTGAACATGAACGCGTTTATGTTGCCAAAGAAAATGACGAAGTAGTAGGTTTTGCTTGGTTTATGAATCATCCTCCAAATAATGGGACTGCTATTTTAGAGATGCTTGCAGTTGGAAAAGATTACCAACGTCAAGGGATAGGATCATATTTAATAAATGAATCTAGTAATTTATTTGTAGAATCACAAAGAGAAGCAGGTATAAATTTAAGAACATTACATCTTACTACTAATTTGTCTAATCAAGGTGCCCAGGATATTTATACTAAAGCTGGTTATGAAGTTGCTGGTGAGATTAAGGGGTTTGTTGGCGATGGTAATGTTGAGGTTGTTATGGTAAAGAGAATTAGCGATGAACCTTGTCCAATTGAATATAAAACTCAATAATAATAATAATAATAATAATAAAAAAATGGAAACAAATCAAAATATGGCACAACCAGAACAAAACATAGAACAAAGAAAAAAGAAAGCATTAATCTTAGGAGTTACTGGTCAAGATGGATCCTATCTGGCAGAAGTTCTTCTTGAAAAGGGTTACGAAGTGCATGGTTTTATTAGAAAGTCTGCCACTGGAAATACTGTTAACATTAATCATTTAATCAAAGACAAAGAAGAAAAGATTACTTTGCATAAAGGTGATTTAGCAGATGCAACTTCTGTTTACAGAGTAATTAACGAAGTCCGTCCAGATGAAATTTATAACGAAGCGGATCAGGACCATGTTACTTGGAGTTTTGCTTCTGTAGATTATACTTGCGATATTACTGCGGGAGCAGTTGCTAGAATTTTAGAAATTATTAAACAGATTGATCCGAAAATAAAATATTTTCAACCCGTTTCATCAAATATGTTTGGTCAAGCTGTAGAAATTCCTCAGAATGAAGAGACTGCTTTTAAACCGCAGAGTCCTTACGCAGCAGCGAAAGCTTTTGCTTACACTCTTTGTCGTTTTTATCGGGAAGTTTTTGGGATGCATGTTTGTACAGGTATATTTTATAATCATGAATCTCCGCGTAGGACAGACGACTATGTAACTCGAAAAATAACCAAAGCTGCTGCTCGAATTAAGTTAGGGTTGCAAGATAAAATTCATCTAGGCAATTTAGATACTAAGATTGATTTTGGTTATGCTAAAGAATATATGGAGGCTGCTTGGAAACTGATGCAAGTAGAAAAGCCGGATGATTATATTATCTGTACTGGCGAGGTTCACTCTGTTCGAGAATTCTTAGAAGAAGCTTTTTCTTGTGTTGGATTAAATTGTGATGACTATTTAGAATTTGATCAAAGATTTGCTCGTCCAAGTAAGACTAGTACACTTCTCGGTGATATTTCTAAAGCCAAGAATGCTTTCGATTTCGACCCTCAAATCAAATTCAAAGAACTAGTTCAGTTAATGGTTGAGCATGATTTAAAAGATGCTCAAGAAGAATTGAAGATGCGAAATGCTTCTAATAGTTAGTTTTTTCTTACTAACAAATAGTTATTGTTTCAAAAGATTTATAAACTAAAAGTTTTCTAATTAATTTATGGTTGAACACTCTAAAAAACACGATGTTTGTGGATATATTCGAAGAATATCTGGAATGGATGATAAATTAGAAGAATTCTTAACAAGTACTGAAAGAGAACAGTATAATACCCGTAGACAAAGAAAAGGTGTAAACAAAATTGCTAAAGAAGTATTTAAAGACTGTGGGTTGGGATATCAACTGAATAGATGTTTTGGATATCCAGCAAATAATACTCGGATTTTACCTTTAGATGATCTTGCTAAAGTTTTGTATCAAGTTGGTGTTGCTTCATCTGTTGAAGAAGGAAAAGAAATTATTCCTGAACTTACTAAACTTCCTGAAAACACATTAAAATTTAGGGAGGGTGGTCCTCGCTTACTTTTTAAAGAAGCAACTACTTCAAATGGTTTAGAAGGAGAAGTGAAGTATGGGGTAGTAATAAGTTCAGACCATCTCGAATAAATTATCATTAAAGAAACATTCTATGAGGTAAATAAAAATGACAAATACAAATGATTTTCAAGTTGAAGAAGTAAACTATTTTGATTATGTAACGACGGTACCTATAATTGAAAAACGGTTAAGAAAAAGTTTATCAAGAGAACTTATTAGTCATTGGTGTGTTGATCACATGTTCACAAAAGAGGGATTATGTGCAGCTAATCCTGATGACATTTCTCAATCAAGAGACTTTCAATGGCATATTGATAATGTTATTAATCCTCTGGTGAAGAGTGGAGAGATTAGTGATGGTAGTGATTCTCCATTTGATGATCGGAAATTAAGATATAATACTCCAACACTTATTCCATTATCATCAGTCAGAGATCGAACTTCATTTACCTTACCTTTTGGAATAACTCACTACAAAGCTTTCCAAGCCGATCAAAATAGAAGTGATGAAGAAAATTTAGCTCTTCAAAAGAGAGGTGAAGAATTGTTTGGTGATAAATACGCTTTCTTTTCCAGAGCACCAGGAATTGCTGTTCTTCCCATAACTAAAGAAGGTTCTGTTTTTATTGGAGAAAGAACAAATGAAGATGCTAAAGGGTTACTAAATGCAGTTGCCGGACATTTAAAATATCGTCATCCAGAAAAAGTTGATTTGAATGAAGATTTATTAGCAGAAATGGAAGAAGAGTTTGGATTATTAGAATCCTCTTTGATTGAACGTCCATTTTTTGCTGGTGTTTATTCAAATCCAATTAAAGGCGATTTAGATTTCACTTATATTGCTCAAACAGATGCTCCTGATGAGTACTTTTCTTCAGGTAGATGGATGGAAAAAGTTTCTGAAAGAGAACATAAACCTTTAATTCAATTAAGTTCAATGAGTGATGTTCAACGTATATTAGATACTGGTAAAGTGCCAGATGGTAGAGAATTTGATATCATGTACTCTACTCGTGGAGCTTTAATGAGTCTTAAACCAGGAGAATTAAGAGACTAATAATCTTTGATAGTAATGAAACAAATAAAATCAATTTTGGCCGACGCCGATGGTACTCTGATCGAAGGAGGAAAGTTTCATAACTTTCCCGAAGAATTAAAAAGAGCTATCGCTGATATCCGTTCTGATGGAGTATTATTCAACTTAGCTTCTGGGAGACCTTTCTTTGAACAAGAGATTCTTTATGACCTTCTGATTGGAGATGAGAACAAAAACCCTCAAGAAGGGATCCTTTATGAGGGGTCATCATTAAAATTGTTTGATAGAGATGAACCTTTTGTTCTCGGGGGTTTAACTAAAGAACAAGTTCAAGATATTAAAACTTTTATTACAAAACATAATTTGTGCGATGGATTAGTTCCACAATCTAATAACGAGAAATATGAAACTCAAACTGGTTATGTGACTCCAACATTTATTTCTGATGGGAAAACTGATTCAGTTTTATTACAGAGCAGATTCCCAGCAACTAAAGATACAATTGAATCACAGTTCCCATACGCAGAAGTTTCTATGTCTGCCGATGCAATTGATGTTTTTGCGAGAGGTGTAACCAAAGCCAAACCAACCGCAAAATATTCTCAAGTTACGGGCATTCCTTTAGATCAGATTGCCGTATTTGGCGATTCTGGGAACGATATGCCTATGTTTGAGGTTGTTGGTAAAGAAGGCGGATTAACTGTCTATGTGGGGACAAATCCAGAACAAGAAGAAACTATTCGATCTTACAAACATCATTTCATTCCAGAACAACGGGGACCTTTAGGAGCCGTGAAAGGGATAGAATACATTTTAAAATTAAATAAAGAATAAAAATTAAAAAACTTTCAACCTTTCAACAACTTTTTCCAAGTAGATTTCTTTTTCTTTCCTGCTAATTTCTTCCCACCAATTGCAGCCGCTTCTCTCTTAGCATCCCTGGTAACATTCCGAGCAATAACATCCATTCCATGCGGGAAACTTGGCGCGTCCCAAGGGAAATTTTCTCCAGAAGTAAATTTCTTCCATAATCTCAAATCAGATTCTACCATCATTTTTACAAGTTCTTTAAATTTAATTTCTGCTTCCCAACCAAGTACATCTCTCGCCTTTCTTGCATCTCCACATAATTGATGAACTTCCATTGGTCGATGTAATTTTTGGTCAGATTTAACATATTTTTTCCAGTCTAAACCAACAACTTTGAATGCTTCTTCTGCAAATTCTCCTACAGAATATGTTTCCCCAGTAGCAATAACAAAATCATCTGGTTTATCATGCTGCATCATCATCCACATCATCTTAACAAAATCTCCAGCATAACCCCAGTCTCGTTTAGCGTCTAAATTTCCAAGAACTAATTCTTTTTGTAATCCTAATTTGATCTTTGCTACAGAGTTAGTGATTTTTCTAGTAACAAACTCTAATCCTCTGAGTGGACTTTCATGATTAAATAAAATTCCATTACAAGTGAAGATTCCATAAGAATGACGATAAATTTTTGTCATGTGATAAGCATGCAATTTTGCTGCCGCATAGGGTGAGTTTGGCATCATTGGTGTTCTTTCATCTTGTGGACATTCTTTTGCTCCTCCAAACAGTTCTGAGGTAGATGCCTGATAAAATTTGATGTTTTTATTCAAATGCCTAATAATTTCTAAAAAACGAGTTGCTCCACTTGCATCAATTTCTGTTGTGTGTAAAGGCTGATCAAATGATGCTCCAACAAAACTTTGCGCAGCTAAGTTATAAATCTCGTCTGGATTGGAAACAGTAACCGCTTCTAATAATGAGGACATATCGCTTAAGTCAGCAGGAATCAAAGTAATTTTTTTCAATATGCCTAAATGTTGTAATCGCCAAAAGTTTGGTGAAGAAGTTCTTCGATAAGTTCCGTAAACTTTGTATCCTTTGCTTAATAATAATCTTGCTAAATATGGCCCATCTTGGCCAGTAATTCCCGTAATTAATGCTCGTTTCATGGTATTAATTGTCTGGGGAATGAGCGTTTAAAAAGCTTCTGGAACACTGAAATCATTACTAGAGAATATAAATGATGATTGTTAGAAGATAGTATCAATAACTTTAAAAAGTCTCATTTGAAGTTTTAATTGATGGCTAATTATACAAAAAAAGCAATAAAAGGGGCAGGGATAACTTTAATCATGAGCATTCTTGCTGCAGTTGTTGCTTATGTTACCAGAATAATTTTAGCAAGGAATCTTGGTCCTTATGAGTATGGGTTGTTTTCGGCAGTCTTCACTTTTATTATCTTCTTACTTTTTTTTCGTGATTTAGGATTGAGACAATCTTTATCAAAACATATTGCTGAATTTAAAGCAAAACAGGATTACAATCAAATAAAAACTGCTATTAATGTAGTTCTCTTATTCCAACTATTTAGCTCATTAATGTTTGTTTTGATACTTTATTTCTTATCAGATTATCTCGCCATCAATTACTTCAAAGACATCAATGCTTCTTTAGTATTAAAAATCTTTTTGCTTTATGTTCTTTTTAGTATTTTCTTTATTGTTTTGAAAGGAATTTTTCAGGGCTTCCAGAAAATGTTTTTTTTCTCTTCAGTTGAGTTTTCTAAGAATCTTATAATTCTAATATCTGTTTTAATTCTTTTTAAATTTGGATTTACTTTGCTTGCTCCCATCATTGCTTATGCTTTAGTTAGCTTAATCCTTTTCATGATTTATTTTTATCCAGCATTAAAGATGTCACAATACTTTAAACATAACATTATCAATTTTAAAATCACTACAAAAAAAGTTGTTTTGTTTGGGATACCTCTGTTGGCAGCTTCTTTTGCAGGAAAAATTATTGGTTATATTGATACTTTACTTCTTACTTATTTTGGAACCTTGACAGAAGTCGGGGTTTATAATGTTGTTTTGCCAACAGCACTAATTTTACTCCTTTTTGGCAGGTCTATTTCCGCAATCATTTTTCCCATGGCATCAGAATTGTGGGCTAAGAAAGATTTAAAAAGAATCAATGAAGGATTACGTTTAATTCATAAGTATTCATTCATCATTTTAACTCCCATAATATTTTCAATTTTAGTTTATTCTCAGATAATAATCAGAACATTTTTTGGTTCGGAATATGAATCTGGATATTTGGCGATGCAAATTCTATTAGTTGGAATGGCATTTTTTATCGTTGCGATGATTAATAATCAAGTTATTTCTGCTCTTGGTGAACCTAAATATGTAGCAAAGATAATTGCGGTCGCAGCATTTCTTAACATTGTTTTAAATCTATTTTTAATCCCAAAATACAGCATTAATGGTGCGGCTATAGCTACTTCCATCAGTTATTTTTTAATCTTATTTCTTTCTATGATCAAACTAAAGAAATTAATTAGAACAAAAATCCCTTCATTGATTTGGATTAAACAATTTATTTTAGCAGTTCTGTTTGTCATTGTCGTTATAATGGTAAAAAGTAATTTATCAGTTAACATTTATTTAGAAATCATAACTTCTGTTTTGTTTGCTAGTTTAATCTATTTTATAACTACTTATCTTTTTGGTTTAATTAACATTAAAGAAATAAAGTATTATTTGAGGATATTAAGAAAATGAGCGTTATCAATATGATTAAAGATGTACTTGAGAAACTTAACACAAATAATCTTTCTTATTGCATTCTAAGAAACTATGACTTTTTATTAGAAAACAGAGCCCCAATAAAAGATTCTGAAAGAAGTATTGATTTGGTTGTTGCAGAAAATGATTATCTTAGATTCTCAAAAATCTTAAAGTCATTTGGTTTTAGAAAAAGAAAACAACAATTCTCACTTAAACATAAAGCCTTCTTTAAAATTAACGAAAATTTGGATGTAATCAGTTTTGACGTTCAAGTAGGAGGCGTGCATTGGAACGACATGTGTTATCTTGAAGAAAAAATTATTCTAAAGAACAGACTCAAAAAATCTTTCTTTTACATCCCACATGATAATGATACTTTTGTGATGCTTCTTGTCCATTCCATTTTAGGTAAAAGATATTTTAAACCGGAATACCAGAAAATATTGCTTAACTTAATCTCTATTGTTGATTACGATTATGTAAAAAAAGAATTATCTAGAATATTTAATAAAAATATTGCGGAAAAACTATTTAAATTAATAAAAGAAGATAACTTTGAAAAAATAGATTGTTATCCACTTATATTTTTTTACATTATCAAGAAACCAAAAAACTTTTTCATTTTTACCACTTTATCCTGGCGTTATTTCCTGCAAAGAAAAAATCCTTTTCGAATTGGACCATTGATTAGTATTCTTGGTCCTGATGGCTCAGGAAAATCTACCCTAGTTAGAGAATTGAATAATCATCTTGTTCAACAAAACAGAAAAACTTCGCTGATTTATACTGGCAGAGGAAGAGACCATATTTTGCCAATCACTCATTTGGGTAGATCCTATAAAAAGAAAGAAAAAGATTCTTATGGAGATAAAGAAAAACAATTGACAAATAAAACTTCATTTAAAACAAAGTTACTTTATACTTTTGCTGCCCCCGTTTTTACTTTGGATCTTTATCTCAGATACTGGTTAAGAATTTTTCCACAAAGATTTAAGAAAAAGATAGTAATTACTGACAGATATTGTTCAGACATCATTTTAATGAGAAATGTTCCATTCTTCTTTAAAAGATTTCTTTTAAGTTTGTTTCCAAAACCCACTATTTCAGTTTATCTTCATAACGACGCAGAAATACTTCATCAAAGAAGACCAGAAGAACCAGTTATGGAATTAGATAGGCAAATGAATATTTTCAGAAAGTTTAATTATTCTTTAACTTTAAAAACTGATGATAAAAATTTGACTAAGGAAAAAAGTATTAATTATATTTTCTCTAAACTTCTTCGTGATTGGCGTTAATAATATTAATTTAATTTTTTTTATCTTTTAATAATTCTTCATATAATTCAATAAATTGTTGAGTTATTTTCTCAACAGAGAATTCTTGTGATTTCTGATATGCTTTTTCAACCATCTCCAAATCAGGATTTTTTAAAGCATAAATAATTGTTTCTTGAAGAGATTCGACATTTCCTGGCTTGGCCATAAAAACACAACCATCTGCAATTTCTCTTAGCTCAGGCAAATCTGTTGTTACAACTGGAGTTTTACATGCCATTGCTTCAAGTAAGCAAGAAGGATTTCCTTCAGTTCCTTCTAAATGTGGATAAGGTAAGATAACTAAGTCTGCCATGGCCACATAATCTTCTATTTTTACTTCTTCTGCAATAAAATTAATTTGTCTTGCGAACCCTTTCATTTCAAGATAAGATTTGTATTTTAAAGAATAAGTAAAATTTCGTGGAATGCAAATAAATATGTTTTTTTCATGTTCTTCCAATATTTTAGGTATTGCTTTTATAAGAATATTTGACCCTTTTATTTCCCATAGTGCTCCATAGTATAAAATTATTTTATTTCCTTCGTACCCATACTTCCTTTTTAAGGAAAGCCTTTTCAGAGGCATGAACTTATTATGATCAATAAATGATCTCACAACTCTTATCTTATCTTTTGGAACACCTTTTTTGATTAGTTTATCAGCATGAACATTTGTTGAAACAGTAACAAAATCTGCATATTTTAATAACCAGTAACATGAATTTGCAATATAGCTTATAAATTTATTTTTTTTCTTAATTTTTATATCCCTTATTATTGGATACGATTTTAAAGTATGTACTAATAATGGTTTTTTTGTGAACAGTTTTGTTAAAAGACTTCTTATAAATAATGCAGGTGAGGAACTAACGCTGTAAATAATATCAATTTTTTTTTCTTTTCTCAGGAGAAAAGCTGGGCTGAATAATGTATGTAGGAATCCATTTTTGAATTCAATTATTGGAATATTTTTTGTATCGATGGTATGCCCTTTTTTCCCGATTATTTTTACATTATGTCCTTTTTCAATTAATTCTTGAGCAAGTTCTACTGTTGTAAGAGAAGTAGCTTCTTTTTTCATTAGTCCAGTAGCAAGTATGATGATATTCATTTTATTTACAATTTAAATCCATCTTATAACCTAAATCCTCTTTTTCTCTTATTAAAAGAATATTGGAACTATGTTCATTATTGAACAATATTCCGAAAGTCTTTTAAATAATATTGAATAATAAAAAATCATGCCTATTAGTCCTAAAACAGTCAGTAAAATAACTCGCGTTGGTCTTTTAAATAGAATTTTTGGGAATATTTATTTGGGGTTAAGATTGTTTTATCAAGAAATGAAATGCGCTGAATTTCGTAAAAAATATAATATTCATCCCTCATTTCGTTTTAATGGTCCAGGAACAATTTTCTATGGTGCTGGAAAAATATTTGCTGGTGAGAATTCTTATATTGGGCGTTATAGTGCAATTTCTACATCTAAAGGAAATAAGGTGATTATAGGGAAAGGATGTGCTATTAGTCATTTTGTGATGATGTATACTACATCAAGAAAAACTAATCAAGATTTTTCTCAGGTTCCGCACCAACAAGAGTTTGGAGATATTATTATTGGACCTTATACCTGGATTGGCGCTCGTGTTTTTATTAAACACGGTGTGACTATTGGAAAGAATTGCGTAATTGGGGCTAATAGTGTAGTGACAAAAGATATCCCTGATTTTTCTGTTGCTGTTGGTTGTCCAGCTAGAGTTGTGAAAAAGATAATTATTTAATTATTTCTCTAATCAACATAAAAGTCTCTGCAGCTTCTAAACATACTTCATTTCCACGTTGTATGGCTTTTATTTCAGCTCCTTTTAATGATCGTGGATGAGGATATTCTCGCAATTCTGATTTATATAATGACATTGCTTCCCCTTTCTTTGCTAACTCTTGTGAGATGTCAATATAAATATTAGGTATAAATGGTGTTGTATATGGTGATGATTGCTCAGTTTCACTTATAACTTCATAACTAAATATTTTTTTAATAAATGGGTTTATTTTTGGTTTAGCTGCAATTAAAGCACATTGAAAAGTTATTTGATGGTCTTTATGTAAATCCCCTTGATGTGGTATAAATAACTCGTTTGGTTGACATTCTTCAATAATTTCTTTTAATTTATGATTAATTTCGTTTTGAGGTACGACATCTAGACTAGCAGCGATAAAATCACAAAAGAATACTTTTTTTATTCCAATTAAATTTGCTACTCTTAGGACTTCTTTTCTCTTTTCTTCCAGGACTTCTTTTCCATAGTAAGTTTCTTCTCCTTTAGTCATAATACAAAGAAAAACTTCATTTCCTGCTTTAATATTTTTAATTATTGTCCCTCCACAGCCAAGAACTTCGTCATCGGGATGGGGTGCAATTACAAGTATTTTTTTCATTAGTAAAATCCTCCTGAATTTTTAATTATCTCTTTGCTTTCCTTTCCTTTGTTAAAGAGGAGATCAATAATCCCCATATTTGGAAAAAAATTATTATTATCACTGAATCTTTGTTCATATTGAGGATGTTCAAACCGCTGGTATACCAAAGAGATTCCTGCTTTATTAAATAAATTTTCATCTATATATCCTTTACTTCCTGGTCCGGATATGTAGGTGTTGGCATTGATTGATTTACAAATGTTTATTAATCTTTCATTAGATTTACCACTGATTTTTAATGATGATTCAGTTACGATTTTTATGTTTATTCCTAGGTATTCTAATAAGTATTTAATAAGTTCTAAATCTAATTCATGTAATGTTAAGCTTTCTTTGTTTATTATTTTTTTTATTTTCGGAAAAATTTCATTAAAATGGGGTGAATTTTTATAATAACATTCAATTGACTTAAGATGTTTTTTTCTCCAAGGTAGCTTATTATTTATTTTAATGTTTTTAATGATTTTACTTTCTTTAATAAGAGGTATTGTTAACCACATATATCCATTTGGAGTTATAATTTTATTTCGATGTATAAATCCTTCTTTATTAAACTCAGTGTTATCCATAACTACATAAACATCAGCCAATGATAATTTGTGGAAAAAACCAATGTAAGGGAAGTACTGTGGTTGATGTATTACTATTCTCATCTTCTTTTCATTTTAAGTATGATTTAATTATTAGTTGACATATTTTAGTTGTTGCTTTTCCGTCAATTAGTTGTTGTCCTTTTTTTGACATTTCTCTTCGGGTTTCTGTATTTAATATCAAGTTTCTTAGTTTCTCTTCTGCTTTACTTATAGTCCATTCATTCTTGTGTCCTAAATATATACTTACTCTTGCATCTTCAAAGGCCTTTGCAAAGAATTGCTGGTGATCATCATGATTAAAATCATAGGAAGCTGTTAAGCATAAGGTAGGAACACCACATCTCGCAAATTCATACAACACATTTCCACCGCCAGATATGCCAATATCTGCTTTAATCATTAATTCTTTTATTTCTTTGACATTATGTAATATTGTGGTATTATCCACTGATTGATAAGTTTCAATTACTTCTTTTCTGTTTTGTTCACTTATTCCTGGTCCAAGAACCAAAGTAAAATTTTGTTCTGGAAATTTTTCAATTACTTCTTTTAACTTTAAAATCTGGAAACATTGATCACCCCCACCTAATAAAACTAGAATCTCTTTAACATCTTCAACTATCTTTGTTGATACATCTTCAAATCCTTTCCTTAATGGCATGTAATTCAAACCCGAATAGTAGTTAGACTTTGTATTAGAAAAGTTTATTGGGAATGAGTTGATTATAAGGTCTCCTCTAACATTTCTTTCTTTCTCACTGTCGATGAATCTGACTCTTAATGATTTACCAAATCTCTCGGAACTTGTATCATCTAAGTATTTTCTTAAATCAGTCACAATAATATCTGGATCTTCTTTAATTATTGATTCTTTGATTTTTTCAGCAGGTAAAGAGGAATATCCATATTCATTCAGGAAGTTTCTTGCTTCTTCATTTGAAAAGAATAATATTTCTACTTTTGGTAACATTTCTCTTAATGATTCACAAATAGTAATACCTCTATATATGTGGCCCATACCTATTTCACCATCTCCATCAGCTCTCACAAATATTTTCAATCTTTTTTTTAAAATTATTTCTGGATTAGCGCGTAAAGTTGAGAGAAGGTCTTCAGTTTTATAATAACCATTGTTAACCGGTGTTGTCATATCTACAATTGTTTTCATAAAGTCAAAATCATCTTGGGTGTCAATAGCAAAACTTATTCTAAAACTTCTTTTTTCTTTAGGAACACTAACCTGTAATATTTTATATTTATCTGGGTGTTGAAGTATCCACTCGTCGAGATGTTCACGATGTTCATCGGTTTTAGCTAGTTGAACAGATTCTTTAAATGCTTTACGTGAGATAACTTCTGCTCCGCAAGGAAGCCCTTCCAAATGATAATAATTAGTACTTAAGTCGCAACCCTCTTTCTCGTGTGCTTCAATCAGGTTGTCAATCTCTTCATAGTCTAGGAAAGGCGAATCAGCACAAACTCTAACAATGTTAACAAATTCAGGATTAAGATTTTCAACTATATCATTAAATCTTTCTAAGACGTTATCTTCAGATCCAAAATGTATATTTACTCCCAATTTTTGAGTAACATTTTCAAGAACCTTATTTTTCTGATCTTTAGAAGTGGCAAGGCAAATTTTATCAATTCTTTTACATCTCTGTAAGATGCTTAAGGCATGTTCAACAATGGGTTTTCCTCCGATTTCCATCATAATCTTATTTGGTAACCTAGTTGAACCCATTCTTGCTTGGATAATTGCAATTGTTTTTCTGGGATTATTAGTATACATTTTTATGTCCGTTCAGTAATATCTTTCCACCTGATGAAGTCATCTTTTGCAATATCCTTATTAACTTTAGCACCTAGTATGGCCTCGTAATGTTGGGGCCAAATTCCTTTTCCTGGTCTTTTCACAATAGTATTATTTTCAGTAAGAACTTCACCTTTTTTGATATCTCTCCAGGCAATAAAGCTTTTTCTGAATCCTTTGGCAGTCTTTTTTTCTCCATCTAGTATTTTCTTTTCTGCTGAACCCAAAGCAGCTTCTGCTATTCTAATGCCTTTACACATTTCTCTGAATTCATTTGGTTCTAAAGCAAAGAAAGTGTCTGTCCCTGGGTCATTTCTGGAAAGGCAAAAATGTTTCTCAATCATATTTGCACCAATTGCAGCCGCAGCAATTGGTGTATAGATGTCTGCTGTATGATCTGAAAAACCAACTGGAACGCTAAAAGCAAGTTTATACATTTCCATTACTCTTAAATTTGCATCTTTGGGGTCATTCGGATAAATAGAAGTTGTTTGAAATAATAAGATGTCTTTGTTTCCTTCTTCCTTAATTGCCTCAATTGCCATTGAAATTTCTGTCATTGTTGAAATTCCAGTTGACATGAAGATGGGTTTACCTTTTCGTGCAATATACTTTAAAAGAGGGATATTTGTGATTTCGTCTGCGCCAGTTTTGTAGGCATCGGTCCCTAATTCTTCTAGAAAATCAGTTGTTTCTCGACAACTTGGTGTGGAAAATATAATCATTCCATTTTCTCTAGCGTAATCAAAAATTTGTTGATGTGACTCTTTATTTACTTCAAATTTTTTACACACCTGGTATTGGTCAATTTCTCCAAGGCCTTTTACTTCAAATCTGGATTGTGGTTGGGCAATCTTATCTGCAAAGTAAGTTTGTAGTTTTATGGCATCTGCACCAGCGTCTTTTGTATAATCTATCATTTTTTTAGCTTGCTCAATAGTCTCATAATTCCCACCTATTTCAGCTATTATAAAAATAGGTTGATTTGGTCCAATTATTCTATTAACAACAGTGACTTGTTTCATTTTAATCTCTTTTATTTAAAATTTTTCATTTAAATATTTTATGAATAAGAATACTATTTTTTTAACAATAGACTTTTCATAATTCATTTAAACTATTTTTTTAATCAATTTTTCGTTTCTAATGTTGCTTTCATCAAGATGACCGCCTTTCTTTTTTATTTCTTTCATATTTTTAAATTCAAAACCTAAGTCTCCACTGACAACTTCCCGACCACTAATTTTAACTTTTATTGTTTTTCTCCTATCGCCATCAAAACATTCAGTGCAAGCTTTTAACTTTAATCTTTCACTTTTTAATATTAATTTACGAACTTCTTTTAATTCTTTGCCGAGCCATATTTCTTTAATTGTTTGTTTATTTAAATCTCCAACATAATTACGATCATTGAAATCATTAATGCATTGAACAACTTTACCATTCCAGCAAATAACCATCCTTTGCCAAGGTACTGGGCAAAAGTAGTAAGGATTTTGATCTTTATTTTTAAGACTATGATCTTGTGTATCATTAACAGCAATTTCATCAACTATTGGGCCTAATGCATTATAAAACTCTTCAGGATTGTCTTTTATTGCTGAAAATACTGATTGAACTTTTAGAATTGGTTTTTTGGTTCCTTTTTCTTTTTTAATTCTTTGAATAGTTTTTAATCTTTTTAAAGATTCTTCATATTTAGCAGGGTCTCTGATGGCTTCATAAACTTTACCAGTGCCATCAAAGGAATTTGTAATCCAATCAACTCCAGCGTCTACTAGTTTTCTAGACATTTCTTCACTCATATTTAGACCATTTGTAAGGAAAGAAACTTCTTTAATGCCTTTTATTTTAGCATATTTTATCATATCAACCACTTTTGGATGAATTAGGGGCTCACCCCTCCAACTGAGACGGATAGAATAAACTTTATTTTTTGATGCTTCATCAATAATCTTAGTAAATAATTCCCACCTCATAAAACCCATTGTTTTATCTTTAAAATTAAATTGTTTTTTCCAGATATTATCTCTATAACACATTGGACATTTCATATTACATGAATTTGTTGTTTCGAGATCTAAATGGTCTGGGAATTTAGGTAAAATTTTTAATTTTGGATAGATATGCCACTTAATCCTGTTTTTTATAAAAGGAATCATGTGGCCTCTACCTCTATTGATAATAAATTTAAGTTTAGTTTTCCAATCAGTAACACTATATTGCATTGAGTGTTTTTTATTATTTATATCCATTTGATATTAACTTCCATATTAATGATTTTATTACTTTGATTGTTTAGGTTTTACTTATAAAAGTTGTTGAAAAATACTTTTTTTAAATTTCATTCTCTTTGATAAAAACAACTTTAGTTCCAATACTCTTTTCAATTTGTTTTTTCCGTTGAAGTAAAGCATCAAGAATAGGTTGTTCATATTTTTCACTATAAATTTTCATGAAAATTGGGCTTGGTTGTCTAGAGTTAGTTATTACATTTCGGAGATGAAACAAATCTTTTTCAGTTTCTCCTTTTTTTTTGAGAAAGTAGCAAGGGCGACCCGATCCAAACAACTTTTTTTCCACTTTAGTTTTAATTTCGATTCTAAGTGTTTTTTCAACTTCAGATGAAAATTCATTTAAGATTGTTAAAAATTTTATATTTTTTTCTTTTAGTTCATTTAATTCTTTAAATGTCATATTGTCACCTTTTTGGCTTTAAGTATCATGAAGCCACCTTCTAGGTCTTCTATTTTATCTAAATATACTTCAAACATTTTTTTAATAACCGGTATCCATATTTCTTTCATAGTTTTTCCTAAATCTTTATTTTTGTATTCATCATATTTTTTTATAATATCTACAGAGAAAGCTCTAGTCCCAATATCAAAGAGTTTAATGAGGTCAGGAGAGGCATAGGTAATTACTTTTTCTAAAATAAATCCTGCTCTTTGTAATTCATCTTTCCATTCTTCTAGTGACTTTTGGGTTGCGCTATAAACAGATCTTCCACGATCATAATTTACAAACAGTTGTGCTTTTTTTAGATCATTTTTTTCTTCTAACTTTTTAGCTTCATTAATGAAGAAAAGATTTTTTTTAAATTTGTTATTTGGGGTTGTTAGGATAAGTTGGCCATCTTTTTGTAGGACTCTATTCACTTCTTTTAGGATTGGTTGTACATTTTCAAAATCTTTTATTACATTTGAATATACTGTTCTGAATGTTTTTGAAAGATAAGGTAAGTTATGGATGTCACCTTCTAATATCTCTTTATACGTATTAAGCATTTGAGCTTTTTTTACTAAACTTTTTTTGATATCAATGCCGGAAGAAATTTTCTCCTCAATTTGATTGGTTAAAATAGGGTGATATTCTTCTCCAACGTTATCATAAATATCTTTTTTGTCTAGTTTTACACCCTGAAATGTATCAAACTCTAAAGAAAATTTGTTTCCCTTTGCAATTGATAAATTAATCCCATCCCCACATCCGAGATCTAGTAGTGGTTCTTGTAAACAATCCCACTCTTTAAGTATTTCTGCTTCAATTGTTCTCCAAACAGCTGTTTCTGGACGAAGCCAGTAGACATTAAGATACTGGTCAAAGAAAAGTGAATCAATGATTTGTTTTTTCTTTTCAATTACTTTTTTTTTCTTTTTAGCAACAACATTCAATAACAATGAAAGAATGAAATCCTTATCTTCTTCAGTATAATCTGAAATTTTTCGAATATTTACTGGACTAACACATTTCTTACAGAAAAGAACAGTGTTTTCATTTTCTTCTTCACAAACCGAACATTTTTCAAGCATCTTCTCTTCCTCTTTGCATAAACTCTTTAATCGAATTAATTATTAAATCTAATTCTTCTTTAGGTATTCCCGGATACATTGGTAATGTTAAAATTCTGTTTGATATCTCTTCAGTTTTTGGAAGTTCCCCTTTTTTACATTTTTTTTTTTGATAAAATTTTGTAAGATGAATTGGTGAATAATAAATTCTGCTCATTATTTTATTTTCTGTCAAATGTTTTTGTAATTTGTCTCTGTTTTCTTTATTTTTTAATTTGATGGTGTACATTTGATAAAAATGATTAGAATTTAAATATGGTTTTGGAACTTCAATATCTTTAAACTCACTTAATTTTTGATTTAGATATGATGCGCTACTAATTCTTGATTGCATAATTTCATTGAAATGATTAAGTTGTGATGACCCTAATGCAGCATTCATTGAAGACATACGAAAATTATGCCCCACTTCAAGATATTCCATCTCATCAGTTGTAGAAAAATAATCTTGACCATTATCAACTCTTCCATGGGATCGTATAAGTTTCATTTTTTCGTATAGATGTTGAGAATCAGTAATAACTGCTCCCCCTTCACCAGTTGTAATTAGCTTGTTTTGACAGAAACTTAAGATTGATGCAATACCAAAAGTTCCGCACAATTTTCCATTTTTTCTGACACCCAATGAATGAGCATTATCTTCTAAGAGATGGATGTTATGTTTGTTTGCAATTTCTTTTAATTTCTCAATATCTTTTGAAACGCCACCAGCGTAATGTAAAGCTACAATTGCTTTGGTGTTTGCTGTAATCTTTCTTTCAACATCTTCTGCATCCAATCCTAATGTTTCTTCTTCAGACTCGGCAAATATTGGAATTCCTCCAGCAAGAATAATGGCATTAGCAGTGGCAATAAATGTAAATGAAGGTACAATAACTTCTTTTCCTTCAACTCCAATTGCTTTATACATCGCAAAGAGGGCAGAAGTGCCAGAATTGAATGTTAAAGCATATTTGACTCCATTAAATTCAGCTAATTTTTTTTCAAATTCTTCTATTTCCGGTCCTGCAGCCCAATGCGTCCCTCTTCTGATTACTTTATTTACGGCTTCTACATTATCTTCTGACCATTCTGTTTTGAACAAAGGAATCTTCCATTGATTTGTTTTTTTAATTTCTCCCCCATTATTGTTGTTCATTATTTTTTTCAAAAATTTAGCAGGGCTACCAATCCAAACTTCATTTGCAGGAATATCTTTATTAACAAAACTCATTGCCCCAACGATAGAATTCTCTCCTATAGTGATTCCTGGCATGACCACGCAATGTGAACCTAATGAACTATTTTTTTCTAAAATTATTTTTCCTTTTTTATTGTCAATATCTGTTCTTGAATAAAGTGAACAATGTGAACCAATCTTGACATTTTCCCCAATGGAAATACTTTCAGAAGCATCAAGTAATGAAAAAGCCCCAATGTCGGTGTTTCTACTTAATTTTAAGTTCTCTTTATGAAGCACTAACCAATTATATTTATTAAGTTCTCTATTTTTTATCTCTGGTTGTTGCCAATTATTGTTTTCGTCATCCATTTTTAATAATTCTCCGGATTTGAAGCAATTTCTTTTGCTACTTGAGTTAATCCATCTTTAACATTTACCTTCGCTTTAAATCCCAATAATTGTTCAGCTTTAGTAGTATCTGCTTGTCTTCTGGTAACTAATACTTCACGATCTCTAAAAATGGGTTGGATATCTTTGTCAAGTGCTTGGATAATTATTTGTGCTAGTTGTGCTATAGATGTACTGATGCCAGTTCCTACATTGAAAACTTCATTGACTGCTTCAGATTCCATGGCGGCAATATTGGTTTGAACAACATCTGAGACATGAGTAAAATCCATTGATTGATTTCCTTTACCATCGATTATTGGTGACTCATTATTTATAATTCTCTGGATAAAATGAGTTACAACAGTAGTATAATAAGCATGAGCAGCTTGTCTTTCTCCGTAAACATTATAGTAACGTAAGGAATTGTATTTTAATCCTTTTGTTGCTAAATGTTGAAGTAAATGTTCACAATATAATTTTGCAGCCCCATATGGTTCTTTAGGATAAAGTTGGTCCTCCTCGTGCATAGGTAATCTCTTTGGGTCACCATAAACGCTTGATGAAGAAGAGAAAATAACTCTTTTCACACCATGATCAAGGGCAGATTTAAAGATGTTATAAGAACCTTGAATGTTAACTCCTAAACAATCATCTGGAGATTTTACACTCGCTTGAATATGAATTGCTGCTGTATGAAAAACATAATCAACGTTTTTCATAGCTAAATCTACAATGTCTTTGTTCCTAATATCTCCTTCAATAAATTCTACTTTCCCTTCATCAATTAAATATTGTATAGTTGACTTCTTTCCTTTTATTAATGAGTCCAAAACTTTTACATTTATTCCTTTTTTAACTAAAGCTTCAACTAAATGACTGCCTATAAAACCAGCCCCTCCTGTTACTAATGCTGCTGTCATATTATCACCCTCTTAATATTATATAATGATTCTTCCAACGGTTTGAAAATAAAACCGCATTCTTGTTCTGTAAAAGTACAATCTAATGAATTGTTCTTAGACCGATAACTTTTTTCTTCACTTTTTTTTATAATCACTAAATTAGTATTAAAACTAAAAAATTTAGCTACCTCTATAGTAAAATCATAAATAGACCTCGTTTTTCCTCCTGCATGAAAAATTCCTGTTTTCTCTTTTTCAATAATGTTTTTTGTAAGTAGTGCCACATCTTGTACAAAAACTGGACTTTTAATCTGGTCAAAGTGAGCTGTAAATATATCTCCTACTGAGAGCGCATCATAAATATAATTAAAAATGGTTTTGTGTTGATATTTTTTTGGTAATCCAAAAATAAGGCACGGCCTTATAATCACATGATTCTTCAATTTTCTAATTATATTTTCACATTCTAACTTACATTTGCCATAATAGTTTATTGGATGACAAGGATCATCTTTACTATAAGCACCCACTTTCGTTTTATCTCCACCAAAAACTTGACTTGAAGATAAGAAAACGTATTTTGTTTTTGGGTTTCTTTTACAATACTCAACAATGACTTCAGTTGGTAAAACATTAATCTTTCTACATAATTCATGATTCATTTCACATTCATCAATGTTTGAAATAGCAACACAGTTAATTATTAAATCTGGTTTTTTATTTTCTAAAAGTGAATTTAATATTTTATTACTTGTTACATCCATCTGTATTAATTCGCAATTTTTGATTTCTGGTTTGTTATGATAATAAGTGCCAATAACTTTATTCTCTAAAACTAATTTTTTTGCTATTTCTAATCCTGCAAATCCTGAGATCCCTAAAATTAATATTTTTTTCATTTTTTTCATTTTTCACATTAAGTACTCATTTGAAAACTGTGTCTGCTTTGATTATTTACTATTCACAAGCCGGAGGCAAATTCCTTTTATGCTCACTAGTAGACATCATTCGTTTAACTTTTTCTAATTTTTCTTGATCAATGTGACTTACACATTCATTATCCTCTATTTTAGAGAGGATATCATCTACTTCTTCATAACTTAATCCCATTTCATCTTCATCCGTTTGTCCTTCCCATAAACCGGCAGAAGGCTTTTTGGTAATGATTTCTTCAGAAATTTCTAAAGCAGCAGCTAACTTTCTTACTTCTCTTTTGAAGAGACTTGATATTGGTAAAATATCAACTCCACCATCTCCATGTTTAGTAAAATAACCAATCATGGATTCGGTTTTATTATCAGTTCCCACAACTAAGTAATTTAATTTATTTGCAAAATAATATAAAGTAGTCATACGGAGTCGTGGTTTGATATTAGCAGTCGCTAATCCTTTGTGTTTATCTTTATCATATTCTTCACCTTCTGATACTTTGAACACATTTTTGAAACTTTCTTCCAAATCAACAATTTTGTAAGGGATTTCAAAATGTTTTGCTATTGATTCAGCATGTTCTTTATCTAAAGGATTACTTAAGCAAGGCATAATTACCCCTTGTACATTTTCTGGGAATGCTTTTTTACATAATGCTGCAACACAAGAAGAATCTATTCCACCACTTAAACCAACAATAACTCCATCTGCCTTTGCCTCTTTAACCTTTTCTTGAATCCAAACTACAATTTTTTCTATTTTATTTTCCATCTTTAAATCACCTTATCCTAACCAATTTGATTCACCCGCTTCATAATATTTAACTGTTTCAGGGAATTTTATATCATTCCAGATGCCTGTATTATCAAGAATTAGCTTAGTCATGGTACAATATTTTAAGATCTCTTGAGTGTTTGTATAACAATATTGCATATGTGGAGATACAATAACAATAGCATCTTTTTCATGTAATCCTTCTGGAAAAGTTGTGCTTTTACAATCAGTTATATCTTTAATTTCTTCTGACGTGTAATAAGGGTCATGAATCTCTACATTAATTCCATTTGCTTTCAGCTCTTTCGCGATAGGTATTGCCGGGCTTAATACATGGACTTTAAGATCTCCAGTATATGCAATCCCTAAAATTACGACGTTTTTCACTCCTCTTCTTATAAGACTTTCAACAACCCTTTGTGGTTGGGAAAAATCAGTTTTGAGTGATTCTTTTAGTAGTGTTAATTGTTCAGGATGTTTCGCTCCTTCCAGAACATACTGTGGTGCTAATGGAATACAATATCCCCCTGTTCCGAAGGAAGGGTGATAGGTTTCAATATTCCATTTAGTTCCTGCCATTTTTAAGACACTTTTCATATCATAATCAGGGTACGCTAATGAGAGTTGGTTAGCAAATGTAATGTCAAGTTGTCTGAACGCATTTTCGACACTTTTGACTATCGCTGCATGTTTGTGATCATGGGCTTCAAGAATATTGTTACAGACAATTCCAAGCACTTCATGCATTAATGTTGTTGTTTCTGGAGTTGTTCCTCCAACAACTCGATGTAATGCTGTTAAACCTTTATCTGCCGAGGTAAACCAATCTCTTCTAGGAGCAATTCCAAATAATATGTCTTTTCCGATTTCAATTCCTTTTTGTTTGAAGAGCGGAATTATAATTTCATCAGCAACAGAGGGGGTAAGAGTACTTTCAACAATAACGAGAGGCGGATGTTCCATTTCCACATTTTTTAAATTGCTTAGTTTATTAACAACATCAATAAGAATGTCGTGGTGTGGTTTTCCATCTTTTTCTGTAGGAATTGTAACTATATGGGCAAGAACATCAGGATGGATAAGTTCTTGCCATTGTGTTGTTGCTCGCATGATACCATCTCTTGCAAGTGCTTGGGTGTTGAACCCTAACCAGAAATCAAGGTTTGGAATTGTTGCCTTTCCATTATTTACGTCATTAACTCTTTTTTGTGAAATATCAGTTCCAATACAAGTTATTCCTGCTTTTGCAAAGTGGGTAATTGTTGAGAAGCCAATATATCCAAGACCCCAAACACCTATTTTTTTATTTCCTTTTTTTAATTCATTTTTTAAGTTTATTGCATAATTCATGTGATCACCTTTTTCTATTTTATATTTGTTTCACTAAATTGATTTATAAATTTTGGGTAAGTCTGCGCGCTTTTTATTACTGTGATAATAGTTTCAACATTTTTTTATACTCAACTCACTTTTTAAAACTTATGGATGAAAAACATAGATTATTGAAAATGAAATTAGGTGCAAAAATAGGAATAAAAAGAGAGAATATTGCTAGTAAAAAAATGATATTCTGTATTTGTCCTTCTTGTAATATCAGTAGAAAGAAAATTGAAGGTAAGTTCACTATTGTAAGAAAAGGAAGGGAAAGGAATGGTGCTGCGCGCTTTTTTTGTTTGAATTGTAATACTTGGTTTAATGAGAAGACAGGTGAGATCATGGGATGGATGAAGAGATATTAAAAAAGAGTAAATCATAAAATGTAAACAATAAAATAAATGGTAAACTTTTTGCTTATTTCTTCATCATAAACCTCAAATCCCCTTCACCATTTTTGTTGAAATATTCTGTTAATTCTGGATTATTGTATACTTGTTCGGTGAGATCATAATCAACTCCTCTTGGAAGAAATATCATTTTTTTGAAACCAATCTCACTTAATGTTTTTTCTAATCTTGTTCTTGTGAAATAATGTCGGATTGCTACAAATAATAAATCAGTTAGAAAAAATTGTTTTTGTTTTGGTAATTGCCATAATTCTAATAATTTTCTAAATTTTTTACTATCTTTTGAGTTTAGATTCTTTCTAATATCATCTAACATTTCATAAAATTTGCATTCACCACAAACAAACAACCAGCTCCAACAATTAGGTTTTAAAACCCTGTACATCTCTTTTATTCCTTTTATAGGATCTGTTGTATGATGAAGAACTCCGTTGCAAAATACAAAATCAAAAGAATTATCCTCAAATGGTAATTTCAATGCACTACCATTTACATATTGTACCCCTTTATACTTAAGTTTTTTCCCCTCACCAAAATCCATCCCTATTACTTTCTTTGCACCTAACTTTTTTAATGCAATTGAATATCTTCCAGAACCACAGCCCATATCTAACACTTTTTTATTCTTAAGAATTTTTAGGGGGATTTCATTTCTTTTAAGTCTAGTTTTAAGAAGTTTATAGGCTTCTTTAATCATTTCTTTATCAAAGTTAGCCCAAATATCATCATACAATTCAGTTACAATTTTGGCCATTATTCTTAATCTTTATTCTTTATTTATATATTAATTGGAACTACAACCTAACTCTTTTAATTATACTATTCCAGCTATGACTTGTAATTTCATCAATATTATTTTCTAACTTATTTTCAGTGTCAATAATGGGTGCATTAAACATCGTACTGATTTCTTTGTATCTTTCCTTTTGACAATCTAAGTATTCTTTTGGAAAAACATTTCTTTTCAAGTTTTGTCCTGCTTTGTTTCTTTTCATAATAGTTTTCGTATTAGCATCCAAAATAATTAATAAGTCAGGAGAAGGAAATAGTTTAAACAGTAAAGGGACGATAATACTTTTCTTGGCTGAAGGATATTGTCCATAAATATCATAGAAATAACGATCACTAATTAAGAGCTTTCTGGTTCTTAATTTAGGGTAAATAGTAAAAATATAACGGTATAAATATTCACAAAAGTTATATAAAAATAATAATTCTTGAAACATTTTATTTTTATTAATTTTTTGGTTATTTTTTATTACTGTGCTCTTAACGGCTGTTTCTTTGAAAATAGCTTTTCTCCTAAACATCTTTGAAATAATTTTTGCGATAAATGAAAAAGGAACCCAGCCAAAATAATACCTCTCTTGTTTAATTCCCATAAATCTGGTTAGATTTTCATATTTTTCTAATAATTTGTGGGTAAGTGTTGTTTTTCCAGATCCATTTACTCCAATTAAAGCTATTAAATAACATTTTCTTTCAAGAGATATTTTTCTTCTTATGTATTTGAAAAGTTTATTTCCAAGAGTAAGTATACTTAAAGGATGTTTTATTAAACAGGAAAAATAAATTTGTACTATTAATCTTTTGGTAATAGAGAAATCTTTGATAAATTTATAAAATTCTTTTTTCCATCCAAATTTTACTAATTGGGAGTTGATATAATTTTTGTCTTTAGTTTCTTTTTTGTATTTTGCAAGTAATTTCCTTTGGAATGATGATATTTTAAAATTTTCAAATAAAGCATGTGCAGAATGAATTAATAAAGAATCTTCTGGAGAGGGGATATTATTTCGTGCTCTTTCAAAGACTTTTTCTTTATTCAAGACAATAATTCCATGCCAAGAAACTTCTCTATGAAGATGAATGGCATAGACCACTTCTTTTTTGAATAAAAGATACATTTTTTTATATCTTTCAACTTTTTCCGACATATAAAGAAGATAGTTTTCTTTATTTAATATTTTAGAAGCTTTATTGTAATCTTCTATAGTTCTGAAAATAATATCCAGGTTTTTATTTTCTCCTTCAAAAATATGTTCACATTTAAAGAGATTATAATTTAATCCATTTTTATTGAATATTTGAATTATTCTATGCAATTCCGGGTTTATTCTTTTGTACATTTTTTATTTATTTTTTATATAACGAATAGATTAGTTGAACTATTCTTTCTGATGATCTTCCATCGATTTTACCACAAAGCTTATGAACCAATTTTTTTCTATTTTTTATTAAGGTGTCTTTAATAAGAATTTTTTTAATGGTTTTTGAAAGGTCTCCATTTATCGATATTTCAATAGTTGCTTTGCTTTCGTGGAGCCATTTGTTTAATGGGTTATCAAAATTTGGCATAAGCATCGTTATTAAAGGTTTATTTAAAATCATTGTTTCAATGGCTGTTGTTGAACTAAAATTAATGACCATATCAGATTTATTAATAATATCATATAATCCTCCTTGATTTGTTTTTTGTCCAATTAACACTTCTTTAAAGTCATTTTTTTTAATTAGTTTTTTATATTCTTTGATATGTTTTTCTCTAGGATGAAGCTTAATAAATATTTTATGGGAGCCACTTTTTTTAATCTCTTTAATGATTATTTTTATATAACCAAAATATTCTTTTTTACTATAATATCCTTGTTCAACAAATGGAACCGTTAGAATAGCAATATTCTTCTGTTGCCTCTTTCTAATTTTAATTTTTGAGAGGGTATATTTATATAGGTCATCAAAGATATATGGTCCAGTAATTATGACATTTTTTTTTTGAATCATATTTTTTATTAATTTATTCTTATAAAATTTTGAAAAAGTAATAAATTTATAAGGATCTCTCAATTTGTATTTTATATCACTACCGCCCGCTCCATGTTGGAGAATTATGGTGGGAATGTTTAAAGAACTCGCTGCTGCCATTAAACATCTTTCAAATAATCCATTAGTAGCAGTTATTATTATTGCTTTACTTTTGCTTTTTATAATTGCTCTTTTACTTGCTTTATAATATAAAATTAAATAATACAAAAATTCTTTAGAGAAGTATAAATCCAATGGACCACTTACGCATTCAAATATTTCATTTGATCTTAATATTTTTATTTTCTCTCTTTCACTTATTGAAATCCATAATGATGCTAATTCTTTTGATTTAATTTTTGCTTCTTTTTTATCTTTTAGACTAATGAAATCATAAATGGTATTATTACATCGAAGTAATCTTTGAATCGCGGAGTATACTTTTTCTGAAGATTGACTTGCAACAAGGATAAATGGTTTTATATAATTGTCTTTTTTTATTTTATTGATTATATTATTAATTCTAAATATTTCTTTATTTTTAAAATCAATATGGTTTGAATGTATAAAAAATAGGACGTTTTTAGTAGAATGGTAGTCACCTATTTTTCCCTTTTTTGTACAAAATAAAGTTTTTAATGATTCATTAATATAGTATAATTTTTTTAACACCATTACTCTTATTTTTAATTTTTTATTTATGTGCTTTTTTTTATCATAAATAATATTTTTTATCATTTCTTTTGTTTTAAAAATTGGGGGCAACGTATGTAAACAAAATGATCTTTCATAAAACCATGATAATGGGATTTCATCAATCTGAAATAATTCATCAAAGGTTTTATTTTTGTAGAATTCTTTTTTAGACCAACCAGGAGATAAGTAATCTAAAATATTTTCTAGTTTAATAGGTATAGACATTTTTTTGTATTTTGAGGTAAATAACTTATATCATGAAGAATATTCTTTAATTATTTCTTCTTTCATTTGGCTTCAATTAATTATTTCTTTACTTCTATTTAAATTTGTACTTATTTTTCTTTTTTTAACTTTAAATAGGTTATGGACCTATTTTAGTTAAGATTAGTAACCATTTATTTTTAATTGTTTTTTATAATTCCCAATCTGTTTGTTCATATCTTTTTGTATATTTTTTCATACTCTTTAACAAAATCATCTCTTGAAAAATATTTGTTAGCGGTTTTCCGGCAATTTTTTTGATATTTTGTGTAATTGTTTTTTAATTTAATGATGGCTTTTAGTAAACTAGTTTCATTTGGTTCAAACACTACTCCACATCTTTCTTTATCAACAAAAGCAGCAATTTCAGTTTTGTTTGAAACTAATATTGGTTTTCCAGCGGCTAAACTTTCTAATGCAGAATTAGGAATGAGTTTAAGATAATTATCGTGTTTGGTATAGGGAATTATGGTGCAATGTGTTCGACCATAAATCTCGTTCATATCATTGATAATCCGATTATCGATTATTATATTTTTGAGAGAAGATTTGTTTATTAATTGTTTAATGTCCAAATAAGCACCTTTTCTCCAAGCAAGTATGAACTTTGCTGATTGATGTTTTTTTGCAGTTTCAATTATAAGGTTTATACCTCTTTTTTTAAAATCACTTAATCTCGTTGGACAACTTGCATAAAGAATCTTGAAATCTCCTTTAGGTTTATAATAATTAAATTCTTTTAAGTTTACCGGTGGATAAATCACTCTAACTTTATTTGGATTAATCCCTAATTCTAATAGTTCTTCCTTTTGTTTATTTGATTCTACTACAATTTTCTTAAGTTTTTTTAATCTTTTAATTCTTTTTTTAATTTTTTTAATTTTACATGAGGCAGCTGCAGTAAGTATTGTTGTGTTTAAATTAATTATATTAAGATAAGGCAAATCTCCTAAAGAGGTATAAATGTGGTTGACATTGCTTCTTTTGCTTAAACAATAACTATGTAAGAATAGTACTGGATAATAAAAAAAATGATAAGAACTTCTCTTTCTATTAAATTTGAAATTAAATAATCCATCAAGATGCAAATCATGGATTTTGACTCTATTTTCTTTTGAGAAATAATTTGCCAAAACTGAAACTTCTTTAGATATCGCTTCGTATCTAGGTCTATATCTCTGCACATAGTAAGTTATTCTTCGCTTGTTTATCATTTCTTTGTTTCTTTGCTTTTTTTTTATTTTATTTCTTTTGACATAAAACAATCCATTCATAAGGTTCGTTAGATCTAAATTTTTCTAAAAAGAAAATGATTTTTCTAGCTAAATTATTCATCTTTATTATTTTAAGTGGTCTTGAGAATAATGCTTGTAACCAGAATTGTTTTAGGATTGGAAACATTTTAATAACTTTAAATCCATTATTTTCCATTTCTTCTTTGAACTCTTTTTTAGTATACAATTTGTCATATACAAAATACCTTTTTTTACCTAAAATCTTTCTTAATGGTAAAACAATATTTTTGTTCATAACTTCAAAAGATAATAAGCCCCCCTCATTTAACAAATTTGATGCTTGTTGATATATTTTATTTCTTTCTTCAGCTTTAAAGTGCAATAAAAACCTTATTGTGAAAATCAAATCATATCTTTGATTATTTTTATTTTTGTATTTAAAAACATCATCATTAACAAAAGACCATCTATGATAATGGTGGTTACTTTTCATTCTATTTTCTGCAATTTTTAACATGCTTGAACTAGATTCTATGCTTATTCCTTCTTTAATATTCTCAAGATTTAATTCTGCAGTTAGTCTTGCTGGTCCGGGAGCAAATTCTAAGATATACTTACAATCATAGTTAGTAATAATATTATTAATCAAATTTACTTGTCTTTTATGTTCAACAAAGTTTAAAGGTTCAGTAAACCTTTTTTTAATATAGCCTTGAGCAACCTTTTCTTTTTTATAATAATCTAATACTTGTTTACGTTCAGTTATTCTCATTTTAATGTCTCTTGATATCTTTTAATCATTTTCTTAATTACTTCTAATTCTGAATATTTGTCTTTAACATTTTTCACTCCCATAACTTTGAACTTTTTTAGCTCTCTATTTTCTGTTACATTTAATATCTGTTTTTTTAGTTCATGACTATTTCCTGCTTTAACAAGTATCCCCTCTCTTTCTTCAATCGTTTCCCTAATTCCCCCAATATCACTTCCAATCACTGGCTTACCAGCAGCCATCGCTTCAATTGCAATTCTACCAAATGGTTCAGGCCAAATAGAAGGGAAGACCACCAAATCATGATTGGCGTAAACTTCTGGAATCTTATCGTAAGAAACTGGTTGGTGAATCTCTGAATCAAGATTATTTCTTTTAATATAATTCTGTAACTCTTCTTTTAACGGACCATCTCCATACAAATTACATTTTACATCTAATCCTTTAATTGCTTTCAACAATACCTGTGGGCCTTTAAATTTGGTTAAAGATCCTAAATAAAGTACTTTTATTTTTTTACTTTTGTTTGTTTTCTTATTAATCTTAACATTAAATTTATCAATTTCTAACATATTTGGAATAACAACACTTTTCTTTTTATGTTGTAATAATATTTTTTGTACATATTCGCTAATGGCAATTAACTTACAATATTTTAATCCCTCATTTAATTTTTTGTAATAATTATATACATAGTATACAAACAATGGATTATATCTTAAGTACCAACTATTCCTAGTTTTACCTATCTCTGAAGAATTAATTTGGCAAGATAAAAATTTAGAGAATGAACAAACAAATTTACACTCTTTCTTCCCATGATAAAATCTGTCTCCTTTTGGACAAAGGGCAGGATAACTTTCGATGGTTGCAAACAAAGGTACATTATCTTTTCGTAACCCTTTAATTTTCCGCAATTCTTTTGCCGCAATGATGCTTGTTCCAATGAAATGAATCAAATCAAATTTTAATTTTTTATTAAGTTTTTTAGTTTCTTTAACAATTGATTTTGGAAACAATCTGCTCCTAATCCAATTATTTTTAACCCCGCTTGGGTTGTCTGCAGTCTTCAGCTTGCGATAAATTTTGATCCCCTCAATAATCTCAACTCTTTTTAATCCCGAATGATAAGAAGTTAGTACGGAAACATCTTCTCCATTTTTAACAAGTGCTTTAGCTATCAGAAATAAATTAATTTCTCCACCACCCATAATTTTTGGCGTAAAATATTCTGAGACAAAAAGTATTTTCATAGAGAAGAAATGAGGGATTTTGCTTTATAACATTTATGATTTTGGGTTCATCTATTTTCTGGCATAAATGTTTTTAAATCAATTGAATTTTATCATAAAAATGGTTAATAATAAGAAATTAAATGACTTTTATCATGGGCAAGATACACCAACTAATATTGGGGAATTAGTTGATTTTCTTTCAGATATTGCAGATAGGCATATTCATGGTTTGAGGGATAATGATTATTGGAAAGAAGGAGAATTAGTTGAAGAAAAGAGTGGGGAGCGATTAGAAAAGATAAGGAAAGGCGCGGGAGAATTAATCACTCATTGTCGTTACATTTCTCAAACTACTCTTGCTTTACTTGAAGGTGTGGGCTTGCCGGGAAGAGTTATTGATTTTATTGCAGCTGAAAGAAAATTATCAGGATATAGGCATACTGTCTCTGAAATTTATTATGATAGGGCATGGATTCATGTTGATACAGATATGGGGCTTCTTTTTATTACCCCAGATTATTTGTCATCTTTTGACACGGCAGAGAGATTTCAGCAAGGAGAAATGAACTCAGAGAATATTCAAAGATTAGTAACAAACAAAAAAATTGATGAGAAAACTTTTCCTGACTTTAGAAAAATCATTGAAAATGATTTAAGATTAATTGAGTGGTATGAAAACCTAACAGCTGCAATGATGATTAAAATGGACTTTTATACATTTAATGAAGATATAGGGGAAAAAGTTAAATATAATTTTGTAGATTCAAAAAAGAATAAGACACAATGTTTTAAGAGGGAAGATTTTTTGCGTAATCATTACTGACTAATTTCTCATAAACTTCTAAATATTTTTCAACACTTGGTTCCCAGTTGTATTCTCTTACTTCTTCATTATTGTACTTACCTTGCGAAACAAGAATTACTTTTTTAGCCAAATCAAGAGAGTTTTTACTTTCAAACATCAAATGTTTTCCAGAAACTACTTCTGGGAGTGAGCCTGCATCACTTACGACTGCTGGAATGCCCATTGTAATCGCTTCTACAGCATTATATCCAAACCCTTCTGCAATAGAAGGGATAACTGCACAATCAAATGCTTTCAAGTAATAACGTAAATCCTGGTGCTGAACAGTATCAATTAATTTAACTTTATCTTCAATTTTCAATTCTTTAATAAGTTTCATTAGTTGGTCATATTTTTTCTGATACTTGTCAATGGAACCAAACGTTAGCACAAGGATGGCATTAGGAATTATTTTTGAGATCTCTGGTACGGCTTTAATTACATATTCAAAACCTTTCGATTCTCCTGGTCTGCCCCAAGAAAAGTATACAAAATTATTTTCTAATCCTAATTCTTTCTTAATTAATTTAACTTTGTGATTATCAATATCTTTTTCGTTCCAAAATTCATAATCTAAACCGTTATGAATAGTTACCGCTTTTTCTGGTTTTATACCTGTTTGTAATAAATCTTTTCTGGTTGCATTAGAAACACAAATATACTTATCATAATTAAATGAATAAATTGCTTTCTCAAGTAATTCATGGATTAAACATTTCCATTTTGGAAAACTGGTAACTTTATTCCATTTTCTAATCCAAATTTCATGTACAGTTATTACTACTGGTTTTTTAGTTAGTTTTGCAGCTAACCAGGCTGGAGGAGCACCATTGAAAGAAGTTGTTTGGATAACATCACTTTTTTTAGCAAACTTAATCGCTTTGAATAATGAAAGAAATGTAAACAGATAACGAGAACCGAACGAATTTACCCGATAAACTTTCACTCCATTAATTATTTCTTTTCTTTTTGTTCCTTTAAGTTTTTGCGTTAATAGGATTACTCCATGACCTAACTTTACGTAATTTTCAGCCAGATTCTTGAAAACAACTTCTGCTCCACCATAATGTGGGATATAATTTTCGCAAATAAAAAGTATTTTCATTCTTTTTTTTCTTCCTCTTTTCTGATAGCATCCTTCCGAACTAAAATTTCTACTTTTCTTTCAACTTTCTTCATCAGACTGTAATTATAAAATCCTAATCCTAAAAGAATAAAGAATCCAATTACGACAAAGAAATCTAATCGGCGATAAAAGTTAAGTGGGGCAATGATTGGATCAAGAATTGAGGGAATAATTGCAATCATAATTAATATTGACCAACATAACTGCCACATTAAAAATTCTTGTTTTCTTAATTCTTTTCTTTTATATTTTACAAAAGTAAAATAAATCATTCCTAATCCAAAAATAATTCCTAATAATTGTATCCAAAGTGTTGTATTCATCTTAATAACCTCCAAGTAAGCATTTTGAGAACAATTTTAACTCCATCAAGCACTGTTGTTCCTTTGTATTTATCTGCGTAAATAGTTTCAATAGGGATTTCTGTATATCTTAATTTGTGTTTTCCAGCATTAATAATCATCTCAGTTTCCATATAATAATCAGACGCACTCCAACGTATTTTTTTGTAAGCATCAGAAGTAAAAGCTCTATATCCACATTGATTATCTTTGATATTTACTCCAAACAGAAAACTGGAAAATTTGTTAATAAAATCATTTCCAAACTTTAATACGAAAGGCATCGCTTTACTTTTTGTTCTGTGAGAGAAAACAATTTCATTATTCTGTAATGCTTCTAAAAATTTAGGGATCTCTTTTGGGTTATGTTGTCCGTCAGCATCAATTACAACTATTTTTTCTGCTCCTTGTTTTAAAGCAAAATCACAACCTGTTTTTAATGCTGCCCCTTTTCCAAGGTTAACTTCATGCTTTAATACACTCACACTTCTTTCTTCTCTTCCTTCTCCACCTCTCGCTTTATCATAAGTATTATCAGTAGAACCATCGTCAATTACAATAATATTATCCACATAAATTTTTACTTTATTAATTACCTCAACAACATTATTTTCTTCGTTATGTGCAGGAATTACTACAAATTCATTCATCTTTATGATTACTGCTTAAATTTGATTTATATATATTATGGAAGATAAAGAGATAATTGAACAAAAAGTAAGAAATAGACATATAAAACAAAGAAAAAAATAAAACTTAATAAATTATAATCAATTAACTTTCTACCATTCTTTTATCAATCAACATAATTAGATGGTACCCAAACTGTGTTTTTATTGGTTCAGAAATATCTCCCACATTCAAAGAATAAGCAGTTTCTTCAAATTCAGGAATCATTGCTCCTTTACCAAACCAACCTAAATTGCCACCATTTTCTTTTGAACCAGGATCATTTGAATATTCTTTAGCCAATTCCGCAAAATTATTCTTATTTACTTTTCCTTTAACTTCTTCAATAATCTTTAACGCTTCTTCTTCACTTTTATCTTGGGTTGAAATTAAGATATGGGCAGCGTTAACTTCTTCTTTTGGTTGAAAGTAGACATTATTTTCCTTTTGACAATCATAATCAACTTTCCAAGTGATAATTCTTTGGTTGTTAACTTGTTTCCGATCATCAAATTTGCTGAAACATTTTAAACCATGTCCTTCAAAGAAAAACATTTTGGTAAAGAGGCTATTTGCTTGCAACGGATCGGTTAATATGAAATTATAATTTTCTCCATTAGGTACTAAGACAAAAGAAAACCCAGTATGTTTCCCTTCTAATTCTACCTCTTGAATACCTTGTTTTGTTGCATAAACCAAAGTATTTGGTACAACTTCTTGATTACCTTCAATGGTTACATTTTTTTGATTTAAATCAACAAGGAAACCAAGATTTTGTCCTTGGATTGAACCAACACAACGTAAATTATTTTTAGACAATGTTTCACAACCACTTAATCCAGAAAGATATCCTGGCCAGGGTGCAATCCATTGATCTCCTTTTGTGTTTTGGATTTCGTAATGAATTTGGTCAGCTTGTTCTTCAGTCATCTCAAAATTTTCAATTAAATAACTAACCGCTTCAGTTCTACTCATCTTTTTTGTAGTTTGATACATAGTTGCTTTTTCAAAATTCCAACTGCCAAAATGTCCCCAAACTCCAGCTTTTCCAACCATGTCTTCTGAAGTGATGTAATAATTTGGAAGCAAATCTTGACAATGCGTATGATCTAACATTGTGGTTGCTTGTTCTTCAGTTAATCCTAAGTTAAGATATTCTCGATAAGCTTCATTCTTATTTGATATTTGGAAAACATCATATAAAATCTGTACGGACTTTAAACTATCTCCAGTAAATTCATCTAACTTTATTGGGGCAGTTTCTTGAACACAATTTAACATTCTTAGAATCCCTGTCGCTTCTACTTCGTTATCTGTTAATAATGTCTTACCTACCCAATGAATTCTTTCTCCTTGGTCACCACCATCAAAAGTTACTCTTCTCTCAGATATGGCAACAAACCAATGACCAAAATCCCACCAGGAAGTTATAACTGAATCTGCAGTGTCTTCTTTTATTTTAGTTAAAGCATTGTACCAAGCATCATTCATGTTCGGAGCTTCATTCATTGCAATAGATTGAGCAGTACCAAATGGAGTAATTAAAAAGATTGCCAAAATTATGAATATTAACGTTTTACTGATTATTTTATCTAAATTAATTCCCTTGCTTAACCACCCTCCAAATTTCTCATAAGCAATTCCAAATGCTGAACCTAAAGCAATGGCAAATGGTGGTGCCATTAAAATTGCAAACCTAGTTCCTTTAGTAAAAGAATAAGCAGTTGCAGCAAACCAGATTAATAATAATGTAAAATAAACAAATTCTATTTTCTTTTCTTTATTCTTTTTTAATAAAGTTAAGATTATTCCTAATGAAGCGACAAAGAAAAGAAATTTCCCCCCCATTTGATTAATTATCTGTGTAAATGAAATGGTGTTAAATTCTGCTACAGTTGTCAAGACATTAGGCCAGATGGATTTAATTCCAACTTCTTTTAACGTAATAAATCGAATAATTCTATTAAATGCGCCAGAGAAACTGGCCCATACATTAAACAAAGTTACAAAGATTGCGGAGGTGACAACAAAAATAACTAGCTGAGTTAAATTCTCTTTTAGATTTATCTTTTTAATTAATTCAAAAGAAATTTTATTTATAGACATTTGATAAATCATTTTGATTAACAAAACTAATAAGATTGAACCTATAACAAACCAAAAAACATACGACCAACCACTCCAAGTAGCTGCGTAAAAACCTACAAATAATCCTGCTAAACCAGTTAGTAACCAAGAATATTTTTCTTTTTCACAAGTATAAGCTTCTAGAAATAACCATAAAATTATCACGGGGAATAAAATACTATAGGCATCAGTATCAGCAAACCCTGCTGGCGTTCTTCCAAGTAATGGTCCATTAATGGCTAAAAAGATTGCGGCGAAAAATCCTCCTACATTTCCGGCAATTTTTCTGCCGATAAAAAATGTAGGGATTAAAGCTAAACCAATTAGA